>JABIGF010000013.1 GCA_018650285.1 Methanobacteriota archaeon
CATATCTCTCCAGCATACATTACTTTGGCGGAAGAGAATTTGTTCTGTCTTTACGGCGAATTGTATGACATGTCTCATAGCGCTGGTGGGACATATGTTGATGATGACATGGATTGTCTATATCATGAAATGTTAGAAGGATCTGTTACATCAGATACTTCTGGAACCCTAGATGCTCAAAATCTATCAGCTGGGGATACTTACTATTACGAATGGTACCTTTACATTGGAGGTGGGACAACCTATTTGCAATCGGGTAGTGGTAATTTCACAGCAACTAGCACATCCCAGGGTTACAATGTCAATTGGAATCAGCCAGGAAGTGGGGCAGTACGTTGCTTTACTACATTCTTATTCAATGCCACATATGTGCAAATAGGCCAACACGAGGATTGTTTCAATCCAACATGGCCAGGTATTAGTGCAACAGGAATAACAGCAAATTCTAATGCAACAACAAATACGTTTTACTTTGACGCTATTGATTTGAATATTGGTGTCAATTATGCCGTTCAAACTAGTATTGAGAGATATTCAAACGGCACTGTCATAGATTTTTCAACCCTGACAAATTTCACAGCGACCTCAACAAATCAATCATTTAATTGGGCATTCAATACTCCTTCAGTTAGTGGTTATTATTGTGCATATGCCGATATTTGGGACTCCAACAATAGTTGGATGGGTAATGATTCAATATGTTTCTTGATAATTCACGATGATGATAATGATGGCGTTTGGAATGAGAATGACCTATGCCCAAACACACCATCAAACGCAACGGTTGATATTTATGGTTGCGCAGCAACTCAGAGAGATACTGATGGCGATGGTGTCAATGATGCACTTGATCCATTCCCATTTGACGGCACACAGTGGCAGGATTTTGATGGTGATGGATATGGGGACAATGCTAGTGGTAACAATGCCGATGCATTCCCTACCGATGCCACCCAGCATTCCGATGTAGATGGAGATGGTTACGGTGACAACCCGAACGGAACCAATGCAGACGCTTTCCCTAACGACCCCAACGAGTGGGTTGACAGTGATGGTGACGGTGTGGGTGACAATGGTGACTTGATGCCGAATGACGCAAGCCAGTGGGTCGACAGCGATGGTGATGGCTACGGTGACAATTCTAGCGGTACTAACGGTGACGCGTTCCCTACAGACTCAAATCAGTGGTCTGATAGTGATGGTGACGGTTATGGTGACAACTCAAACGTAACAGGTGGCGACTTGTGGCCAACAGATCCTTCTCAATGGTGGGATAGTGATGGTGATGGTTACGGAGACAATTCAAGTGGCACCAACGGTGACGCATTCCCAACCGATGGCACTCAATGGTCAGATGGAGATGGTGATGGATGGGGTGACAATCCTAATGGGACCAATCCTGATGCCTTCCCTCAAGATGGCACTCAATGGTCTGATCAAGATGGTGATGGCTACGGTGATAATCAGAATGGAAACAATGCTGATGCATTCCCTCAAGATAATACTCAGTGGTCTGACCAAGATGGTGATGGATATGGCGATAACCCGCTAGGGACCAATCCTGATGCGTTCCCTACTGATGGTACACAGTGGGCTGATGGTGATGGTGATGGTTGGGGTGATAACCCTCAAGGAAATAATTCCGATGCATTCCCAACAGACATCACTCAGTGGGCTGACCGAGATGGTGATGGCTACGGTGATAATCCTCAAGGGACTAACCCTGACCAGTGCCCTGACACACCATCTGGCGAAATAGTAGACACTACTGGTTGCTCAGATACTGAACGAGATAGTGATGGCGATGGAGTCATGGATGCTGTTGATGATTGTCTACACATTAATGCTAGTGGTTGGGATAATGATGGTGACGGTTGCATTGATGATACGGATGGCGATGGCTACCCTGACCCTGATGATAATTGTGTGAATGAAGATTCAACAGGCCATGATGCAAACCAAGATGGTTGTATCGATGATACTGATGGCGACTTAGTGAAGGACGACGTTGACCAATGTCCAACCACTAATGCTAGTGGCTTTGATAGCGATATGGATGGTTGTATTGACGACACTGACGGCGATTTAGTTCCTGATAATGTTGATGATTGTCGATATGTAGACGCAACTGGATATGATAGTGATGGCGATGGTTGCATTGATGACAGTGATGGTGATAACATCAAGGATGATGTAGATGATTGTGCCTATGAAAACGCAACTGGATTTGATGATGACCAAGATGGTTGTATTGATGACAGCGATTCTGATGGGGTTAAAGATAACAATGACGATTGTATTAATACGATAGATGTTGCAACCATTGACAACAATGGTTGTTCTGACCATCAGCGAGATGTTGATGAAGATACTGTAAAGGATTTCTATGACCTATGTCCAAATACTCCTACTGGAGAACAGGTCAATACTGACGGCTGTTCTGCAACTCAAAGAGATAGTGACGGCGATTATGTCTTTGATGCATTCGATTCTTGCCCCGGTACAGATGTAGGATTACCAGTTAATACTGATGGTTGTGCAGAAAAACAACTTGATAGCGATAATGATAGTATTGATGATTCAATAGATCAGTGTGATAACACTCCAGCCAATGAAACCGCGAACAATTATGGCTGTTCAAAATCTCAGTGGGATAGTGATGCTGACACTTACATGGATTCAGAAGATGATTGTGAAAATGAAGCAGGCACATCTACAGTTGACCGAGTTGGTTGTTTAGATTCGGATGGTGATGGTGTATCTGATCTCAATGATTTGTTCCCACAAGATGCATCTAAGCAAAGCGCTGCTGATGTTACTGAGAAAGGCGGATTTTCTCCAATGGTTCTTGCACTTATTGGTATGATTGCATTATTTGCAATTGTTGCTGGTTCAATTTTGGTGATAAGAATGCGAGGTGATGATTCAGAAGGTGACCAATTTTCAGGTGCATTAACAGCTGCCCCATCAGAATCTTTTGCGGACATGGCGATGGCCCATGCTCCAGTTGAAATCACTCAACAAACCGAAGCACCACCAATCGGCGCCCAACCTGTTGGGGAAGCAGAACCCGAACAGTGGGTTGACGACAATGGTGTCACATGGCATCGTCAGCCAGATGGAGTTCTATTGTACTGGGATGGTGACGCTTGGGTTCCTGCAAACTAAATCAGTTGATGTAAGACTATATTTTGCGTTCTCATACATCATTAGATGGGTGTAATCGAATCTCTCCCGCCTCTCCATATGCGAGTAATTCTTTCATCCCTATGCCACTAATTTTTGAGGCGGCCATCAACCCCGTTGCAATCACTCCAAGTACTCCGTGAGCGACAGTAGATTGCCCACAGTGATATAAGCCAGAAATCTCAGTATTGATTGGAAGTGCACCAAGGCCAATTTGTTGCTTTGATTTAGCAGTAGCATAGAGATTCCCACGGTATGCGTTGAGATAATGTACGTTGGTTAAGGGTGTGCCCAACTCGCAAATTACGAGGTGGTCTCTAAGACCTGGGGCGACGCCTTCTATGGTGTCAAACATCCTTTCAGTCAGACGTTTCTTGAAGTCATTATATTCTTCACTTCGATTCTTTGTTTCACTACCTTCCCACTGTTCAAACGGGGCGTATGATACGAAGATGAAAGCCTCCATGGTGTGTAATCCATCTTTCATTTTGCTTGGGTCTTTCTTGGTGGTAATTGTCAGAAATGAACCAGGGAATTTTCCCTCTCCATCAAGTTCATCTTTCTCGGCAAAGCGATATGTTGCATCTACACTAGGGTTGTTCATTATCCAGTAATTTCCGGAGTCAAGTCCCAAGGCATCGATATCCATGTCGGTAGCAAGGTAGAGGCTCAAGGCACTGACTGATGGTTCAAGATTAGTAATTCTCTTTGCAAGTTTGTTAGATAGATTAGCCCTGCCAACTAAGTCATTGTAGGTGACCCAAGCATCAGCGTTAGAGATGACAGTATTTGCACGAATTTCCTCTCCATCTTGTAATCGAACTCCAACTGCACGGCGTTGTTTCCCTTTTCCTTTGAGAATGATTTCTTCCACTCTACTCTTAACGCGGATTTCTCCCCCATTCTTTTTCAATCTAGAAATGAATGCTTTGGGGATTGCACCACCTCCTCCTTTGGGATACCAAGCCCCTTCCCAATAATGCCCATCAATGGCTACATGTTGTGCGAATGGTACTCTTTCTGGTGTCAGACCATGGTCACCAGAGCGAGCTTCTAGAATAGCCTTGAGTTTGACATCCTTCACATATTTGTCAATAATTTTTGATGCCGGTTTCAATCCTTTGAAAATCACGACAGGTGCTTTGTAGATTAGTTTGATGCCATCTAGTAATCCACTAATATCTCCCGCTTTGGTTAGCCCGTCGTACATTTTTTGCATCAATTGAAAATATTGTTCAATCCCTTTCTTCTCATCAGGGAATCTTTCAATAAGTCGGGCAATGAATTTCTCTTTGCCACAAGGGATGTCAAATGTTTCATCTTCGAAGACAATGTGGTCATATCCGTCTGGGTTGAGTTCACAGAATTCTAATTCGCCACCAACACCCAAACCTTCGAACAGTTCTCGTGCTGCGCCACCCTTCTGCATTTGCCCAATATAATGGACACCAGGGCTGAATTTGTGCCCTTCTAATGAGAAGGAATGAGTCCACCCTCCCGGGAGGTAATGTTGTTCAAGAACTAAGACTTTTTTTCCAACATTTGAAAGTGCGACAGCGGCACTAAGGCCACCTGCTCCCGAGCCAATTACCACGACATCCCATTCGGCCATACTGTACCTAGTGATGAGTTGCCGACTATCTGCTTATCCATTGTTATCAAATTAATAATGCCGATAGATTATGGGATTTTGATTTTATTTTTGTGATAAAATAAGAAGTATGGCATGCCCATCGGGCTGTCATGAGCGGCCCTACTTACAGCCCTGACGGGAAGCACATGTGGACTGGTAGTGAATGGATTCCAGCGCCACCTACATCAGAACCAGAACCATCTGTACCTAGTGAACAGGCGCTAAATATGCAAGATTCAGTCATCGGTGGAGATGTTGTTCACAGTACAGTCATCAATAATGACCCCGCTGCGGTTACGACAGCGGTAATTGCCGCATTACAACAATTGGGCATGGTGGGCGCCGAACCCGCTGCCCCACAAGCCCCCCCTATACTAGAAGTTGAATTACCACCCTCATTCAGTGTAGGTGATCATGTGGAATATCACAGCCCAACCAATGAACGCTGGCTTAACCGATGTACAGTCATTGGTGTCAATGATGATGGGACATATAGGATAGAAGTGCCTAAATCTTCGGGAATCGAAACAAAACATGCAGTGGTGATCGGTTCTTCACTAGGCACCATCCGACCTGCCGCTCCTCCTTACCAAGTAGGAAACCGTGTCCTCGTTAATTGGAAAAATTACGGGAATTATTATCCTGGTACAATTGCTTCAGAGAATGACAATCATACATTTATGATTCACTTTGATGATGGGGATGTTGAAGACAATGTCGAATGGAGTCGTATTGAACCCCTGCAGGAAAATTCTGCCGAAGTTCAGGATTACATGGAATCCGTTTTGGAGGCTGAACAAGAATTGATTGAAGCCTTCCAAGTATTTGACGAAAATGGGACCGGAACGATACCGGCTCGGAAGTATTTTGAAATTCTTACTGAAATCGGAGATGACCCCATATCTGTAGATGATGTTCTTGAAGAGTTTGCATCCCTTGGAATCGGTTTAGATTCCGAAATTGATTATCGTGAATTGGCAAAATACATGGCAAGTTCAGATGATGTCGAGCCAGTTCACTACAAGCCAGAGGTTGTAATTCGTGATGCTGAAATCAAGGATGGAGATTTGCATGGATATGCCTACGCTCATCCTAAACTCGGCGAGGGGCCAGTAAGGACATCTCAGATAATGGGAGTGCAGTATGACGAGCGCGCAACGGCTCGTGTCGAGACGAGGAATACTATGTATGTGGTAGGGCCTACTGGGTGGAAGGTTAAACCCGCAGAACATCCATTTAATGACCCGTTTTCAGTTGGTGAAGAAATCAAAGTTGATTGGAAAGGAAGTTGGTGGGATGCCATTATTCGAGAAAAAACGGGCGGGCAATATCTGATTCACTATGTTGGATTTGACACTAGTTGGGATGAATGGGTTGATACCAATCGAATGCAGAAAATGGAGTGATAATATCGCTTCTCTCTCTCTATTTACCGATAGCCATTAATTCTGATTATGCGCGAAGTTGAAGGGCGTCCTCGGCCGGCTAGTGTCGCATGGCGGGCGATATCAATAGGACTCACGTCGAATCAGTCATTGCAGCAACTGTTGCAAGCGGTCAACATTATGGCTCAGGTTTACCGATGATTGCAAGTGAGAACATCATTTCACCAATGGTGAGAAAAGCGATTAATTCAGACCTTCATGGCAGATATGCTGAAGGTTTACCCGGGAAGCGTTACTACCAAGGTTGTGATGACTTTGATGATATTGAGTCAATAGGCATTTCATTAGCAAAGCAAGTATTCAATTCACGCTTTGCAAATATCCAATCTACATCCGGCACAGTATCAAATATTGCTGCTTTGAAAGCACTTACCAAACCCGGCGATAAAATCTCAGCCGTATCTACAGCAGATGGTGGGCACATCTCTCACGCTAGAATGGGGGCGGTTGGTCTGAGAGGTTTGGATCTTCATACCTATCCTTGGGATGAAGCGAGAATGGAGCCGGATGTTGATGCAGCGTGTGCATTGATTCGCCAACTCGAGCCTAAACTAGCATTGGTTGGCCAATCGGTGTTTCTTTTCCCTACTCCTCTCCAAGAGATGGCGGATGCTGCGCATGAGGTAGGTGCTCGGGTGATGTACGATGGCGCTCACGTGCTTGGCCTGATTGCTGGTGGCCAATTTCAAGACCCACTCCGTGAAGGTGCAGATGTGATGACCGGTTCATCTCACAAGACTTTCCCAGGGCCACAAGGCGGTTTTTTGATTTCTGATTCTGACGATGAGAAGTTTCAACGCAGACTTAATTCAGCAATATTCCCTGGTACAAATTCATCATATCATTTACATCATGTTGCCGGAAAAGTGGTGGCATTAGCCGAATTTGCAGAATTCGGTGCTGATTATGCCGCCAATATTATTGCCAACGCTAAGGCGTTTGGAGAGGCGATGGCTGCAGAAGGATTTGATGTGTTAGCCGAAGAGAGAGGCTATACCGCCAGCCATCAAATTTTGACACGTCATGGCGAACAGGATTCTGGAGCAGGGGCAAAAGCGGCTCAAATGTTAGAAGATGCTGGAATCATCACTAACATGAATATGTTACCCGGTGATACCAAGGCGATGACACCATCTGGATTGAGGCTCGGGGTGCAAGAGTTAACCCGAGTAGGTATGGGTGTAGACCAGATGCAGGATGTAGCTTCACTATATGCGCGTGTTTTACTCAAAGGCGAGGAACCCTCCTTGGTCAAGGCTGATGTTCGTGCTCTAAAGAGTGAACATCAAACTGTACACTATTGCTTTGAGCCAGGGCCTGCTTATCCTTAGAGAATGTCAATAATACGACTTTCAGGTTCATGCTCCTCATTTGTAATTGAAACAGCCCCAGCCACTTTTTCTAGGATATTATTGGACAGTTCGTTGCGGTGATAGATTGTCACCCATGGGCTACCTGACTCTACTGGAGTCCCTACATGTGCATCAAGAATCATCCCGACTTGCATGTCAAGTTGGTCATCAATTTTCTTACGCCCCGCACCTAAATCAGAACAAACTTCTGCAAGAGTGAGAGCGTCTATGTCAGAGATATAGCCATTCTTGGTCACACATATTTCTGTTGTTTGAAGGGATGTATCAAGAAGTCCTAGTGCATTTAATAGGGTATTTTCGCTAGAAAATGTTGATTCAGAAACTCCTTGTGCGCAACACATCTCTTGGAATTTTGACAAGGCTGAACCGTCATGTAATGAATCGTATATCATCATCGCCCCCTCATCTCGGTCATTGGCAAGACCGGCGGCTGACAACATTATTCCACCTTGGACGCATACTAATTCTTCCAAATCTGCTGGCCCATTTCCCCGAAGCGTTTCAACCGATTCAAGGATCTCTAGAGAGTTGCCAATAGCATATCCAATTGGGGTGTCCATTTTTGTCAGGGTGACTGAAGTCTTCATTCCCAAACCTTCGCCTGTCGAGGTCATGCTTTTTGCTAACTCACGCGCTTCGTCTTCATTTTTCATGAAGGCGGCTTTGCCAACTTTGATGTCCATCACCAAGGCAGAAAGCCCTGCTGCTGCTTTTTTTGACAGAATTGAACCAGTTACTAGAGGGACAGAAGCGATTAATCCAGTGACATCACGAATTGCATACATCCGTTTGTCAGCAGGAGCGATGTCACCTGTCTGTCCAACAATAGCACACCCCACCTGTTCAATTTGAGTATGTAATTCCTCATCACTACGTGGGACGATGTATCCTGGAAGAGACTCAAGTTTGTCTAAAGTGCCACCAGTATGGCCCAAACCACGTCCTGAAATCATCGGAACTTTGCCACCACAGGCAGCAACGGCTGGTGCTAACGGTAGCGATACTTTGTCTCCAACACCACCAGTGCTGTGCTTGTCAACAACCAAGTGTTGCCATTCAGTAGGCCATTTGAGGACAATTCCCGAGTGAGTCATTGCATGAGTTAGTTCTACGGTATCTTCCTCTGAAAGGCCATTTTCAAACACATCTCGAAGCCAAACTTCAACCTCTTGATCGCTAAGGGTCCCGTCGGTTATCCCATCCACTGTTTGTTGGATTTCCGTGTTCATTTTATCCCCTCATCGGGTGTTAATTGAGCATCACTGATTTTCTTTATTATACACATCACGGAGTTGTTCAATCGTCCAACCAGCATTTAGCGCATCTTTCACTTGCTGTGGTGTCCAACCTTCAAATTCAAACCCATCAAGGAGAGGTGCACCATGGACACCATCATGTCGCCCAACAGCATTGTCTCGGCTAGAGATAATTTTTGGTTCATCTGTCCCAGCATCAAGAATCGGTGCAGATTGTTCCGTCCCGTCTAATGCAGGAGGGGCAGCATCTAATTCTGGCATGCTTGTTTCATTGAACGCCGCTTCCTGTCTGATGGCTGCAGTCGCTAGGTCTAGAGAGGCATCTGAAACGACACCGCGTGCAGTTTCTCTGCCGCCGATGAGGATTGCTAGTAAGGCTATGACAAGAGCAATCATTGCTACTCCAACAACTCCTAACAACATTCTAGCCGCGAATGAATCCATTGGGTCGTCAGGTTCAGGGATTTGAGGACTAGTTCCTGTGTTGTTATTTTCATCATCATCATCAACAGCTGGAATGATTGAGGTGCCACAGTCAGTCTGTTCGCCGTCTGCAACCCCATCGTTGTCAGCATCTGCAAATAGTATCGCATCTGATGCAGGAATGCCTTTCAAGGTGGCGAATATTAATTCATTTTGGTCACTGATGCAGTCGTCATCAGTATCTGCTTTGAATGGGTTTGCACTGACATTCATCTCACGATAATTATCTAATCCATCATTATCAAAGTCATGTGATTGTTCGGGGATTGAACTACCCGGGACAACTGATGATGTACGGTTTAATCCGTATTCAAGTTCCCAAGCATCTGGCATATTGTCTCCATCAGTGTCAGTGTATTCATCAACACGATTCCAATCTTCTTCAAATGAATCGAGATACCACTCAGCCAATACATCATTGTGGATTACAATACCCATTTCGCGGTTTCGCAAAATCGCATTAGAATTCCAGTTGATTGAGGAAATCAGGACAGAATGTCCATCAACAATTACTCCTTTATTGTGTAATTTGACAATTCTTTCTCCAGGTGACATCAATATTGCAGTTGCATCGTATCCATCAGTTCGATTCCATTGGTTGTTGAAATGATTTGCAGTATCTCGAATATCATCATCATAAATTGCGTAATATCCGTTAATCAGTAATCTAACTGATACGCCACGCTGGAGAGCTCTTTGAATGGCGTCAACAAGTGGATTATCTCCATAACCCCAGTGCCAACCCATGTCAAATCCTTGTAGTGAGAGTTCAATACTTTGGTTTGCAGAGTCAAGTAGGTTGACAATTCCAGAAACACAATCATCAGGGCAGGTGAAGATTTGGCCTGTGAATTCGCCAGTAATTGTTGGAGGTGTAATGGCAGGAGGTAGTGCATCAAGCCCACTAGGCCCTGAGGATGTCCATCCGGTTGGTCGACCTGTTGAGGGGTCCATGACACTGTAACTATTGAGATGTGGGTGGCTTACATTTTCATCCCATAACATTCTAGTCATAACTAATTGTGCCACATCTGGAGAATTAATTACTAGCCCCCAATCTCTATTTGATGACCAATTTGATGGTGGCATAGTTGATTCTTTTAGATTGCCTGAACCTATCCATACTGATTCTCCATCGCGTACAGCAACCTTGCTGTGTATGTATTGGTAAGGCGCAGGTGGGGCGTTTTCTCCTCTTGGATTACCCATCCAGAAAACATCAACTCCTGCTGCATACAGTTCGTATGCCATACCTCTAATTTTCACTAGGTCTTCACCTTCTTCAAAAGGGTCTTCTTCTAAGACAACAGTAATGTCAACGTCTGCTTGTGAAAGTGCTGCTAGTTTTGCAATGATATCGTTGCTCATTAATTCGTACACATGTATGTGTAATTCATTGTTGGTCCCATCTAGCCATTCAAGGAATTGGTATAGGCTACCATCTGGTGAGATCATTGGTTCAAGCGAACCAGTAGTTGAGAATACTCCTGAATCACAGAACATACTAGCGCCAAGGCGAACCCAACGTATTTCCCAATCGGCGCTGGTGTTGGTGTCATTCATTTCATTGCAGCCATCACCGCGCATGAATACCAGCCCTTGGAAAGTTGCAGGTGGAGTTGATACAGCGGGTCCACTCCATCCAGTAACATTTGCCAATCCGCCAGCATAAACGAAGGTATCAGCAATAACTCCATCCGGTGAAATAAGTTGAACAGATGAGCCAGAGTCATACATACTTGGTGAATAATCCAAATATTGGTTCATGTCTGCAGCATTAATGCCTCCATCTTCAGAGAGATTCTGAGGCGATTTTGTCAAGGCAACAGATTCACCTGGCATCAAAACAAGGCCATTAAAGGTTCCAGAATTTGCAGAGCCATCACTCTTGATTCTGTTAAGGTGCCATCCTGCAAGGTTGAGGACACTGTCCCCCATGTTGGTTATCTCAATGAATTCATTGTATCTGTTGTATACTTGACCCGGCATCATTCGAGTAAACCATACAGGGTCGCTAGGGTCCCATGGTGTTGGTTCAGGGTTCTCTTCTCCGGGTGTAGGCCACATTGTGTTTAGCCATTCTTCAGTCCAGGCAGTAGCATCTCCTTCCATACTGCGACAATTTTCTGAATCTGTCCACCGTATTTCTTGACGCACATTTCCATTAGGGTCTCTGATGTCAAACATTTCATTGAAATTCGAGAGGAAACCATTGTTTTCAGGCATGACTACTGCGTATTCTCCTGCATCAAGATTCCACCAATCGCTTCTCTCGTATGCGACTCCTGCAGAATAGTGTTGTAGGTAGAGGTCGCGAAGAACTATTGTTTCACCATTATCGTTGACAATTAACCAACGTGACAGATTCAAACTACTGCTATCTGGGTTATGAATTTCTAACCAATCTCCTTCAATACCGAGATTTCCTGCTGTGCATTGTGGCATCACTTCACTTACTTCGAGTGTGGTAATACCTGTGTATGGGTCGTCAAAGAGAGGGTTTGCTGAACCAGGAGTTGGCCACGGTGAATGAGTCCATTCCCCTTCACTATCTGTTCCTACAACAAGAGTGCTGTTTGATGGTGTGAGTGTGTAAATGATTGTCTGTACTAGTTCTCCCGATGAATCAATCAGCGAGACGGCGTCACCGCTATTTTGTAGATTCATTGAGCGGCCGTTCCGCCAGACTACAAGATATTCTCCTGCACCCAATTCCCAATCTGTTGGCTCAGATTCATTCAATCCTGGGATGCTTAACGAGTCAAGAGCAAGTGATGCGTTTCTTCCATCACGAATTTTCCAGCCTTGGAAAGATGCTGTATCATTGCCGACATTCTGGATTTCAACCCATTCTCCTTCTGGGTAAAGATTTGTGTCGGAACCTATGGGATTAGCCATGATTTCAGTAATTCTAAAGTCAGCACTTTCGTTTACTGTACTATTCATTTGATTTGGATTAGCAGATGCAGGTGTTGCCCAGCCTGAAGATATCAAAGGTTGAGCTGGAAGGTTTGCATCAATTGGGATTACAGTTTGGTTTGTACCAGGGTCAGAACTCCATTGCACTGAATCGACAATAGTGCCTGTTGCATTCACAAGTGAAATTGTATCACCAATGATTAGCATCTGCCCAGTAGTGGGTGGTGTTGCAATAACAACAAATGAACCCGCATCCACTGCAGTTCCTATTCCACTGCTGCGGTCAGAGAATCCTACTGATAGTGGGAAAGATTGCCCAGTGCCTGTGACAATATACCAAGTGCCGACATCAACACTTGGACCTGAGTCGCGATGTGCCAATTCGATCCATTCTCCATTGGGATATGGTGTCCAACTGCTAGTTGCATTCACCATTACTTCATTGATTCTGACAGGGCTGCTACCGTTGACATTTCGTGCATCTGCACCAAATGGTGTTGGGAAGAGCGACATCACCCAATTACCTGGTGTGGTTGGAGCGATGAATGAGTGGCCTGCTCGACCAATTCCGGTGTAATTTGCAGCCGACACATAATCTCCCGCTGGATTAACCAAAAATGCTGAATCGCCGCCATTGTTGAACATCCCATACTGTCTTGAGCCGTTTGTTGCTACGATTCTTCGCTCACCAGGTGCGATCATATCTGTGACATTATAGTCAATGAGGAATGATTCATTCAGATTTAGTGTGTTTCCTGTTGCGTCTTTCATTGACCAGCCAGTTAGTGAAATTGATGTATTACCGGTATTTTCTATTTCTACCCATTCTCCACCTGGATAAGTTCCGTTATCATTACTAGGCCATGCGTCTGCCAATACCTCACTAATTCGTAGGTCGCTAACGTTCCATGTTGGGCCACCAGTTCCGCCACCAGAGTTTACTCCCCCTGGTGTGATGGTTGTCACTTCGGCCCAATCTGCAGTACCGCTGCCCTCAACCAATGAGTTTGCTTGATTCGCATAAACAGACCAAGTTGCTTGATGTTGAAGTGCACCATTAGAATCGTAAAGTGATGATATACCTTGTGAATTGGTCATGCAATATCCGCAAGACTGCCCATCTCCATTGCGGGCCACTACCATATAATCGCCAGCCGCTATGATGAGGTTTGTTGGATTCGATGGCCAAACTACAGTCTGAGGTGATGATGTGATTGAAATATCCAATTGTCGAGATGAATGGTCTTGGATATACCAGCCAGTCAAATCAACATCGTTGGCTCCATTGTTGTAAATTTCAACCCATTCGCCAGTTGTCCAGTCGCTAGGTCCAACAGCATCGGTTTCGCTGCCAACTGCATTGACGAAGAGTTCGTTTAGGCAAATTGTGCCAGAACAAGTTGTACTTTTTGCTCCTGCAAATTCGGATTCAATGTTGGCTTCAAGCATTATTGCTTGAGGACTAAGTAGCATCAACATCAAGATTGAGATTATGGTAATATTTGGTCGCATAGTCGGTCACACACCCTGTGGGTTATCATTTGCGCTTTGCTTTCTCACCATTAGCATTTGCCTCGCCCATAGGGCGAGATAAATCAGGTGAAGCCAAATGAATCAACTTTAGCAGCGAATGTGTAAATCATGATTGGTACGAGAATAATTCCCATTCCATGGCTTCGTCTTATTCCAATTCTAGGCGGCATTAATCCTAGGACGGTGCCGGCAATTAATACACCAATTCCTATCCAACCTGTTGACAGCCAGACAAGTAAAGTGACAAAGAGAATAACACCCATGACGAGGGAGCGTAGTGGTATTAATTCGTGTAATTTGAGCATACCTTTTCCAACTTTAATCATGATTGGGACAGCAAGTAATCCGGATGCAACGGTGACTGCTAACAGTCGGATGAAGTCGGGCGGTGGTTCAACGCCAGACCAAGGGTCGATTGGATACATCATGTGCAGTGCTAATGCTGCACCAGAACGAGGTCTTCCCACCAAGTAAAGGAAGGCGAGAACCATTACTGTGACAGCAGTGTTAGTTGCCGATAGAATTGCAATGACTTCTAAGTCCTGTTCACTAGATTGCATTTCAAGGTCAAGGTCGGGCGAGATTTCACGTTCTGCCTTTGCGGCTTGAATCATAGCAGCCTCATCTTCTGTGAGAGGCGCTCCGCCAACTACCATTGAGCCAGATTCATCATTCAATAAGCCACTTTGGTCGGGATTTAGCATTGCCCCCACTGGCGCAGAGCCATCTTCTGGAATTTCTGCAAGAATGCCTCTTTCTCCTGCTGCTTCAAGTTCTCTTCGTCGTGCTATGGCAAGCATTGCTGGATGATTTGTTTGACCGGGACCAAATTCAAAATCAGCAGGGATGTAATCAGGGTCTTTCCATTTCCCAATGAAGTTGCGCACAGTCATGACAACAACAGTTGCTTGAGCCGCAGTCATTCCTGGTAATATTGCCATTACTGCTGCACAGATGGAAGAAAGGAAGCACGGAATCAGGAGAGGCCCAGCCGGTGGTAATTCCCAATCATCATCTTGTGCAGGCATTTCACTTGTAGTGACATAAATGTCCAATAGATTTGCAATTCCAAAAAGGCCAGCTAATCCAGGCATCAGCATTGTAGCACTGGGCATCCCAACAGGTGATTGTGCTGGCAGTTCAAAGACAGCCCAGCCGTAGAAACCACTCAGAATAAAGAAGGAACAAGCGACAATCATTCCTGCAATGTTTGAATTTTCTGAAAAACTGAAGTCAAATTCACGGCCACCCAATGTGATCTTCCATTTACTACTAATCGCTTGCATCCATTTAGGCCATGCTAAACGAGTTGTTTCAGTCATAATTAAGAAAGATGAAATTAGTAACAAGAGATAGGGTAATATTTCCCTACTATCTTCATAGAATCCTAGTCCCGGGTTTTCACCAAACAAGAACCTTGCAAACAGCAGTAGAGGGAGCGAGAGCAATAATCCGAGTTGTGAGCCACGAGCAGAGTAGGCTACACCTTGAGTTGCTTTACCTGCTAGCAACATCCTATGTCCCGGTAGTAATGCTAGCGCCGTATCTCCATCAGGTGCGCCAACCAAAGCACTTGGGATGTAATTCAAGAATGTGTGAACTGTACCCATTGATACGATAATTGCAGCAACCGCTGAGAGTGGAATTCCTAAACCGATTGCTAAAGGTGTCAAACTAAGTGCAATAAGTGCTACATTGTTGACGTGAAATCCAGGAATTAATCCAGTCATACAACCAAGAAAAATACCAATGAAAAATGAGGCGAGAAGCCAAAGCCACTCCATCATCCAGATATCCACAGTATCACCTCAATAAGTCCTCAGCGTCGGTCAAGACAGAGTTGAACTTCGCGTTCAATGACATTCTCGGATGTTGAAAGCCTACCTTGCCATTCTAGAGGGCTTGCCCCACTTGCATTTTGGGCCGCTAATTCGGTCCCATCACTCATTAAACAAAGTCGTTCGCCTAATTGGGACCCTTCGCGGTTTATCCATAAAGTTCCGTTTTCTTCAGTGACTACGCCATTGATTTTCACTAATTTATTTATGTCCCATTGCCAGTCATCAAAACCTTCAATCCAAGATAGTGTGACTACAGGTATTACTTCGTTTTCCCATATTGAGATACTGTGGACTTCAAGGAGCAATCGGGCATCAACACTATCCCAAATTAGTGTCGCTGAAACATTGACTTTTGTTCCTGCTTCAAGCCATTCAGAGCGTACTCCTTCTAATTTGATTCTTATTTTTGTAGAGCGGCTGAAGTAATCAGGTCCGTCTGCAAGATATCCCTTATTGTAGTCTGGTGAAATTGGGCTATCAATCCAGCCGACCAAATCTAATGTTTGATTTCTATATGCATTGGGGTCTCTAACTAAATCAGACAATGGCGTGGTTGGCCCTCCAGCATCTCCTGTTGGATTGATTAGATTGGTTACTTGGCCGTGGTCAAGGCAGAGTTGCACTCTTTCTTCTTCCCACACAAGACGGCCACTATAATCACCAATTTCTCCTGATGTATCATTTTCATGAGGGAGCATACAGAGTTTATTTCCTTCGCCAGGCCCCATTATCCACCATTGGCCACTCTCATTATTTGCTTCACCTTCAATTGTGACAAGACTACCAATGTCGTATGACCAAGTAGTTGAGTCAGCGCTCCAAGAGAGTCGCTTTGCACCAGCAGCGTTCAAGACCAAGATTTGAGTTGCATGAGTTTGAAGTTGCCATTTAAAATCCCGTTCTGACCAGCGCACCCAGCCGGTGACCATTATCTTTGAACCAGCCTCATAACTTTGATCCAATCGGCCTTCTATTGCTACTGAAATGACATGGTCAGCACTACTGTATGAGGGTGAATCCATTAGGCTAGAAATTTGTCGGGTGACATTTCCTTCTAACACATCGCCTGAATATCCTACAAGAGAAATCAAATCTCCATCAAATTGGGCTGGGTCGTGCGATACTCCTGTTAGATTGATATTGTGAACTTTAGGTATCCAATCTTTATCCCACTGAATCGAACCAGCGCCCGTAGCTGATATCCATATTCTGCCATTCCATTCAGTTACTTCTCCAACAACTTCGATTAGAGTTCCAATCGGTGGTAATAGTCCAGTTTCAGTCCATCTGACTTCACTAACATTGTAACCATCTTCAACTAATAAATCAATTCTGTCAGCACCACTATCGTACGGGTCGCGCACATAGGAAGTGAGTTCACCCCGGATTTTTACAGATTCTCTGATATGTTCATGCAAGTCAGCAATTTCAACAATATCTGGTTCACGAACCACGGCATAAAAATTCATCACACTGACGAGTAAAATGCTCAAGAAGAACATCGCCCACAATTTACCCATGAGTTCCTCATGGGGTTAGTAGGCTTGAAGGTTGGGTCAGTGAAGTAAGGGATTTCCTGTCCTATTGATGCACTCAATTCATCAATAGATGCCGTATGGTGTAAACATGGAGGGTGGGGTTAGGCGACTGGCATCTGCTGTTTTGCTTTCACTGTTTTTTATCGCTTCAACAATACTGCCGGCGACTTTGAACATGGGCGGTGTACCCCACTTTTTCACACAAGATGACGGGCAATCAGAGAATGAAACAGATTCAAATTCATCAACCAATATCACCCCTAATTGGACTGCTCACGCACCAGTATGGAGCGTTGGAGATTTGTGGACCTATTCGGCGGTATTGGATGCGCAGGCCCTAATTGATGACACTCCAGAATTAGATGGGGCAGAATTGGATCTCTTGTTTGGTAGTGCCAACTTTGTAGTCATGGGTGTTGAAGAGTTAGATGTCAATGGAGAGATAACTCCTGTTTATCGAACAGTTACTTCTGCTGCTGTTGTGGGAGATGGAAGAAATTTACCGGCGCCAATAATTGGTAGAGTAGATGGATATTTGACAGCAAGTTTCGTTTTGACAGAATATTTCCGCGTTGGCGATTTGGCTCTCGTCAAGTATGACAAACATATCATTATGACATTTACTGCCGAAATATCGTTTGTTGAACAGACTGTTGATCTTGCAGATTTCGTTGAGTCCGGAGTATATTCTCCGCCACTTGAATTCTATGATTTTCCTTTGGCAATGAACGAATCTTGGAATATAGTCACCAATTTAACAAAAACTTACAGTGGGAATAGTGATGTTGTGACAATTCCTAGTGAGCCGGAATATTTTGACCAAGAATGGTCTTTCATAGTGAATCAAACAGGTGATTCAGGAACCCCTAATTGCGAAAATAGTACAAAATTATGGCAACTTGATTCTGATGGAGAGGTTGAAGAATGGCGTTGGTGGTGTCCTGAGGTTGAAGGTTATTCTAGCCGGTGGACGACAGATATTGCCTTAGGTGGCGTCAATGCAACTCTATTCTTGACAGGTTATTATCCAGCATCATCAATTTTGTTATCAGATGTTGAAATATCTGTGAATTCAACGGCACTAAATAGTGAAATTGATTGTTGGGTAAACATTACTGCTGGTTCAGGTGAGCCTATTGTTGGCAAGTCAGGATATCTCTATCTCAGAGGGGTGTTGCGTCTTTCTTTCACAACAGATGCAAATGGGTCAGCTCTTCTGCGGTTAGGTGTTGGTAACCTAATGGATGATACACCAACTTCGCAAGATTGGGCTACTCATGGAGTGGTTGCTTATCTCCATTCAGACCAAGTGGTTGGAGCAACTACTTTGACTTTGGAGGGTAGTGCAATTGGCGGTTTACTTCGTCAAGATGCCAATCGATTAGCGGGTGAAGCAAGCGCAATCATGGCCAATCAGGGTGCTGAGTTTGAGTCCTCAGTGAGATACTGATTATAGGTCTAAGTCATCAAGGGAATCAAGTGTTTCACCATCATTTTCTTTGTCGTTATTATTTGTTTCAGTTTGTTCAATTAATCCCTTTACTTTGATGGGCGGCAATAATGGAATTATAGGTTTCACTTTTGGTACAGTACTCAAACCATACCATGCTGCTCCGGCACCTAGTACAACTAATACTGCAAGGCAGGTGAGAAGAATTGGCATTACGGAATTAGCCGACACTGTAGAAGCATGAGGCTCATCAATATAGTAGCGGTAAGCAGTCAATGTTGCAGATAATGACAAGGTGCCATTTTGCCACGTTTCAGTATGCGCTAGGAACCCCTCTTCTCGGAAGAAATCGATAGTGGTTGTATTATCTCCCAAGTCTACTCTTTGGACTGCAAGTGTGTCATGTAATTTTTCATTAGCAATTCCGTAATGAACCACCCTTTCACCTAATACTTGGTAAGCGATTTGGCTCACAGTGGTCAGGTTATACTCTGTGTCTGTCCATAATCCACGGTTTTCTCTCACTCGTTCAAGACCACTAATCTTCACGTTTTTCTCAACATCCCATGATTCTCCAATTTGAATGGTTTCTGGGAACTCTCCGCTTCTTGTAATTAGGGCAACTTCTTGCAATTCATGTTCAAGGAAATTGTCTTCTCCACCACCTGAAAATTGAGTGGTAGTCATTGTAGTGGAATCTAATTTTTCCCAGCCCGCAGTCCCACGTGATTTCCAATGTGTAGCCGTATAAGAAACAGACATGTTGAGCGTGTCATTGTCATAGTTCGTTGTATTGTCTTGCCAGTCAAGTGTGAAATTTACAAGGTGTGTGATTTGTGCTTTCACGCAGTCGCCAGACCAAGTCAGAATCGTGCAAGATTCAGTACCAAGTTGAGTGATGCGTAGTTCTTCACGAGTAGTAAGTGTAACACCTTCAAAGTCATCATCATCATCCCATTCTTGAGTGAGTTGTAATATCAATTGTTCAGTATATCCTTCGTATTCAAACCAATCTTGTGAGGTATATGTTGGTTCGCCGATTTTTTCAGTTGCAACCGCAACTGGCGCGAAGAGAATTATTGAAAGAGCGATAGATAGCCAGTATTGAAGCCGATGCTGGGCAAAATCTAGAGCACGCCCCCTTACTTTCACAAGTTCTGTTGTAGTGCTTGCTGTTTTCAGCGTAACGCTATAATGGGGCATATTCAAAGCAGTTAGGCCTCACCCATAGGGTGAGTGACATGAGTTTCAACAATGGGATGAAGGCGAAAAACATCGGATTAATGTGGATATGCCTTGGAGTATTGACAATGTTTGTGTTGCCTGTATTAGGTGCCGCTGTACCTATTTCAAGTCCTGAACCTGTTGAAGATTTACCTTGGTGGGAAGATACCATCATGGACAAAAATGGCGATAGAATTCACGATGCAATTCCTGCAGCAATCAATAGTAATGAATACGATTGGGTTGATGATGAAGGCCGAATCGGCCTTATTGTTGATTTTGACCATCTGCCAACCGAAGCAGATGAGATTCTTCTTGAAAATGAAGTCGATTTCCGCGTTCAATTCCGTTACCATCTTATTGATTCCATAGCGGGTTCAGTTGAAGTTTCACAAATTGGAAATTTAGTTGAATTACCAGGTGTTGTATTTATTGAAATAGATGGCATTTTCACAATTCAAATGGAGGATGTCAAAGAAATTCATGGCGTCACTAATGTTTGGGAAGAAACTGGATACACTGGGGCCGGCTCAGTAGTTGCGATTATTGATACAGGAATTGATGCCGATCACGTCGGAATTGATGACTTGGATGACGACAATTCAACAAACGATCCCAAAGTAATAGGATTCTATGATGTTGTTAACAATGCTGGCGATACAAATGGAACTATGCATGCATACGATGACCAAGGTCACGGGAGCCATTGTGCTGGCATTACTGCTGGTACAGGTGCCCCAACATACGAACATGTGGGCGTTGCTCCCCAAGCCCAACTTGTAGGAGTAAAGGTCCTTGATGAAGGTGGCTCAGGTTCTTTCGCAGGAGTAATGCAAGGTATGCAGTGGACTGTCGATAATCGACACAAGTTCAACATCCGCGCTGCTAGTATGAGTCTAGGTGGCCCAGGACCTATTGAGTTGACTAGTGCACAAGAAGAGAGTGTGAGCCGCATGGCAAATGAGATGGTTCGTAGTGGAATTGCTCTTTTCATCGCAGCAGGAAATAGTGCTGGCCCTTCAACAATAGGTACACCTGGTAGTGCTGAAGATGTAATCACCGTTGGTGCTTTAGACAAGGATACAAG
>JABIGF010000018.1 GCA_018650285.1 Methanobacteriota archaeon
ACGATGACGAACGAGAGGACAGAGAGAAACACAAAGTTGAAGTTGATGTCTCGGGAGATGAAATAAAAGTTGAACTGAAGCGGGAAATCGGTCACGATGAAACCAAGATCGAGTTCAAGGTTGACCTTTCAGAGGCGAAATTCAAATTGAAGTTTGAAGAAGAAACCGGTCAATTGGAAACCGAACAAAAACTCGAAGTGGTGATGCAACGCCTCTTTGAGTATGTCGATGCGAACGGAAACGGAGCATATGACGAAGGCGAGATAATCGCTTCTGGCTATCGAATTGGTGATTCTGGTGACTCACTTTCAGACTCTCCGGACAACGGTTCGGTAAACTGGGACCAACCAACTCTTAGTGACATCACAACAGGTGGGGTCTCTGGCAAGGCTATGAGTGCAAGAGGTTCTATTGGGGCTGAGAGTGAAGGGGTCTTCGGTCTTGACATCAAAGTATATGGCGACTTTACAATGATGAATGGGAGTCAACTTCTTCCGACCGAAGTCAAGATTGATTTCATAATTGAGAATTACCCATACACGCAGAACGACAGCGTTCTTGGACTGTTACTCAAAACCAAAACCAAGCAAGAGCAGGAGCGGCAGCACTCAGACATTGATGATGACGAAGAAGGAGTTGTTGCCTCCTCTAGCACCGATGTTAACGCCATCAGCCTTGGCTTTTCATGGAAACAGACTGCAACTGTCGACGGAGTCGACCTGCCTGTTCACACTACCGTATTGAGTTCCGAGACTGAGACAAGCGCGGATGAATTTGAGTTCAAGCAACGCTTCGTACTTGGATATGCTCGCGGGGATGTGATTGTTCATGACCCGGTTGCAGGGGTTAGTTATGCCTCAGCGGCAACAGCAGCAGTGGATGAGGGAAAATGGTACAACCTACCTGGCTTCGGTGTAGTGGCTACTCTTACGGCATTCATGGGTACTGCAATCCTAGTTCGACCTCGTACTGTGAACCGAATTAATGATTCAGATACTGTTTTAGATTCTTTAGGATCAGTGGTTCAGCAATCATAAGAACACTGTGTAAAACAAACCCCTAAAATAGGTAGCAACAGAGGGTACCCCCTGCGCATATCTAATGATGTCTTGAAACAATACATTGAATTTGCATTATCGGTTTATGATTAGAATACAACATTTTGCAAACTCATCAAGCGGTAGAATATGAGCGCGAGAGAAAAGTCGCTTGTCAGGGTCATCAAGGTTCCTTCGTGAGTGTTTTTCATCCGAACCTCTTGCCTTTTTGACAACCTTCCAGAGTTGTTTTGTAGGGGCGATATAGATATTTTCGGAATTTGCCATGACCCACCAGTCTGCGTTTTTTCTTGCTAATCCGAAGGCAGAATTTTTCCACCCCGAGTCTCGGTCAGAACGCTGTTCTAGTTCCAAATAATGGGCATTTGTCTCAAGGGAAAGTTCGTCAAATCGAATCGCAACTTTTTCACCATTTGGAGTGACCATATCCCAACCTTCGTGTTTATGGGCACCGTTTAGATGAGTCCAACCCATCTTGTCAGCAATTGTTCGTTCGTATTCAAGTATCTCATCGCCCATGCAATACTCCCCTAGATTGCAGACAATGGCATCTGATTTTAGAACTACGCAAGCAAATATCTCCTTTTTTACCTCAAACCGTTTATCAATGGTGGGCATACCGGATACAATTGTGGGTCGTAGAAGAGAGGAGACTGTAGACAAGGAATTGCTTGCCCAGATGGAAGCTGGTGACGAGAAGATCCGTGTAAAAGTCCCTAACGAGCGAGTGAACGAAATGTTTGCAATCGCTGACCAAATCCTCGGCGGCCGAAGAATCCGTGCTATCTGTGCTGATGGCGAAGAGAGAATTACTCGAATACCAGGCAAGATGCGTCGCAGACAATGGGTACGCGAGGGTGACCTAATCATCATTCAGCCCTGGGATTTCCAACCATCAAAGGCTGATGTAAAAATGCGTTATACTAAGACTCAAGCCCTCTATCTTTCTAGAAAGGGCGTACTTCCAGAAATTGTTGATGTCTTTGGAATGTCTAGTGATGATTCTGGCTCTGATGAAGATGGTATTTGGGATATGAATTCCGAAGGCGCTGAACCTGCTAAAGAAGAGTCTGAGGCGCCAAAAGATGCTGATGATGATAGCGAATCCGAAGATGAATCTTTAGATGATTTATTTGAGTGAAGTCAGAGATGTTTGAGGGATTACCATTTCTCGAAAAAAGGGGGGCAAAAGCCGCTCTTCTAAACGTGAATGGGAAGACCTATTTGACCAGCGAGCGGCTGCAAACACGGAAGAATTTCCAGACCAAGATTGGTCAGAATTTGAGGCTGATGATGAGATGCCAGAACTTGAAAAGCATCAGGAAGCAATTGACAAATCGTTGAAAAAGTTGGACGATGATAGTTCAAAATATCATTGGATGAAAGAGAAGAAATATGCTACAATATTTAGAGAAATTGAGCATAAATTGACTGGCGTTCTTGGTGTAGGTCAATACGATTGGGTAGACCGCCGTGTCTTTGACCAAGTGTTTGACCAGTCAACATTAATGGCAATTTACAAACTAATGCAAAAGGACCACATTGATACAATAGAGTGGCCAATTGCACGTGGGAAAGAAGCGCACGTGTTTCATGCAACATCTCAATCAGGGCCTGTAGCAGTCAAAATTTTTCATACATCAAATGCTGTTTTCAAGGGTTTATTGCAGTATATTGAGGGTGATCCGCGTTTTGGTGGATTACGTAGAAGGCACCGAGAACTGGTCAATGTGTGGGTGCAAAAAGAACATCGAAATTTGATGCGGATGCGAAAACATGGAGTTAGAGTTCCCGAATCACTTGCGACACACAAGAACGTCTTGATAATGGAATATCTTGGCGATGAGACTGGTCCTTCTCCTAGACTACGTGATGTGATTGTAGATGACCCACAAAAGTTGTACAATGATTTATTGCAGCAATTGCGAATTATCTGGCACGACGCCGGACTTGCTCATGCTGATTTTTCCGATTACAACATTATGATTCATCAAGGTGAAGCGTGGATTATTGATGCTGGACAATCTGTTGTACAGAACCACCCCAAGGCGAAAGAATTCCTTGTTCGCGATATCACTAGGTTGGTGCAATGGGCTGGAAGAAATGGGGTCGATGCGGATTTAGCAGAAGCTACGCTTTTTGTCATTCAAAGCGATGAAGAAGAGTGATTTGTGACTAAGAGGTGCTTTGAGGCCCAATAGTTGGATTCAAAGAGGGTGGGCCGGTCGGCTCGCTCAATGGAGGTTTCAGTTCGTGTTCCAATGGACCGCATAGCGGTCTTAATCGGTAGGAAAGGCATGACGCGAAAGTCGCTTGAGAAAGCGGCTAATGTGGGCTTGGAAATTGATTCTGAAACCGGCGATGTGTCAATCACCTGGGACCCAGAGAAAACAGATCCAGTGGTGATGATGAAGTTCCCAGAACTTGTCAAGGCTATTGGCCGTGGTATGTCTCCTAAAAAAGCCATCAAATTGATGGAGGATGAGGTCTACTTCCAACTTTACGACATGCGTGAATGGGTCGGTAAGCAATATTTGCAGCAAAAGAGGATGCGAGGCCGATTGATTGGCAGTGAAGGAAAAATTCGCAAATTCATAGAATCTAACTCAGGCTGTGAAATGGCTGTTTATGGTAGCACAGTAGTTCTCATCGGTGATGAAGAGGGATTGCCTCTAGCAGCTAATGCTGTTGAGCGCATATTGCGTGGTGCAGAACATAGTACAGTAGTCAAAGCGATGGAGAGGGAGAGACGTGACCGCAAGTTAGCCTCACGCCGTCTTGATTCCATAGCGGAGCGCGGCCCAGAAACATCCACTGGATTTGACGAACTAGTGCCTGGTTTGGCCGATGCAAGAGCAAGAAACCGCCGTTACAAAAATGCTCAAGTGGACCCTGAAGATGAAGAGGCCATCAACGAAATGATGGAACTTGCTGAAGATGAAACAATAGAATATGGCGAAGAATGAATGACTATTTCATTCAACAATTTCAGGTTTCGCTCTTGAAATTATCAATCCAATGTAGAGGCCAACTAGGGCTGTCATTAGCATAGTTGGTGCAAAAGAAGGGACTAGTCCAACCATTTTTGGTGTCGCACCTTGGACAACCATGTAAGCATCATTGTTTGCTTCATCTCTTTCTGAGATAGAATCATCTGAGTCAGCAGTCAACCGAATATCGTATTCTCCTTGATTGAGAACTGTTACGCTCCAATACATCGTTTCAGACAAGTCAGCAAGAGCGATTGGAGGTAGAGTTCTAGTTTCTAATGTGGTCCATGTGACATCGCTGTTACGGTCTGCGGGTGCGGTTTGTAGTCTGATAACTACACTACCAACATACGCTTCATTACTCACTAATACGGAAGTCACATTGACTTGCCCTTCTGTACCGGCACGCACTACTAATCGGTCTACTGTGGCACCATCCCATGAGAGGTCAAGGCTTGGGAAAACCATGAAATGCTGGGTTGCTGAGTAGTCACTATTTCCAGCCTCGTCAACTAATATTGCTCGTAATGAGAGGAATTGTCCCTGCTTTGTTGACCAGTCAATAGATGATGATAGGCTTGCGGTTATGCCAGTTCCTACATCAATCCATGTAGAAGTAATATCTGGGGTGGAACCTAAACCATCAGTGTCAAATCCGTATTGGATTTTGCTTTGGGTGGCATCAATACCAGAGAATTCATCACTTGCTTGGATAGAAATTTCCACAGCACCAATTAGGGCAGTGGTAAGTTCAGGGACAAGCCAGCCACCAGCAACAGGAGCATTATGATCAATTCTTAGTGTGTAGTTGTCAATAATTCCACGGTTACCTACATTGTCTATTGCGCGGAACTGAATTGTTCGAACCCCTTCTTGTAGAGTTAGTGTTCCAGAGCCGCCAATGCCAACAGAACTCCATGTGGTGGAGGTGGAGTCACGTACTTCGTAACCAGCAATCCCGCTGCCACTGTTATCAGTAGCACCATTAAACAGATTTGAAAAGATAAGCATTTGAGCATTATTCCAACTAGATGTTATTGATAGTGAAGGAGTGCCAACAGTTGGGCCAACTGTATCAATCCCGATGTAGATATTTTTGGTTGCTGAAAGTCCACCTTCATCATAAACAGATAGTTTTGAATTCCATGTGCCTTGACTAGGGAAACTACCGCTAGTCCAATCCCATCGGTGAGTTAGGAACCCAGGTCCATCGTTTGAAGGGGAGCCTGGCCCTGGAACATCAGTGAGAGTAGCATAACTGAGGTGTGTATCAGTCGCATTCCATGTGAAAGAGATGGTGTCGGTGGGTGATGCGTCAAACCAAGCGCGGCTGGCGAGAGAAACCCCTGTCCCATAGTCGGGCGCCTCAACATTGAATGTGAGAGCGCTTGGTGCTGTATTGTCAACAGTAAAGTTTGCACCGTTTGTGACGCCAGTTGAGGAATTGTTTTCCCACCCAGTTAGGCGTAGTTGGTAGTCTCCATCTGAGACGGAGGTTGAATCCCAATTGTATAGCCATGAAGTGGCAGATGTAATGTTGGTTAGAATTGACCAAGAGGTGCCATCATTGAGGTCAAGGCTTGCAGCATCCAACCCTGATGTTGAAGAGACTAGAATAGTCACGCTGCCGGCGACAGTTTCGCCTTCTGATGGGGCTGTTCCAAAGGTAGGTGCGGTTTGTTTTGCACCCTTTGCTGTAACTTCTGTGATGGGCAAAAAGCCGAGTAAAAGAATAGCAATGAGCATGAAGGCGGTTGCCCCTCCCCGCTTTGTCATCAAATTGAGGACAACTCGCCTTTGACTTCAACCCTTCCTATCACTTTGTGATGCGTTGTAGTTTTGAACGCGGTTGCATCGGCAGGGTTGAAGTGCAGTATGCTACCTCGTCTGCCCATGGGCAGGGTATCAGCCGTCACAACTACTCTTCTATTATTGCTAGTTTCTTTGCTCCCTGTAGCAATAGGAGAGAGCGCGGGAGATGTCAATTTTAGTGTAGATAGTTTAGCCCTTTCACCATCATCGCCAGTTGAAGGCGAAGATGTACAAGTGACTGCTACGCTGATGAATGCGATATCCACTGAGATAACAGGGGTTGTCGTATCACTGCATCCAGATAGTGACCAAAATCCCGCTTTTCATACTGAAACAGTTTCAATATTAGGTGATAGTTTTGTTCAAGTGGTCGGGACATGGGGTGATATTCCATTTGGTACACATTCAGTAGTCCTAGTTGTAACTCATAACGGTTCAACAAATTCAGTTTCAAAAGGTGTTGAGGTTAGTGGGCAAATTGATTTAGTTGCCTCAAACATTATTTTGACACCAACATCTGATTTACATCAAGGTGACCTTATTGATATTTCACTCAACGTTACTAACGAAGGAAATCTAGATGCACCAGCCTCTCATGTTCTAATTCAATTAGATGGCACAACATTATCTGAATTATCAGTGCCATCTCTTTTTGCTGGTGCTTCTACTGTAGTTCAGACATCATTCAATGCTCCAGCAGCTGGAAGCCACCAGATATCAGCAATTGCAAATTCGGCAAATGATGGCATTACAGAATCAAATACCGATAATAATGATGCTAACCCCGCATCTTTCACCGTTCTTTCAGAACCGGACTTTCTTCATTATGGGCAACCAAGCCCCGAAATTTCAGTTTCAACTGATGTCGGTGTACTTACTGGGCCTTGGACATTGAGTGGCGAAATATTGCGTATGGGTGGAAGCGGAGATGAGACTATTTCCATTGCAATCCTTCTTATTGAGGCGAGTGGGGAAACAACAGTTTCAACTTTCCAACTAACTTTCACAGATAGCGCCCCACTTCAAGCATGGCAACATCAAGTAAGCACTTTACAAATGCCTGAATTGTCAGCCGGCGAACATACACTTCGCGTGCGAATTGACCCAAGTAGGCAAGTTCCTCAATCAATCCAGTTCAACGATGATTTAGATACTCAAATTTCAGTACATCCTGAACCAAATGTCGTCGTTTCACCACATGCTTCTAGTTCTAGTGACTCAGTTCTTTCAGGGGAACAAGTTAGTTTTGAGGTGACTGTGACTAATACTGGGACAATTGCAATCATTGGTGATTTAACGGCAATTTTTGATGGTAACACTTTGACGCCTATTCTCGGTATAGGGATTCCAGCAGGAGAAGAACGCACATTCAATTTTTCAGGAATTAGTTCAGGTACCGAGTCAAGAACTCTACAATTTACTGCGTCTTGGACTGCAAATGGAGCAAGTTATGATTCACAAACTGACGACAATACCGCATATGGTACGGTAGTATTGCGCAGCAATTTGCGTTTACGATTTTTGCAACAGAGTGAGAGTTGGACACCAAGTGATACACCAATGGTTGTTGGTACAACCTATACGTACACAGTTGATATTGTTTCTGAAGAGGGGACAGGAAGCGAGATATTCACTTGTTTTGACCATGGCGAGGGAGAGACACTGAGTGTTAAAGAAATTGAATTTTCTTCAGTCAATTATACGAGTACGGTAATTTGTTCCTTCACTCCTGAAAAGGCTGGTAATTTTGAATTGTATGTAGTGCCAACTGGTAGCAGTGTGGCGACTTGGACAACTGGCTGGTCAATATCAGCAGTAGGTAATTCTGGGCCGGATACTGATTCTACAACAGATTCACAAGCGACAATATTGTTTATTATTGCAGCAATTTTGTTGATTGCAGTCTTAGTTGCTGCGTTTGTGTTATCGCGTACAATTGATGAAGAATTAGAGCGAGAGACTTTCGAATATTGCCCATCTTGTGATGGTGAAATTGAAGGTGATGAAGAGATGTGTCCGCATTGTGACTTTGATCTAGTTGAAGGCTTATCTCAATTCCATGATTGTCCTTCTTGCAATTCAAATATTCCTGATATGATGGAACATTGCCCATACTGTGGTTTAGTACAAGATGTCTCATCGTTCTATGAACAGCGCGAGCGCAAGGAGAAAGTTGTCGAAGAGATGGATGAAATCTTGGAAGATGATGAGGATGAAATTGTCCTTGGAACTGAAGGGTATGGGGACGCAATCTCTGAAATGGGATACGATGAAGACCAGTTGGAATCAGACTGGGATGAGAATCTTGGTGCAGCAGAAGCAGAAATTGATGCTGCTATTGCACAGCGAGAACTTGAGTCTGAAATGCTTGAAGAAGAGTCAGAAGAGGATTTGGTTATCACCCAAATGCG
This sequence comes from Methanobacteriota archaeon, assembly GCA_018650285.1. Lineage (GTDB taxonomy): Archaea > Thermoplasmatota > Poseidoniia > Poseidoniales > Thalassarchaeaceae > MGIIb-Q1. Next base: position 8,272 of record JABIGF010000018.1, read on the forward strand.
CCAGACGCATGAAGAGCACCGTGTAGAACTTGACGATATTATTGGTGACAAAGAAGGTCGGCGCCATCTAAGTGATGACGATGTCAAATTAAGTGCTTCAGATGCTGACATTCGAGCAGATATTTTCGAAATTACCGGCGAAGATGGAATATTGCCAGGGCAAGAGGTTGAGGTTGAATTTATTCCAGACAATACCGTTGTTGGTAATGAATTGAAAGAGCGGACAGAAGTCACTGACTTTACTGTTGAAAGTGATGGTCCTCAGCCAGCGAAGATTTCAGATACAGTAGAGGAAATGACCGAAGAGACAGAACCCGTTGCTGAAGATGATAGCGAGAAGAAGACTGAGGATGGTAGTAAGCGCCGACGTAGCGTGCGCCGCCGTGGTAATGACGACGAATGAGCGGTGAGGTTCAAACGGTGTGGCTCTGTCGCTTTAGTTGCCTGAATGATGACGAGTCGATAGCAGCTTCCTGTGTGACGACCCCTATGAGTGCTGACAGGCGTTACTAGATACCTTAGATGTCATCAGATTGAAATGTTCTCGTAAAGTCAATTGTATTGATAATTCAACAATTGAAGGGCTCTTGTGTCCGTCGCCTTGAAATGAAAGAGGTGGCTGAAGTAAGGTCATGAGAGGGCTACGAGCCGGATTACTCGCCCTCATTTTATTGTCAATGAGCATTCTTCCAGGATGTCTTGGATTAGTAGTTAGTAGAGAATTAATGGAATGGAATCGCGGAGTTCCGGAAACTGATGAAGTGGTAGATGTATACGGATTTGACCACATTTTTGATTCGACAGACCCACAAGACATCATTTTCAATCCGGCACCATCTGAAATTCGTATTGATAACGAAGTTAAAGAAATGCGAATATTTTTCCGCGTAGAGATGGATTTCAGCGATATTGCTGGCATTCAGACAAACAACATCACAAATACAGTCAGATACGTACACGCAAAATTATGGGAACCTGGCGCTAATAAGAACACTGACGAACCATTTTGGCAAGATAATGCAACTAGTGACCGCTACCCCCCAGTACAGAGAAAATACCCTCCATTCACTCCGGGTGTGTGGGAGTTGGAAGTAAGCGCTCAAGGGTATGGTTTGGATACTCCAATTGACCAAATATCCTTCCACGATGAGTTTGAAGTGTCAGTATCAATAGTTCGTCCTTGTATTGAATTTCCCGAGAGAGCAGATCCAAACGAATGCATTCCGATTTAGTCTAGAGGTTCAGGGCAGCGATGCCGGCGAGAGCAGTGTTGACATTTACCGCGACTTGAGTGATTTCTTTTGGCACCGCCTTCAGCCATCAACCGTTGAATTTCTTTAACATGAGTGAATAAGATTTCACGTTGTTCATCTCCCCATTCAATTTTGTGTAGTGCATTTTCACCATAGCGGAGAATCCCATAAGTGGGTTCTTTATTGGTTATTTTATTGACTAGATGTAGGTATGCATAGACCTGTAAAAGGTGGCTGAAGTGTGGTTTAACTGGCACTCGGCCCGTTTTTTGTTCTACTGGAACGACTTCATTATCGATGAGTATTATTTGGTCAGGGCGGCCTCTAATTCCAGTAGCATCATCGATTAGTAAGTCTGAGGAAGTAGAGTCATCGTTGTAGGCAATAGTTGTACCACTTTCTATTCCTAATTCCTTGCTTATTTCAGTAGCATCTGTTGAAGCAAGCAATCCTTTGTGAAGTTGCCAAGCAGCAATCAGAGTCCAAACAACGGTTGCGACAAGAAGGACAAAGGTTGCAATTGAGCGTTGTTGTGCCTCAAATAGAGCCAACCCGTGGAGAGCGATGGTTAGGCTAGCAATTAGCACCCAAAATTCAATTCGACCACCTTCCATCCATCCACCAGTGGTCATACTTTCCTTTTCAAAAAGGTAGAGTTCCATATCTTCAATATCAAATTCATCTGGTTGTGGTGGCTGGGCAAAGCCGAAGGGTGTACCGAGGAGTTTTCTCCATGGGATGAACAAGAGGAGGATTGCGGTGATGAGCCAGACTAGAGATAGTAGAGCTAGATATCGGGCAAATCGGGAAAAATCGGCTTCGGCTATCACTCCCTCTTCAACGAAGAAAAATGCTGCTGTATCAATAGTTAATGTGACTACAATGGCAAACCACCAAGTCCAAATCACCATCTCTTTTCTTGCTTTAGTATCTTTAGTTTGATATACTCTCATTGCCTTTTCAATCTCTTTATGGCGCTGCTTTCCTAGTTCAATGGCATCGCCTTCACCTTTGACTCCAGAGCGAGCAAGTCTCCATGAAAGTGGGCAGTAGGCGTGTCTTTCTAAATCGCTGGCTGAGACGGGAAGAGGTTGGCCATCATTGTCAAGCCAGAACTCATTATCTCCTTGTATTGCAGAAAATAGTTTTTCCGTTATTTGAGAACGGTTCTCACCATTAGCATCAGGAGATTCCGCCATACTGTGAGACTAATATCCATTAGTCAAGAGGCTTGCCCCGACATGCTGCAATATTGGAAGCGTAGTGAGGATATTCAAAGAGAAACATTCAGTATCAAACAATGTTTGATTAGAATGAAGATTCCCAATCTTCAACTTTCTGGTGGTGAGACCAAGTAGCATCATCTGTGTCACCACGAGCCTTTAGAATCTCACGTGAAAGCAGCCAGTAAACTAGAGCCAGTGAACGTCGACCTTTGTTATTTGCAGGGATGCAGAAGTCAACATTGCGGAGATGGTTGTTGGTATCACAGATGCCAATGACTGGTAATCCTGTCTTGACAGCCTCGGAAAGTGCTTGTGAATCTGCCTGTGGGTCAGTTACGAAGATGACTCTTGGCTCAATGTATGATGAGAGGTTAGGGTTTGTCAAAGTGCCAGGGATAAAACGGCCAACGATTTGTTGTGCGCCAATTGCTTGTGCGAACATACGTGCTGGGCGCTGCCCATATTGTCGTGCGCTGACAACAAGAATGTCACGTGGTTCGTAATTTCCAATGAATTGTGATGCCAAAGCAACTCTTTCGTCGGTCTTTGTGACATCAATTAGGTGAATTGTTGCACCCTCGGTTTCAGTCTTTGCAATGAACGGTTGCATGTCTTTGCTTTTGGTTTGAGTACCGATATGTACGGCGTTCGCCTCATAGTCCTCATACGCCAGCAGTGGAGAGCTCTGTTCACTCATTCGGCTCGGCGACCGGACAACCATTCATAACCGCTTCTATCGGTATTTTTCATGGCAAAAGCTGGGGGAACTTCTCAAGTCATACACTACCCCCCGCTAAATCATGGTCGGAGAGGCTGAGCCAGTACCGCTTTTTCTTGCCCCAATGTCGGGTGTCACTGACCTTGCTTACAGGCTTTTAGCCCGCGAATGCGGCGCTGATATCACCATCACAGAATTCACCGCAGCAGCAGCATTGACTAGGCAAGATGCTCGTAGTTGGCATAAAGTTGAATGCGACCCTAGAGAAAATCCGTTTATCCCACAAATATTTGGCGGGAATATAGATGAAATGGTCAAAAGTTGCGATCTTCTTCAAGAAATGGCAGATATGATTGACCTAAATTTTGGTTGCCCAGCCCCAAAAGTCACCCGACATTGTGCTGGTGCAGCACTAATGGGCAAGCCAGATGAGTTGGTGGAAATGGTGGCTCAATGTGTTGAAATTTCTCAGGTACCAATTACGGTGAAGATGCGTCTTGGGACGGGTAACGGAGCAACTAATGCACTTGAACTAGCAAAACGAGTAGAAGATGTGGGCGCTTCTCGAATATGTGTTCATGGTAGGACCTTGAAACAACGATATTCAGGCGAGTCTGATTGGCAAGCGATTAGAAAAATTGTCAACGCCGTCGATGTTCCTGTAATTGCTAATGGCGATATTGTTGATGCGGATTCTGCTGCAAGGTGTTTGGAGATTACTGGAGCGGCTGGTTTGATGATTGGCCGAGCGGCAATAGGCCGACCAATGATTTTCCACCAAATTAAGAGTGAACTTGGCTGGAACAATTCTCTACCCCAGTGGATGGAAGATAATGGTGGAGATGATGTTGATACAACTGCAATAAAAGCAGTTAGTAGATTGTGGGCTTGGCGGCGTTATGTGGAATTAGATTCTGAAGTTAATGATGGGAAAGGAAGTAAGAATCGCTTGCGGCACGGATTATCCTTTACCAAGGGATTACCTGGAGGGAAAGCGTTTAGAATACATTTACACGGCAACAGAAAGGCGGACGAAGTTGCAAAATCCGTTGAAAAATTCTTCATAGATTTACAACAATAGAGATTCTAATTCAAATCATCAATTGTTGCTGCAACTCTTTTTAGACGGGTAAATAGGCTGTCAACTAGTTGTGAGATATGGCGTCCGACATCTTCTCCTGAGTTTCCTGAGAGACGATATCCGTATGGCAAACGACCGCCGAGCAAGTTGATTGCTAGGCGCTGTTCTTCGGCGCTGACTTTAGAAAACAATTCTGCACAAAATGTGGTATCAAACTTATCGTTTTCAAGGGCTTTAATGGCCCGTTTGCTAATCTTTTCATCAATTCTTCCAAGTCCGCCCTTTGAGAGTAGCCACTCTTTTCCGCGGCGTTTATATTGACTTGAAATCGCATCCCATAGGATGACTGACATGCGGTCGTGCCGTAGTACTCTTTGAGATAATCCAGCAGCCCTCAACCGGTCAAATGTTCTTGCCAACCGTGGCCTAGTTGCACCCCATTCTGCAACAGCCTCATCTAGGGAAATCGGATGATTTGCAGAAAGTAGTTTTTCAAAAACTAGACGCGTTAAGTCATCGCCGCTAGATTGTTTGGGGCGCTCTCCGCGTAAACCAAAGTCGTTTAGAAAAGCATCAATATCATCTTCATCGCCAAGAAGTGGTCGAGGTTCGCATATGGTTAATTTGAGTGAGAGTGATTCAATGCCATCTTCTCCTGTATGGTCGGGTGAGCCAGTCTGCCAAGATTGCAACGGTTCAAGGCGTAAGGTGAGAATACCTTTTACTTCACGATGTAGCAAATCAATTGCTGCAGAGAGTGAACCGCAGCGTAAATGATGCATCTGCCAGCCATTTGGTCCATTTTGAGACGTGACAAGTCTTGCTGATTGCAATCCTTTCAAATGGTGATGTAGAGCAGTCATACTGATGTCTAGATTTTTTGCTAGACTTTTTGCATCTCGCCCCTTCATTGGTTCTTTCAAGAGTTGGTCACGCATAAGCCGCAAGAGTGGGCGTTGCGTTGCATCGCTTGAATCAGCATCATTTCTACGACGGACTAATCCTAGTGTGTCAAGAAGCCAAGCAATGAGCATATCAGCATCTTTTCCTGATGGAGCGGGTTGCTCATCAAGACGAAGCCTCAACATCAACTAGTTGGCGAACTGTCTCGGTTCTAAGTGCTGTTGATGCTAATTGCAGTCTCAACACTACTTATTGCAAATCAAGGTGTTTTCCAAATCACTTCAAGCAGCGATTGGGCGTTCATCAATCCACTCGTAATCTAGAGTACCAGTTCGTAGACCGTGCAGATGATCTGCAAGGTCAAGATTTTTGCAAGAAAGAATACCACGTCGGCGTAATACAAGAATTGCACTATTTACTGAAGCGCGGCTTCGACTAATATCTCGTGCTAATGAGGCTTGAGATTGTGGTAGTGGGTCTTGAACAAGTCGTGTAACAACTTCTCTTTGAACTTGTGAAAGGCCGACAGGAAGCATTTCGGCTGCTTTCTCATCTTCTACCTTCATGTCTCGTAGAATTTCAATTTGACTAGGCGCACCGGCGTAGTAGCAGGTTCGTCCATTGACTGGCATCGTTGTTACTGTTCTTTGAGTTTGCAAGACATCAAGATGGTGGCGCAAGGTACCGTTTGCGACATCAAGATTCTTCTGAAGTCTGCGATAACAAATCCCAGGGTTGCTTTCAAGCGTAGTCAAAATTCGACGACGGAGGGGATGTTCCCATTCTCGTGAATGCGATGAACTAATAGTTCCTGAAATAGACCAATTCCATGGCAAAAATCCGGTCGCAAGTGAACCAATTCCAGTTAGACCAGCGACAGCCACGCCAAGAAGGGCATGGCGGCTACCAATCTGCTTCAGAAGTGCCATTAGCAAAACTTCTGTAGTCGGTCCCTATTGTATGTGTTGGTTACATGGTTTTAGCGAAATCATGGTTAGAGCTTCTCAATACTACCATTTTTGAGTTTCATGTAGGCGACTAGTGGACTCAATAATCGTCCTGCACGGATTCCATGGTCAGTAAGGCAGTAAGTGACTTTTACAGGCGGCCCATCAACAACAATTCGGTTAACAAATCCAAATTCTCGGAGATATGTGAGTTTGTCTGACAGGGTTCTACTTGAGATTCCAACAAGCAATCGGCGTAGTTCGTTAAAGCGGCGTTCGCCAGCGATGTATAGGGCCGCTAAAATTTCAATTGTCCAGCGTGATGCAAAGACGTCTAGCGCTTCTACAGCAGCTTCAACTTCCCAAGTGATATCGTGGGTAGATTCATTTGAGTTGTCTCGGAAGATATTCCTAATGTTCGTTCCCAATTTCTCAGTGGATGAAATAGCGCTTTCAATTATTTTAATTTCAGTTTCTTCTAGAATCATTGGTGGTTCTGGCATAGGCTCTACCCCGGTGTGTATTATTACAGGTGGTGTAGCCATTGCACTTAGGTTTACCCGTTTTCACTTCTGAGTTGATATAAGTCGCGCTCCACAATGATATTACCCGGAAGGGGATTGAGAGGGGAAAACAGATGGATATTTGGTTAGAAGAGTGGCTTGATCATCATAGTGCAAGATTACGTGAACAAGAATCACGAAGTGCATGGTGGAAGAATAGAGTAACAGGATTACTGAAAGCGAGAATTTGGAAAGGGAGGAATTGAATTTGAAATTCTTAAAAATCCTCTATGATTTTTGGATGGCTGGTGCTGCTGCAATGGCACCACCTTACTGGAATCGCTAGCGATTAAGGGCATCACTGGTTTGTGTAGGTGGCCCTTCGTCCTTGAATAAGTGCTGATAGACCTTCATAGGCGTCATCAGTAGCAAAGATTGTTCCCAATCTTTCGAGTTCAAGAGCTAGACCTGCTTGCAGGTCGTCACCAGTTGCAACAGCATCATTGAGCAGCGCATCTGCCATTTTGACTGCGATTGGAGCAGCGCGGCTTAGCGCTTTCATTTGGCGACTAACATTCTTGTCTTCACCATCAAATCCTGATGGTACGTCTCCGCCAAGAAGCGAATCCATATTAGCATCAGAGAAAAATGAACTTGCAAATTTAGCAACTGGATGTTCACCATTTGTTGGCCGTCCTAGATATTTGTTAGCAGGTTTTCCATTTTCTGTAATGGATGCAACAGTTGTTTCAACTTCACTCGGTTCTACTAGATGTGTCAACAATCCGAGTGCAGATGCTGTATTGTGATCCATGAAATTACCAGCAAGTACTGCCCAGCGTGCTGCTTCTATACCACATATTCGTGGTGTTCGTTGTGAGCCACCTAATCCTGGGTAAATACCGATGCTTGTCTCTGGGAAGCGGAACTGTGTACGGCGCGTTCCTATTCGATAATCACATGAGAGTGCTAATTCTAATCCTCCACCTAGTGCCAAACCAGTAGTTAGTGCGATAGTCGTTTTTGGTGAGTTTTCCAGTTTGTTTAGTACAGCATGGCCAAAGGCGGTGAAGTCATAGATGTCTGAGATACTGTCTGCTTTAATTTTGTCAACAAAGAATTTGACATCGGCGCCTGCTACGAATGCTTTACCTGCACCTTCGAGTATTATGGTAGATATTGATGAGTTTGAATTGAGTGAATCCAATGCGTCCCCAAGTTGGCTAACAACGGTTTCATTCAGTGCATTCATCGCTTCTGGACGATTGATTTGTACACTTGCGATTTCACCATTTATTTCAACATCAATGTAGGAGAAAGTGAATGATTTGCCAGATTCTGCTTGGTTTTCCATGAAACTAGGTAGTTTGAATCCTGCAAGTTCTGCATATTGTGATGCCATATCGTAAGCAGTTTGGATACCGAGTTTGTTTGCAAGTTCAAAAGGCCCACGAGCCCAACGAAGTCCTACTTTTGCACCACGGTCCACATCTTCCATCGAGCATATTTCTTCGTCTACAATTTGTGCAGCGACTGCAAAGACTTGGCCGAGAAGTCGTGTTGAGATGATTTTTGCCGCGTCATCACCAACTTCAGTATCTTCGCCAATATCCCACATATTGCCGGCGGCAACCATGTCACGAAGGTTCTGTGCGCCAGTGTATCGAGGAGTGTTGAGTTGTTCTGCAAGATAGTCAGTCGCATGAAGTGCGATTGGTGGACCTGTTAGGTTCATTAGAGCAAATGGACCCATACCGATTCTGAATGCTTTGCAGGCTGCGGCATCGATTTGTGCAGTAGTTCCTACGCCTTCCTCAAGCAGAAGACACGCTTCGTTAAGCCAAGGAACAAAGAAGCGATTGACGACAAAACCAGGTCGGTCTTTACAGACAATTACAACTTTTCCGAGGGTCTTGCAGTATTGTACGGTGCGCTCGGTGCTTTGGCGGCTGGTAGATTCTGCAGGAATAACTTCAACCAGCCGGTTCTTGGCGGGATGATAGAAGAAATGTAGCCCAACAAATCGATCTGGTCTGCCTGTTGCAGCAGCTAATTCGTTGACTGAAAGCGATGAAGTATTAGAGGCGAGAATAGTCTTCTCATCACAGACCTCATCAAGGGTCTTGAAGACAGCAGTTTTGATGTCAAAGTCCTCAAACACCGCCTCAATTACTAGGTCAGTGTCTGGGGCAACATTCTCTGTCCCGACTACACCAGTGATACGCCCCTCAATTGCTTCAACTTGAGCAGGAGAAAAGATTCGTCGCTCAACAGCCTCGGCTAAAAAATCAGTAATGATTCCTTGTCCCCGTTCAACCCATTGTGCTTCGCGGTCAACCATTTGCACATCAAATTCCTCTTGTGCGGTCTTCTGAGCGATTCCACTTCCCATGTTGCCTGCGCCAATGATGGCCACACTCTGTACGGGTTCCATGTGGTGCGCGGGTGGGGTCTTGAACATCAATTGAACGGCGCTTGCATCTTTGAAAAAATACGCATTAGACAATGCTCAAAAATAGTTTTCACTCTTCTTCGGTTGAAAATCCAAACATTTCAGCGAGTTTTGCACCTTGGTCTTGAGGAGTTAGACCCATTGCGGCAATATTTTCCCGGCCAGCAATTGTCCAAGACTTTCGAATCGCTGGATTTCGTGCTTGTTCCAGTGCTTGGTGCCATGCGGGCCAGTCACCGCGAGGTAATAGGCGGCCACTGACTTCATCGGTGACGGTGAATTTGAATCCACCTTCTGCAACCATAATTGCAGGGGTTCCAGCTGCTTGTGCTTCAATCGGAGTGAGTCCAAAGGGCTCATCATAGGCGAGACTGACTACAGCAACAGCCCCTTTCACAAGGGCTACCAAGTCATCTTGCTCAAGACGAGGCTGGATATCGAGTTTAACTTTCAATTGTTCAGCCCGCTCGCTCAAGCGGGCTAAATCATATCCGTCGCCACCACCGACTAATGCCAATGTCAAATCGGTTCCAACTAACATCTCAAGGGTTTCCCAACTACCTTTGACATGACTGGCGCGGCCGATAGTAACAACATAATTGCTATCACAACCATTTTCCCATTGCTTCTCATTATTTTCTTCCTCCTTCGGATTCCAAGTAGCAAGATCCACAGTTGGGAGGAGAATTTTTGATTCAATGCCATATATTGAAGAAATACGTTGCTGAATCCATGAAGAGTTGCCAGAAATAATGGTATTTCGACGGCGATTTAATTTGTCAACAAATTTTTGGTCACGTCGTCGTTGTTTGCCTAGAAGCATGGATGTAATCCACAAACTTCTCTTTGGCGTCCCTTCAATTGTGCGGTGTAACACATCTTCGTAGAGTCCCCGGTGAGGCTCAAGGCAGTAGTAATGGAGTGGGATGTGAGAGGGTGCAAGACCAGTGAACTCAAGCGAACCAACTCCACTTGTGATATGTATCGCATCACAATTTACCAATACTTCTCTAAGGCCAGTTATCTGTTCAGTGAGGTCTAGCATCGAGAGCCAGGCTGATGTAGATTTTCTGCTTGCAAGGGCGCGTGCTTCTGCCCATGCGCCACGTGGTACAAGCCATTTTTTTACTGGTGTAAGGTAATTTATTCCTAATTCATCTAAACTTTCTCTCGCCTCTTTAGGGAGATTTAGAGTTGCAAGAGTGATGTCAAAGTGTTGTGACCAAGCGGGTAAATTGTTGAGTAAGTCCCGCTCAGCACCGCCAAATTGGGCGAAGGTTCCCTTCACCACCAAAAGGCGTGGCAAGGGTCCCGATGAGTCGCCCATGCGCTCTCGTGCGCTTGCCTGTTTAATATCGGCATGGGCTCGCGGGAGCGATGGCGAGGCGAGTTTTGCTAGTTCGAGGTGGCGCGTTGCCCCGCCAAAGTGGCCTTGGTCGCGCCCACTATGAGCTTGTTGACCGGCTTGTAGCCGGACAAATTCCTGGTTACGAATTGGCAGGCGTAATTGAGCATCCACTTGGAGGTAATCCGTTACAGCGTTGGTGGCGAAGACGTAAGAGCCACCCTGCGCGGGTGCGCAAGGCGGCCGTGGAAGGTGTGAAGGGCGAGTTAGTTGATCTCATTCATGTAACCGACCAAGAACAGGCACATTTGGTTCCTGAAGGTAGTTCGGTGGCTTGCAGTATCACGGTTCATGACTTGTTTCATCTTTTACCTAGAGTGGTAATTGGAATTGAAGTTGGCGACCATTCACCAAATGGTACGCGTCGCAAAGACCTTGATTGTTTGAGAGAGGGATTGCAACATGCTGATTTGTTAATTTCAATCTCAGAAGCCACTGCTGAAGAGTGTAGAGAGTTGTGGCCAGAAAAACCAGTGAGCGTTGTTCACCATGCAATCGATTCAAAACCCTATCAAATTGAAGGTAATATTGGCTTGAGAAACTTCGTCTTACTTACGGTGGGTAGCGATGAGCCGCGGAAGCGGCTAGATTTTCTTGACGAAGTTGTAGATGCATTGCCATCTGAGGTAAGAGGTGACCTCAACCTTGTGAAAGTAGGTTCGCATCTCAAACTCTCAGATGATGAATTAATTGCCGCTTATCAGAGGGCAGAAGCCCTTCTATTCCCATCTGCTGGCGAAGGTTTTGGCCTACCTGTACTTGAGGCGATGGCGGCAGGTTGCAAAGTATTGGCAAGTGATTTACCAGCGCACAATGAAGTTGTTGACCCTTCAATGCTCCTTTCAGCAACAGACAAGATGGCTTGGATGGAGGCGATTAAAGAACTTCATACAGCATGGATTGAACGTGGTAAAAAGCCGGCAGAACCAGACCAAATTTCACTTGAAAGAGCCGCCCAATTCAATATACAGGAGTGGGGCGAGAAAATGGCAGCCGCTTGGGATTCCATGCTAGGTGAATGAAATGGATTGGGGGAAAATAGTAAAATCTCAAATTCTTTGGGTATTAATTGGATTCACAATTGGCCTTTCAGTTATTTGGTGGCCGATATTGAATGGTAATAGCCTCTTTAATGCCCTATTTGTCTACATTGTTTCCAGCATCCAGTACGCAATGGCGGCTCGTGAATTAGTAGGATGGGTTGCTTTTATGGCAATCATTTTAGTTGGAATGGCAGCAATTACTGGGCGCGATTTGCGTTCAGAAAAGGCAAGGCAGATGTACAAATTATTCACCTCATTTGTTATTGGTTGGGGGTTTTCACGAGCTATTATTTACTTCTTGTTAGACTATGCATTTTTCCGCGGTTCAATAGCCATTCTTCCCTTTATGTTTGGTTCAGTCTTGTTAGCAGGGGTTGCGGGCAATTTGACAATAAACGCATCCAAAATAAAAGGTGAAATCACGCCAATGGTTGTTATCCAAAAAATTCCAATTCTTACGGCCTTACTGGTTTCATTAGTACTGACTCTACCAAATCTTGTTGCAGTTGCAGGCCTTCTCCCAAGTCCACCAGAACGACCCAGTGATGGTTATGGTAGTGCAGATATGCCTTACGATGTAGAGGAGTTTTTCCTCACTCCAGATTATCCTGATAATATGACATCTTGGTGGGATGATTGGGCAAATGAGCAAGAGTGGAATGTGTATGTCTTTGTGCCAGTTGGTTTAACATCTGAATCAGTAGGTGTAGCTGTTGTACTGCATGGTTATGAGGGGGAAAAAGTAGAATATTATCGCGATACAATGATGTCACTTGCTGGTCAAGGGTTAGTGACGATTTTCCCACAGTATGTTTCGAATATGGATCTCTCTTCAATTTCAGCAGACTTTGAGTTGAATTATACTCTAGGTGGCTCAGACCATCCTCAGCATTTACCCAGATACACAATGGCGTTGTATGGTGTTGATGCTGGTCTTGAATTTATTAATTCTGACCCTTCTGTTAGCGCAGTTTTAGGAGCAACTGAACTGAACACGAATCACTTGTGGATTGGTGGGCATAGCATGGGTGTTGGCACCACTTTCTATGTGCTGAGTGAACTGCTTAGCAGAGGTTTTGGAAGCCAATCATTAGTGGTTGATTTAGAGGCTCCTTGGATTCATGCTACGCAGGAAGGTTTGATGGGAAATATGTCGCAGTTACCCGAACATACTCTAATTCACGTGGTTGAGTATGAGACTGATATTGTTGTTGAAAAGTGTATTGGGCGCTGGCAGCACGCCCGATTAACAGCTCGCGACCAAAGCCAACCATTAGCATCAAATCAGGTACTTTTCTTACAAGTGCCATCAGATTATCATGGCTTTCCTAGACTAATTGCCTCTCATTATCTACCCTCGGGATTTGTTAGAGAATCTTTGGCAGACCATTCGTATTATCCACGCATTGAAGCACAAGCGGATTTCGTGGCCGCTTCTGCAGTCGGTGATATGTCATCAGCCGATGCGGCCAAATCCTGGTTCATGAATGAAGGTGAAATGACGGACCTTGGAAATTGGTCAGATGGAACCGCAGTTACACCAATGAAGATTGTTTTATCACCGCTTGAATTAACGGATGAGAATTTGGATGCTTGCCCTCAGCCTTGAGTTATTTCAAGCGAGTGGAAGTTTGTAATTTTGTGGCCGCGCAATTCCTAGGTCTTCGGGAATTTTTTTGGTAGCAATAGGCAAAGTAATCGGTACGATTTCTTTTCCAATCAAGGCAACCCTACTTTCTCTTCTTTCTGAAAGAACCTCTCTTCCAACTAGAGGTGCAAGAGTGTTTGAGAACACCATGATATCATCGTGAGATGGCATATTTTCTATTGTGTGATTATTCTGTGAATGGCCTACATGGACGTAACCTTTCGCTTCAATCCAATCAGGGTCTGCAATGTTGTCTAGGCGTGCATAATCTTCGTGATGCCCCAAAGATTCGCCTTTGATGAGGGTGTGGCGACAGACAGTCCGTGTGTCTAGAGAGGGGAGCAGTGCGAGGGTTTCCTCAAGTTTTTCCCATGCACCAGTATTGAATTTCGGGCGGCATAGGCGATTGAATAATTCCTTGTTAGGTGCATCCACACTGATGTAAAGTTGAGTTGGCAGTGGGTCAAGATTTTCCAATACCTTTGGTAAACTTCCGTTGCTAACTAGAAATGTTGAGACCCCGTGGTCGTGGCACGTTTGCAAAAATTCTCCAAGTTGAGAGTAGAGGGTAGGTTCACCATTGAGGGAAATCGCTACGTGTTTGGGGTTTTGCGATTCTTCCCATTTTTCAAATGGAACATCTTTGTGGCCTTTGAATCCGGTTAGAAGACGGCGTTGGGCGCGAACGGATTCGTAGAACAAATGAAGCGGGTCGTCGTCAATTTTTTGCAATTTATCGGAATGCGGTTCTCTCCAGCAGTATGAGCAAGCGAGGTTGCAGGTGTCCACATTGGGGGCCATTTGCATACAGTTTCCCGCTTCAATCCCATAGAATGTGCCTTTGTAGCAATCACGTCCATTTTTCAAATCCTCTTTTGTCCAATGACAAATTTTGACTCCACCATGTTTGCCAACAAGTTGGTAGGATTGTTTAGCAAGTGTGACAGCGATGCTAGGTTCAATTTCACTTTCGCCGGTGTGTACTGTTAATGGGCTTCCTTTAGCTGTCATTACGCACGCCTCCGACAACACAATCCCACAGCGGGGCAGTGTCAGATGATTGGGCGGTGGGCTTCTTAGTATTCAATTCAGCGGCAATATTTAGCATCTCTATTCTTCGTCATGTTGAATAAACAGGAATAATTTTCAATAATCCATTCCTATACATATTCGGTTTTGCTTAGAACGCGTTCGGGATTCAGTTAAACTCTATACGCATACCCCGAAATAAAGGGGGTTTGATAGGTTGTTGAATATTCGTAAACAATTGACAATCATTCTCTTTTTGTTGATGTTAGCTCCAAGCACAATCACTTTCGTTGATGCTGGCAGTAAAACAACATCAAATCTTTGTCGTAATTGCCATGGTGGCAATTACGGTGTCTATGTCACATTATCACAGTTTAGCGTACCTGCCGAAGTCGAAATCCAAGAAGTATTCACTGTAAGTGTGCGAATGGTATTGAGTGGTAATCTTGACCAAAATCAGCAGAATTACTGGTTGACTGATACTGATGTCACGCTTTCATCCGACCAAAATCATTTTTCATTTTCACCTGCAACCTATACTTACAACGACAAAGTTCCAGGCAACATAGTGGATATCTCTTGGCAACTGACAGCGGATCAAGGGATGGGTGTTGACACTCTGACAGTCAGTGTTTTTGCGATAGCACAACACTTCAGCCGAACTGGTAGTGACCAATTGTCAGCAGGAATTGAGGTAATGCCTCCTAATACATCTCCTCAAATTTCTCAAGCAGCGTTTTCACCATCACAAGGTGATGTCAACCAACTGTTTGATTTTGAAGTCGTTTGGCGCGATCCTGACGGCGACATGCCATCTTATCTGAGACTCATTCTTGACGGGACCTCTCTTTCACTTTCGGAGGCTAACCCTGGCGGGGGAGACCCAGTATCAGGTGTGAGATTTGTTAGTTCATCAATGGCACTATCAGCGGGTTATCACACCTACTTTTTCCAAGGTTCAGATGGTGAAGTAGGGGTGCGGTTACCGGCAGGTGATGAGGTTACACAGGGCCCACAAGGTCCGCTTACAGGAGTTTACTCAGGGCCATTTGTCGGAAGCCCTCCAACTCTTGTGAATAGTTCACTTTCACCGTTGGTTGGGAATAACGAAACCGATTTCACCTATTCTATCACACTTGCACAGGGGGGTGGCATGAATGGTACAGGCGTGACTTTCTGGTTGGACGGGGCTGATTCAGGAATCCAGCCGGTGGTGACCGATTTGGGGGCGCTTGGATGGAGATTTGATTATACAACGAAATTGTCTGTTGGAGTCAATCATTTTCACTATTTTACGGCAATAAATCAGTATGGAAGCAACAGAAATCCAGTTGGATTAGAATCGCTTGAAGGTCCAATTCTAGTAGGTGATGTGCTTTCAGCAGCATCGTTTTCTCCAACTCAGGGGGATGAAACAACTCTCTACACATTTTCAATCAATTATTCTAATCCGGCCGAGATGGCGCCGGAAAGTATTGTGATAGTAATTGATGGCACTCAGCAGCCATTGAGTCTCAACTCAACTGTTTCAGATTGGAGTGTTGTAAATCAGTTCACTGTTGGGACTTTGCTTTCTGTTGGCAATCATAGTTACCACTTTGAGGCGGTAGAAGATGGTCGTAATCACAGAATTCCTGAGAGTGGCGAATTGCAATTAGAAGTCATTAGATTTGACAGCCCACCTTGGTTGACTAATTCAAGTATTTTGATTGATGGCAATGAAGTATTCAATGACACATCTGCAACTTCATTTGAGGAGATTGCAAATCTCACTAAACCGGTAATTCTTACTGGCACAGAGGTGGAACTCAGGGTGACTTTCTTTGATGCAGAAGATGATGCACCAGCTAATGGCTCAGTCATCGCTTGGGTTAATGGTAATCCAAGTATCATGCAGAGGCTTGATGGCAATAATGCAAGTGAAGGTCAATCGTGGTCATTAGTGATTTCAAACCTCCCAGTAGGGGTAAATCATACAGTTCAGTTCACGGCCATGTCTAACTATTCTAGTGAGGTTGGAGAAGGTGAACGAGTTGCCTTTCCAATAGAACTGAATTTAATGCTGCCACTTCCAAATGTAGAGGCTCCACCTCCTCCAAATGTGCCACCAATTCTCAAACCGCCATCCGATGGAAGGATGACTCTTGACCCATTTGCTGCTTCAGTGGAAGATAATTACACATTTCTCATTGAAGTTGTTGATGCGGATTGGACAACAGATACTGAACTTTCAGTTTGGCTCGAACTTGATGGTGTGATACTCAACTTAGAGCCAGTCAACATGACCGATCATCAGAACGGGACTATTTTTGGCATCACACTACAACTGACAGATGGCGAACATTTGCATCGTTTCGGCGTAAGTGACGCTGAAGATGAAGCAGCCTACCCTGCAATAGATTTCCTAAGTGGGCCAACAGTTCAAGCAAATATGATTCCAGTTGATGAAATAGCGACACGTCAACTATTTGTTTCTTGGGCATGGTGGCTTGTGCTTGCAAATGTTCTTCTCATCTTTGGAGGAGTGGCATGGGCGTCTGTGACCCTCCGAAATGCTCGAGGTGTAGTCTATCAGCGAGAGGTGAAGAAATTGTCAAAGGTAATCCGTGAGTTTGATGAAAATGTCGAGTTGGAGAAGGAGATTATTGCTGAAAAGGCGTCAAATGATGGATGGATGAAGAAATCTCCACTGTCCAACATTGAAGACGAGATGGTTGGGTCTACAGTTGATTCCAATAAACTTCTAGAAGAACTTGGAGGCGGCTTTACAGAATCATCTTCAATGAGTGGTATTGATGATTTGTTAGATGAAATGGGTGACAACTAAAGCGTCTATTAGTGAAATTGAATATTGAGTGATAAGATGTTTTCAGCGGCCACCATTTACTTCATTGGTAGATGGACAGGGTTGTCCGTCTTTTTCTTGTTACTGCTAGATTTCACGGTGATGGAGATATTTCGCCTACGCAGTGGCACGGTGAAGGAATGGGTTGCCACGCGAGTCTATGCGAACCGGTTACACGGAATCGCCTCAGTGACAATACTTCTAGGCGCCTTTCTCCATGCCTTATTGTTGGTATTTGGCCACTGGAACAACCAAGTAACCTCTTTCCCATTGTGGATGGCTCTAGGGGAGCAACTCGCACTGATGTTCAACTTAGGGTCGTTTGCTGCGACTCTGATGGTTCTATTAGCGCTGCATGGATATTTCCGGAAATGGTTCTGGAATAGATGGACTTACGAATCTTGGCGAAGAATTCATTTTTGGACAACGATCTTGCTTCTCACCATTGTTACCATACATGCGGTGACGATTGGCAAGGAGCTCCAATTTATTGGATTCACAATACGTTCGGTATAATCCAACTTTTTGGTAGTTTGTTAGCGCTCAGATGACTTTGACGCCTTTGGGCCAAAGTACTAGAATCAGAGTTTTCTCTCTAGTTTTTGGTGTGTGTGTTGTCTCAGGGTCCATCCATACGAGGGTTCCTTGAGGATAAGTTCCAGCCTCATCGTAGACTTCTCCACGTAGTACGAGGTATGCTTCTCCACCAGGGTGCATATGGGGCATGAAAGCCTCTACCTCTACTTCGGAATCTGCGTCGTACAGAACCAAAGAGCACTCACCTTCACGGGCCAGTTTGCCTAGGCGTACGCCGGTGCCAAAGTCCTTCCAGCGGACATTTTCTTCAAGCCACTCATCATCAATTGAGATTCCGAGCCAATCTGATAAGTTGTGATTGAATGCCATTGATTGTTGCACCAGCATATAGGAGATGATACTTGTGTTCAATACCGATAACAAAATTAGGGGTGTACTAGTCCCCATTAGTGGTAGTATGAGGAAGCAGAGGGATTTGCCCGTTTCAATTTATCGAATTTTGTTGTATCTTTCTAGAATGCGAGCAGAGGATTTCGATTCAAGGCGCCTTGTCCGTATTGAAAGGGCAACTGGAATTGATCGTAAAGAATTGCGCACTCATCTTGAAAAACTTACAGATTTAGGGCTAATTGAATGTATTGATGAAGGAAAAAAAGGTAGGGGTGGGCATCCGCAATTGCATTTTAATATCACTCCTGTTGGGCGAACTTGGCGTTCTGACATCGGTCGTTTAATCCAATTATGTCAACGTGGCGAATACTATCCAGAATCATTCTTCTATTTACCATCTGACTCATTTTAGGTGGTCTATTAACCTCCTATGTTTTCTCTCCGGACTATATTACCTCAGCGGCTATCGCAGTTTCATGGCGGGCAAAAAACCGGTAGACAAGGTCTCGAAAGGTCTCACCTCTTTGGTTGATGAATTTACTGCAGCAGTAAAAGAAATGGTCAATGCAGGTGAAGAGACAGTCGTTCATCTAGCAGTCGGAGGTGGCCGTGTAATAAGCGCGGTCATTGATGTTACAGGTGAGGTCACTAAGGTTGGCATCGAGACTGCTGGCAATGTTGTTGGTACTATTGGCACGAGTGTGACCAAAGTTGTAACAGGCCAGGCTAGGAAAGAGCCCGACATAGAAGAAAATGAAGAAAAAATGGAGAGTGAATGAAAATGATACAGAATATGTTTGCAGGAACGGTACTAGCAGCGGCTGGTTTTTTTGTGGCGGGGGTTGCTCATAGTAGCTATCGTCACTATTTCCGCCGTTATGCTGATGAAGAAGATCTACGAAACAAAGATGGTTCAGTCCAAGAGGTAGTAATTGTAGATGATGAGACCAAGAAGTCAAGGAGGGGTAAGAAATGATCCCATTGATTGCTGGTATTGGTATTGGTACAATCTATTACACAGGCGTTGCTATTTCAAGCGCTGGAACTGCTGGAATGTCTTATGCAATGGGTAGGAAGTTTGGACGAAAGGCGTGTACATTAATGGATAGCATGGAAGACAAAGTCCGTTCGATGGTTGGAAACACATTTGCTCCAAAAATAGAGGAGTGAATAAGATGGTAAATCCATTTTTCTCGATAATTTTCGGGATTGTAGGTGGTTTCATCGGTGCATCTCTTTATGATGGGCTAAGATATGATGTTCACCAGACAAAAGATGGGGAATACGTAAGAGTAATCAGTACAGATGCAGACTTTATTGATGAGCATAGGTAAATCAGTATGGTGATTATCTCCGATGCGCTAATCAACTGCATACCCACGGAGGGATAACATGGCATTTGGTGCTCCATTTCTTCTCGTTCCTTTCGGGCCTCTTGTTCTTTCATTTCCACCTTCAGATTTATGGATGGCATATCTATACGTTTTAGCACTACATTTTATCTTGAGAGTTCTGATGTTATGGGGGCCTTACGAAGGTTTGTTGACCAAGTATGGTAAAGATAAGAAAACTCTGTGGATTCAGTTGCGGCGAATAGTAAAGGCTACGGGATTAAAAGGAGTTTATGGATTAATTTTTGGTGAATTATTATTGCTCATATTTCCTAGTATAATTGCGTTAAGTGGGCGTTTGTTTATCGGCCCTCCTGTATCTCCTTGGCCAACTTCACAAAATTTCTTGATTGCTTGCATATTATTATTCGCGATTTGGTCTTTTTTTGAAATCCGTGACATCATCAAAACTAGAAGATCAGTTAATGCTATACTTCACTCTTCAAATATTTTCTATGATGCATTGAAACATCCAGGTATGGTGAAAAATATGATGAAAACTTTTGGCTGGGGAAGAGAGAAGTTAGATAATTTATCACAAATGGAAATTGTTAACAGTCCTGCGGAGATGGGGGAAGAGTCAGATGATGTTGGTGTTGGGAAGAAAATTAAGAATGCTTTGAAACTTGTCCCTCAGGCAATGGCTGTTAGAAAAGTAACTAAAGAAACCGCTAAAATTGCTGCTGCAAAAATAGATGAAAGAGCACAGAAGGAGTTTGATTCCATGCTTGCTTCTATTCATTCATGGAAGAGGGTTGGCAAGGGTTTAGCCTTGAATTTAATGCCTTTATCCATCTTATATTGTATCCAATTTTTCTTTTGAGGTGAAAGAATGTCATTTACTAGCATATTGCCTTCAATACCCCCTTCATCTCTAAGAGATATTTTTTTCTTATTGCTCATTATTCCATTATTTGTTAGAGTTTACATGCTGTCATCACCATTGAACAAGGCGCGAATCCATCTCCATGGGCAAGTCAAAGATACGATTACAGAAATTAACAATTTGAAAATCCCTGGTATGAAACAATTCATTATGCGAGAAAGCATACTACTCATAATCCCATATCTATTTGCAGCAATAATATTTTGGAAAACTGCCTTTGGAGAAATTTCGTTAGAAGAACTCGGTTCTTTAACCACTATTGTCACAGTCACCGGCTTGATATTTTGGTTGGTAGTAGACATACGTCGTTCAATGAGTGCAAATCAATTCCTTAATGAGTTACTTGAAAAAATCATTAATTTTGAAACCAAATTAGAGACATTTCAAATTAGTATTAGTGCTGGTCTTACAATATTAGTGGGGTGGAAAAGAGGATTAGCTAAACTTGGAAAAAGTCTAGTAAAAAGAACAATCAGAAACTCTGCTAAGGATAAATTAGAAAGTGGCCAAGGCTCAAATATTCCAGGTGCAAAAGTGCTAGTAAATGTTCTAGATGCAATCGATACAATTTTGGAAGCCCCACTTGTTTTAGTTAGGGAAGGGATTGATGCAGCAGTAAGAAAATTTGATGACACATTAGAATCCCACTTTAAACAAATCACGGAGCGTGGAATTTCAGAAATCGCAACTACCATCTTTTGGAGTATTTTCCCAATATTGTGGTTACTATTCATTATCTATCTAATGCCCCAATTGTAGTCCTTGTTGGACTTTACAACGTCTGGTAACTCAGATGTCATCATCGTCAAAGACTTCAACCTCAGCCCATCTCTTGACAAACTCAGTGAACTTTGAGGTGAATCTTGTTGCTCGCACAGTGTGATTGTCAACCCAGTGGTAGTTCCCGCCACGCGGTTTGTTGTAGAGTACA
Source organism: Methanobacteriota archaeon (assembly GCA_018650285.1). Taxonomy (GTDB): domain Archaea; phylum Thermoplasmatota; class Poseidoniia; order Poseidoniales; family Thalassarchaeaceae; genus MGIIb-Q1. The sequence continues at coordinate 29,460 of JABIGF010000018.1, forward strand.
TCGTGATACTTGAATCCGGTATTGTCTAACCATTCTTCTGTGACAACGGAATGGTCATCTGTACGGCTAGTGAAGAAGGTGATCACATGCCCTTCATCGTACCATCCATTGATGACTTCAACAACCCCATCAAAGACCTCCGCCTCCGCCATTCTCCATGCCTCTTCGTTAGGAATGTCTTCGCAAACGGTTCCATCGATATCGATTAGATAATTTTTGCACCCTTCAGGGAGGGTTGGGCTCATTGCCATACCCCGTTCATCACTCTGGTCTAATAGGTCAGCCATTGAGCGAGCCGCACCGCGGACGCTTCATGAATCCGCCGCACGCTGACCGAGCATAGAGAGAGTACCTGGGCTATTTTTAGAGGCGGCGGATTGCCAGATTTTGATATTTTGGAACCCGGCATTTTCCATCGCATTTTCCCATTCATGGATACCCATTGTAGTCATGTGGACATTGAGACTTGATGGCCATTCTAGGCTTGCTTTATGTTCTTGATAATGGTCAACACCAGCTACTAGCCAGCCACCATCTTTTAGCCAATTATCGTGGATTCTAGTGAGCATGTCTTGTGGGTTTTTTAGATAGTAGAGGAACTCCATGCTATGAACTAAGTCAAACTGTTTTTTTGGTGTCCATTCGGGCAACTGCGCAAGATGATAATTTCCAGAAGGGTCGATTTTTTGGGCTTTTAAAATCATTTCTTTAGCACCATCTACTCCTTCTACATCGTTTGCCCCTAGGGTTGTGAATTTGCGTACAACCCAGCCGTTGCCACAGCCGATATCAATCGCTGAAAATGGCTGTGGCAGATTTGAAATTACTGCATTCAGCATTTCATCAACAGCAGCAGCGTGACCTTGTTCCATTCCAAGGTCACGGCCTTCTTCAGCCCATTGCGAAAATACATCAGTTGCTTCTTTCATATCTTTCAACTCAATATTTTCTTTCCCTCTTGGGTTTTGAGTTCGGCCAAGTATTTTTTCTCACCAGGAGCAATTAGCAATACCCAAATGATTCCCGAAAGTAATTGGCATACAGCGAAGATTTGCACAAGTTGTCGTAATTCAATCATTGTGTATTCTAAAATCAAACTTGCAGCCAATGTTGAAAACCCATTGACCATAGTTAGCAACAGGAAGTCTGTAGAGAACATTCTTCCTCGCCATTCATCTTCACTTCTCTCTTGAAGTAGAACGGTTGAGATTACCCAATTCACACCGCTAGCAGCATGAGAAAAGACCACGAAAAGAGCGACCCACCAACCCCAACTTAACCAGCCCATGGCAATGTAACCAATGCCACAAACAGATACCAACCAACCGATGAGTAATGGCCATTTTTCGCGGTCTGTGAAGGCGTAACGAGCTAGGATTGGACCTAGTCCAGTACCTACGCCACGTGCAGCGAATAGAAGTCCAATTCCAGCAGCAATTTCACCAAGTCCAATATCTGCTCCGACAAGAATTAGCATGTAGACTAGGCCGCCGCCAAACAGCCCCCAAGCGGCTTTGGCGGTGATGATTCTAGAAATCCGTGGAGTTGTAATGATAATGCGAAATCCTTCTACAACTTGTGAGATACTGGTTGTGACAAAAGAGCCTTTTGAGGCTTTCACCTTCTCTTGAGGAATATCAATGGTGGCAATCATCAATCCTGCAATAATGAAGGCAACTGAGTTGACTATGAAAGCGATTTCTACACCATGGCTAGCAACCACCGCACCCCCTACAGCCGCTCCGATCGCCAAAGATGCAGACCAAGTTGCTGAATTCATTGCATTGGCAGTCAGTAATTCATTTGGTTTGGTAATATTAGGCATGGTGGCATTCTCTGCGGGGAGATAAATCGCATGAAACAACATCAACAACGCTGACAATAAATAGACCATCCAGACATCACTTGCATCTTTTATCAGCAGAAAACTAGCAACTGCAACAGCGGAGGCAAAGTTAGCGCCAACCATCAACCATTTGCGGCTAAATCTGTCAGCAAGCATCCCTGTGAATACTTGAGGGAAAGCAAGAGAGAACATTCGTAGTACGAAAAGTAATCCTAGAGCGAGTTCTGAACCAGTGAGTTGGTCAATTAATACAAAAAGTGCAACTGTGTTAAACCATTCACCGAGCATTGAAATGGTATTTCCGGCCATATATCGCCTAAATTTATGATTAACTCGGAGCAGTTCAAGAAAGCCAACCTCTTGCTCCGTCATGGCTCTTCCCATTGCCCCTCACCTAACAACCTGCGCCTACGAAATAAGGCCAACCCTCTTCAATGGGCGGCGCTGACCGACTCCGATGACAAGCGACAACCTAGTGTGGATTGACTGCGAATTTACGGGATTAGACCCTAATGAAAATCGTCTCATTGAGATTGCAACAATCATCACGGATTCTGAATTAAATATTATTGCAGAAGGTCCTTGTCTAGTGATTAGTCAGTCACCAGAATTGTTGGCTGGAATGGATGAATGGAATACTTCACATCATACATCTAGTGGATTAGTAAAGAAGGTCTTGGAGAGTAAAATAGATGAGAAAGAGGCAGAACGCCTCACACTTGAGTTCGTGCAAGAATATACTAGCAAAGGAATGTCACCGTTATGCGGCAATACCATTTCACAAGACCGCCGTTTCTTGCGTCGTTATATGCCAGAATTACATGAACACTTTCATTATCGCAGCATAGATGTTTCAACAGTCAAAGAGTTAGCAAAAAGATGGAATCCTGAAATACCTTCTATGGAAAAAGCAGGCGGGCATCGTGCTCTTGACGACATCCGTGAATCAGTTGCTGAATTAGCCTATTATCGTGAGCGAATCTTTCGTAGTTAGGCATTTAGAAATCTGGCCAACCATATGGGAATCCATCATCATCAACAAAGATGACATTGATTCCGTTGCCTGAGCGATGAAATGAGATGAGTTCTAATCCGTGAATCTTGTGACCGGTTGGAGCAATACCCAATACTGGTTTTTCAGGGGCACTTCGCCATCTTCCCCATCCGCGTTTTGATGTATCAGGCGCTGATTTTTCCGCGGCATCATTTTGGTAATCAGGTTGTAATTTTCGTCGTACTCCTTCGGCATCTTCGTACCAACCAAAAGGGCCTGATGGAGAGAACTCTATTCCTAGTATCATGTCAACTCCAAGTGTATATTGCGCCGCTTCAGCGTCTTGCTGAGAGGGAATCGCCACAGCATTTGGATGGGTGTGCAACCAGTGGACAAAACGTCCACCACGTGGCCCGCGACTTTCAGAGAAAATTCCATCAGTCCATTCTTCTGGAACATGATGTACAGAATATGAGTCGCCTCGGTTAACAATTGTCGGCTCTTTGAGAATATACCCTTGGCCCGCAAAGAGTTCATTGTCATGTTCAACTCCTTCAAACAATTCTTCAACTTCTTGGCGATGAGGGCGATTATTATCGGCATCTAGGCCAATCAATATTTCATCAGGAAGAGATTCCAATGTCCAATGGAGAAGTTGCTCAAGTGTTTCACCAGACATCATTACTAGGCCGCGATATCCGTCCTTATTTGCCAACGAATCGGCGTTGTAAGCGGACATCGCATGCACTAGCCAACCGTCAACCATGCACACGCTCCGGCGGTGAATCCTTAACAGGATTGGCCCTCCATCCATGCGGAGGGGAGACGGCATGGCGCGAAAGAAGAAAGGAATTGGTGGCTTTCTAGGTAGTCTAACCGGCACCCCATATGACCGACTAAACAGGCATATTGAGAAGACTGAAGCAAGTCATGATGGCCAAAATCTTGAGCGTGAATTGAACAAAATTGCTAAAATTGTCCGTCGTGAATACAATGACGAGCATATTGATGAAGAAGAACATGATGTTCTGATTGAGGCGATTGAGGAAATTCACCCATCAGGCAAAGTGTTTCCAAAATTACTTGCCGATGAAGAATCCTATGATGAGACCAACATGCCAGATGCACCCGACATAGAGTTAGGCGGGCCAGTAAATCTAGATGATTTGATGCGCGCACGTTCTGATTCTTTCCAAGGTTCGTGGGGCTCTGACGAGTATGATGATTACAAGCGTCAAATGGCTGAAGAATTTTACAAAGATAGTGATGAAGCAATAGCTTCAGGTGACCACGACCATATGCAATCTCAAGATCCAGGAGGTAGTCGTGTTTTCAGTGATGTAGAAGATACTGCCGAGGAAGTCAAGAAAGACATTTTGCGTGAGCAAGGCGTTGATGTTAAAGAAGAGGAAGAAGAAGATGAAGACTACTACGTTGATGACGAAAATGTCGAGTGGTGGCGCGACGATGATGGTGCTTGGTGGTATCGTATGCCAGGTGACGAAGATTGGTATCCTGGTGAATAATTTAATTATTCACCATTTTTTTGCCAGATATCTAGAGTTGCTAGATTAAACTTTGAAATTGCTTGGTCAGCGCCAGCACTGAGCATCGCTCGGTTTGCAAAACCTGCAGAACTAATTCCTACAATTATTTCAGGCCGTTGTAATTCACCATTTTTCACAGATAGCATAAGAGCCTTCAATGGTTCAAGACCTTTCATTGGAGGCATAAAATGGTCTAGCAGTAGGACATTTGGAGCGAACTCTTGAATCACAGAAATAGCATTCTCAGAATTCCATTTCTGTTCAAGAGTAATTTGACTAGTATCGACATTACCAGCACTTAATAACGCTTCAATATCGTATGAATCTTCGAAAGCTAGAACACGCATCAAAGTGTACCACCGGCAGAAGTCCAGTAGCCTCGTATTTCATCTTCATCAGTCACACCACCTTCGTGTAAAGTTATAATTTTGCCATCACTATCAACAAATAAGATACTTGGTCTAGCATCAATTTCTAATTCTTTTGATGCATCAACACCTTTCATGAATGGGAATTCAAGTGTTTGACCTGAATTTCCCTCTTCATCATCGTATGCACTAGCCTTATCATGCCAGTCTTGAAGAGTGATTCCTTGAGGTTCGTCTTGAGGGTCTGTACTCATTACTATCATAGCGGGTTCGTTTAATGCAGAGTTAATGGCATGCATGGTCATATGGCACGGTGAATCACACCACTCTGCTGAAAAAATCACAACAAAGGGTGCACCAGAGAAATCTGAAAGTGTATAGGTTATATTATCGTCTGCAAGTGATATAAATTGAGGAAACGGTGGTGTTTCCAAATCATCTGTAGAGGTTCCAAGGCAACCAGGGAAAAGAAGAATTAGAGCCAAGAGGCCAGCGAAAAACCGAGACTTAACTTGCCCCATTGGTTCTAACGGAAAGGTTGAACCTTATTCGTTATTACTATTCCATGTAAGTGATAGGATTTCATAAACATGATTGCTCTCGGCAAATTTGATGTTTAAGAGAGCATGGCTATTTCCGCTAGTAGTCAGCATTGTTCTATTGCTTGCTTTCCCTCAAGAAGTAAACAGTATCGAATTATCAATTCAACCATCGTTCACAGATTCTGATAATGATGGGTACAACGATTCTGATGATGCTTTTCCAAACCACCCGGATGCGTGGTCAGATAGTGATGGAGATGGATATGCGGATCAATCTAATACCAATATCTCTGACGATTGTCCAAATACTCACGGGTCAAGTAGAATCCATATGAAGGGGTGTAGAGATATTGACCAAGATTGGATTCCCGATGTTCTTGATGATGATATTGATGGAGATGGAATAACTAATGAGTTGGAAATCGCTTCTTCAAATGCGTTGATGAAATATGACATATTCAATGCTTCGAGCACACCGGATGACAGTGATTTTGATACCATCCCAGATATTGTTGATTTAGATGATGATAATGATGGTTGGCCGGACCTAATTGAAGAGGAGAGAGGTAGTGACACTTTTGACGAAGATGAAACGCCTTTCACAATGTATGGGCCGGAATCAGGATTCTTCTTTGTCCCGGGTAAAGGATTCACAAATGAATATCATAACGATGGTTTTGAAATTTCACTTTCATGGCTTTTTTCTGCACTTTCATCTGAGTTAATTATTCCAATAGGGTTAATTCCAGTATACACATTTATGCGATTATCAAGAAACAAAAAGTTCCGTACCTTTGACATCTCAATAAGGGAGGTAACGTCAGTAACTGACCTTGTGGCAATAGAAAATGAAATTAATAATGCCATGCGTAATAGAAAATTACACACACACCATGGAATTATTTTGAGAAATGCCATAGAAAGAAGAGAAGATGAAATTAATGATGACTGGCATTTAGAATACGGGCCAACAACAAAAAAGGCCCCTTCTGAAGAAGAGTAAAATTTTGGTACAGTAATTTCTTCAACTTTCTAATTCAAGTTCAAGTTGTGGAACTGTGAACCAGTGTGGGTCGTTATCTGGTCGGTCAATTATGGGTAAACTTAGTACCTCTTTTCCTCCGACAATTACCAAGCCTAATGCAGCACAAGGTGAAGGGAGATAGTCTTCACCAGATTCAGTTATCACCAATTGAATCGTGTGCCCTGCAGGAATCTTGACATCCATTGGATTGAATTCCATTAACATCCGATAATCATTGAATGGTAGAGTAGTTTGAGAATCATACCCGCCATCTCGATATCTCACATCCATAGTTGCATGACCTAAGCGTAAATTATCGGTGCCATCATACATAGTTGCAAACATTTGGCCACCATTACAAGCATTTGTTCTGACATTGAAATGTAGTTTCGCAAGTCCTGAAATGTGCAAGTCACTTTCTAATGGTGGTGAAGTAATCGTCATGCTTTGAGTGGCTGAAACGGTGCCTAGAAAGCCCCCATCCCATGAAGATAGACCATATTCTCTCCAAACAATATCTTCCGGTGGCCAAGTATCCTCAACATGCCAGTGTCCATCGTTAGTTTGGATTTGCACTACTGCTCCTGGCTCCTCGCCTATACCCTTGAGGTAATAGTTGAACCAGTTGAACAGTTCTATTGCCCAATCCATACGGCTCATGTTGGGGAACCCTTCACCGCCATATCCACTACCTAAACTGCTGTGCCTATCTGGTTGGTCGGGATAGTTATGGGCCCATTGACCAGAGATTGCGCGGGTGTGAATACCGGCCGCATTTAGCATTTCAAATGCAGGGTAAGCGTGGTAGGGGTCGACATTCCAGTCTTGTAAGCCCCATACGAGATAGACACTTCCTTCGTAGTTGTCAAGAACATCTTGGAGGTGATAGCGTTCATCCCAGTAATCGTTCCATTCATCGCCCCCGAATCCTGCTCCAACCCATGTAGTCCAAGGGCTGAGGGGTCCGATGATATCATCACTACACATCCGCATATCGTCCTCAGTCATGTCGGTAGTAGCGCCTTGATAGAGAACGTCGTATGCCATCGCTCGGCTCTCACTACTACCGTTGCGATAGAACATTTGTTGAACGCCAATGGAACCTGAAATCGGAACTATTGTTTTGAGATGTTCAGATGGTTGTTGGGCCGCTTCCCAGTTAGTGGTTCCAGCGTATGATTTCCCCATTAAGCCTACATTTCCATTGCTCCATTCTTGCTCACCAAGCCAATGGACAGCAGCTTGTATCCCAGTCTGTTCACCAAGTCCTTTGACATCTTGGCAGTGGGTTGACTTTCCAGTGCCGAAAGTTGAAATTTGTGCTAATGCGTATCCATAGGGCACGAATTGGTCAAGCACCCATGCTCCAACCCCGCCATCTGGCACAGTGTTTGGAGTAGAATCATCTCCGGCGCCAGGTAAACCTTCGCCGCCAAAATCGTAGTAGGGGTGGACAGTTGCAATGACGGGGACCTTTGTTCCATTGGGAACATCAGGCATCCACAAAGCGACATGCATTAATGCTGGACCAGGGAATCCAGCATCTTGCTCTGAGGCAGGAAGAGTAACTTCAACAAAATGTTCAGTTGGCCCGCTCCAATTGTATGGTCCAAGTTCAGGTAGAGCAGAACGCTCTCCGGTCACATTCAGCCCCATACTATGGCGTTGGTCAAGGGGAACTTCCCACCATTCCCATTGCCCGTTTGGACCATATCCACCTCCATGCGTGGAGACGGTGCCCCAAACGGATGCTATTATCATGAAAATTACAATGATGATTGCAGTTGCGCCCATCGCCATATTTAGTTGCATTTTTTCACGAGCGGCAGCATCTGAATGGTTGCTTTCATCAGCAACCAATTCAGCCTCCAACGGCTCACTCATAGTTGCCCCATAGGCGTCTCTATCATGAGGGTGACGCTTTAGCGTTGAGAATTGAAAATAGGAGATATGGTCAAAACATTGAACCAATTGTTACTATAGGTGGTGGTGTATAGCGGATTCATGAGCAAGAAGGCAGTTGCCCTATTTGCGTTGATGACAATACTCTCTACTTCTATGTCAGGATGTATTGGGATACCATGTGATTGGACAAATAGTTGTGAAGAAATGGAATGTGGTACTATTGAAATCGATGGAAATTGGACTGGGTTGCCAATGCCATCATTCCTTGGGGTTGACCAGAACGAACAATCTTGGAATTTAACTTCAATGCAAGGAGAAGTTTGGATTGCATATTTTTCTGCTCCATGGTGCGCTCATTGTGAGTCTACTCTAGATGCTTACGATCAAGTAATCCCTGAAGGCAAGTTGTTGATTTTCAACAAAGATATTAGAGAAGAGCACTCGAATATGAGTGAATGGAAGGAAACATCAGAAGAAAAGATTGGGCGGAATATCTCTAGGCCATTCATGAACGCTCCTGGATTGTCAGATGTATTGGGAGTAGAAGGCATACCTCACGCATTTGTTGTTGATGAAAACGGTGTGATTGTTGATTTCACATTAGGTGCACATACAGATCCTGTTGAACTTGATGAGTTGTATTCATTTTACGCAAATAGCACAATTTCTGAGTAGTTATCCAATTTGGATATCTAGGACACAATGCCTAACATGGGGCGAGTACCATTTTACCTTCACAAGATTAACAAGTTCCACTTTTCGGCTATCTATTTCTGAGAGTTGTTCAACTACAGAGTTCGCCCACTTTTCTTCACCACCACTCGGTGCATTGCCGTGAATGTGCAACAGTCCTCCTTCTGGTTTGAGGGCCGCTAGGGCGAGAGGCCAGCCATCTTCTGAAGATGGTAGGAGTCCGAGCATCACACGGTCACAAGTTCCTAGTGCTTTTGCAGCAGAACCGTTTTGGGCGACAGCGAGCTTATTGTCACCGGAATATATTGTGCAGCGTTCACTCACCTTGTTTGCCTCAAGGTTATGATTTAGTGCGTGGATTGCATCTATTGACCACTCGCATGCGTGTACATGCGTAGCGCCCGCCCGCACGAGTAAGGGCAGAGTGTAGTATCCAATCCCTGCATAGAGGTCAAGAATGGTTTCGCCACTGCAATCCAAATCCCCCATTCTACCTCTTTCTGGCAAATTACCAGCGGAAAACATCGATTTTGTGATGTCAAACGAATAGTCAATTCCATGCTCACGGTGTGTGACCCAACTATCTTCTCCGAGTAGAAGGGTTGCACCAGGTCTTCTTTTTGGTCCAGAAATTTCACCTTTCAGAGCCAATCTTTGCCCTCCGAGAGAATGGGCCACCAAAGTCCAAAGTTCAGTTCCAGCATATTCGCTCCATTCTTCAAAAGAGCCTTGTGGCAGTAGCAGGAGATTTCCATGTTTTTCCCATTTGTCAGGCACATTTGTTAATAGTGACAAATCACCATTATTTTCCGTTAAATGTGATTTTAGTTGTTCTATTAATGTAGAATAGGGTGAGAGTTTTCCTTGCCGCTCACCCGTCATGCTAGTTGCCCCCGAATAAGGTCGTGGCGGGGGAACCAAATTAAATGAACAGAGAGCCACTCTGTGTATAACGGGGAGAGGTTTGATGCCAACAGTGGGAAATAAAAAATCACGAAAAAAGATGATTCTTGCATTCTTGATAGTGCCCCTTCTTTCTTCGTTGCCAGTTCTAGCCGACCCGCCTCCAGGAACCCCCGATGTCACCAACAATTATTGCGCTACTTGGAGTAATGGGACAGGTATTTGTGATGATTATAATTTTGCTCACGATGCATCGGCGTCAGGCGAATGGGTGCGTTCAAATTACGATTTTGTGATGCATAATACAACCTCAATTACAATGACATTGGAATGGGAAATGCATGAGTTTGACCGCGCTGCAATTGGCTTAGAAGCAATGGATTTGGGTGGCGGTTTTGATGCAAACAATAGTGGGGCACCGGTAGATTACATTCGCAATTATCTAGGTTATACAACAAGTTCTGGATTACAGGTGCGACAACTCATTCTCAATGAGTTTTCATCTGCCGTTGAATCATTAGTGAATGACACTTACAGCGGTTCAGCAGTCGTTGAGAGTCAAATTGTAAATCAGGTGACAATAGAAGGACAGAGTATTTCTTGCACAGATGACATGAATGCTGATTCTATTGATGAGGTATTTGGATTGCCAAATAATGCCTTTGAGCCACCTCTTTGCCTGCGTTCAGTGGCACAAATAGATGTGGGCACCGACCTTCTTGGAATTGGTGATTCTTCAATTGATATTGAGAGAGCGTTTCAGGGATTATTGACAATGGGTGCAGAAGTTTCATCAAATTTCACTCTAGTTTCACGGCCAGGGCACCGTTCAACATTTACTTTGACCCCTCCTAATTATGCGACATTTTCAGAAGTTGGAGGCAATGGTTCATTGGTTCCTCAAATACAGGGTAGTACGCCATACAATGCAGGTAGTTGGATGACAGATGGGCTCAGTGACTTAGGTTCTGGAAACTCTCTATCTACCGCTTCAATTACTAGCATTTACAGAAATGGTACAACAAATGCCGTCTCTATTGACCCTGAAACAGACCATGGCATCTCAATTTATGCAACGGCCGATTTACGAGATGAAACAAACACTAGATTGAGTGCTGAAATCGATGTTCATTATTTGCCACAATCGGTGTTAGAAGATTGGGGCTTTTCACTCGGTTCAGGTAATATCGAAATTCCTTGGATTACTAGTGATGGCATTAGGATGGCACATGAGTATGGTTTGTTGGACTTGGATGATTTTTCCAACATGATACCTTTAGGAGATATTGAGTCAGCAGTTTTCAGTGCAACTGAAATAGACTTAGTCATGAATCCATTAACATGGAAAGAACCAGATAATTCTGGCGGGTTGAATTTCACACACTCTCCTGGAACAACATGTGGTGAATTGATTCAAGTGACCCACTGTTTGCTTGGCGTTAACGCGATGGAGGGCACATTCCCTGTTACTATGGAAACTTCAAGTGAACCATTCCCAGCCGACCCGCTTGAGAAACTTACTACCCTTATTTCAGCTCAAGATGGACTTGAAAATCTCTCATCTATCCCTAAAGAAGATATTTCAGCAATTCTTTCCATACTTGTTTATGAGCATGAATTGGATACTTCTTTCATCGCTGAAAGTTTGCCTGATTGGTTACCGCCGACAGAAATTGAATTGACAATTTTACTCCCTGATTGGATCGCTTCTAATGTTGGCGACCCTCATTCAATCACCTTGACTGCATCAAGTGGAGGTGGTGAAACGACTTCTTTGGAGATAACTGGGCCGAACCCCTACCATCGCCGCTGGAGTGACCCTATTTGCGATGTTTCGGCCGCTTGTAGTGATTCAAGTAGCGATTTAATTTGCAAATCAGATTGGCGTTCTTGCATTGGCGTAAAGGCGACACTTGATTTGCCATCATTTGAGATTCATGAGTGGAGTCAAGAAATTGAATTAATAGTAGAAGGCGATATTTCAGTTGATATTTACAGGATTGAAGCACCTGGTGTATTAACCGATGATTTCGGTGTTTCTATGGAAGCAATTCCGTCTGATTTAATTCGCCATGTCATCGCATTTGGTGATGAGCAGGATGGTGGAATCAATGGTTTACTTGGTCAAACAATTGATGTCCCACTTGGAGACCAAACTCATCAACTTGAGATTTCAAACAACGGTCTGCAGTCTTTTGCTAATTCTTTAGCAGATATGATGAACGATGAATTGTCAGCAATGCAACAGTCTGATGAGATGCTATCAGTTGACCTTTCAGGGCTTCATTTTTCAGCATCTGTACCATGGATGGAGAGGCCTTATGATGGGGTTATTGACGATGATGAACCTCTCTCATTTTCGTTAAGCCTTGATAGAACAAAGATTTCAGCGCAATATTATGATGGCGCAGTAAACATCAATACAGCACCAGGATATGGAGCGATTCCTTCAATCTTTGAAGGCCTTCTTGATACTTTCAACATTAAGGCGGCAAGCGGTTCAAATGGCGTAGTTACATTACCCCCAGAACCAATTTTAGTTCCGGTTGAGCCAATTTCTGAACAGCAAGATTTGGATGGTTCAATAGATACAAATGAGGACGGCGATCCCAATAACGACCGTGATTTAGACATTAGACCAGCCATCACCTTAGAATTGACAATGCCCCGCGGATTAGAGATTGAGTTCTCATCATCAATGGGAAGAGATGAACAGAAAATGTTGGGTGGAAGTCGCAGGCAAATTATCTATCGCGTGCCATTATGTACTGAAGTTGACCCTAACGATTGTGCAGGGCAAAGTGATGAGGTAAGTTTGCAATTTACTATTGGATATGCCTTTATTTTCCAAGAAATACTACCATATTTGATGGGGCTATTATTGTTGATAATTTTACTTGTTTACAGGCGACGTCGTAAGAAAGCACAGAAGCGCGAAGCGAAGAAGGAAAAGCAACTTGAAGTCAGGTCGGTGTCAGTAAATACTCATGCTGTTGAAAGAGAATTACTCGGCTTGCAACCAATGGGTGGTGCAGGTGGTGCGGCAAATGACGGTTCGGATTGGTTTACAGGAATAGACCTTGATGATGATAATTGGTGATGAACAATTAGAGAAGCCGCATACTATCGTGTAATTTGTGTTGCAACTGAATGTAGGCGTTTGCACATTCTGCCATGCCAAATCGATACAATGATTCTTGCCAGCATTTGACCCGTTGACTAGAATCAATTACTCCCCGCCAATACCAATGAAATGCAGAAAGCCGTCTTGCTGTAGTAGTCCCTAGGTCTTGTGGATGTTCTGTAGCGCGTAACAATTCTCCAACTGCAGGGTCATTTGTTTCATGAGCGTGTTTGACCAAAAGAAGCCCTAGTGCGCATCTCCTAAGTGGGTTGCTAGTGCGTGAAATAATGCTCTTTATGCGATTCGCTTCTCCTCCAATAACTAGCGCCGCTCGTGCAGCCATCTCCTCTATTATCGGGTCATCATGACTTGTGGTCCTAGCTAGGTCAGTGCGAACCTTTGCTGCTGTGTCAGGGTCTTTTGCATCTAGTGCAATGGTGTGACGGATGGCAGCAATAGTCACTAAAGCCGCTTTTCTGTTGTTGGCGGCAAGTGTAGTCAAATCAATTTCAGAGATGCCTTTTTGGATAGCCGCCTTAGTGCTTTCAGCAATTTCTCCAGGTAATCGGTCATCTAATCCTTGTACTAATCTGTTCAGTTTAATTTTTGTAGCAAGAGTTGGATATGCTTCTTCAAGTAGGGCTTTTTCTTCTTTGTTAGCCTCATCAAATTTGCCATGAAGTCGCTTAAGTCTAGCGTTTAAGAGACGCCACTCGGCTGTACTTTTTAATTCAGAATCACACTCATTAAGTTCTTTTTCAGCGTATTCACCTTCTCCTCTTTCAATAGCAACACGGGTTGACAGGAGGCGAAGTTTGTGTGCACTAGGTAGAGCATTGATGGCATCGGAAATGATTGCTGCAGCAGCGGCAGAATCGATGGATAACATTTCATCAATCCCCGCTGCAAGAGTTGCTTCAATGTCTGCAGCGTTATCATTGCTTGCAGATTGAACTCGGTGATGAGCCTCGTGAATACGTGCTTCTGGTTCTACTCTTTCCGCCCAATGTTTAGCCGCATTGGTGTGAATATCCCTCGCTTCATCTTCATCCCACATTGTACGACGTACATTTCTAACTAGATGTTGAAGTTCTATTGATTCTGCTGCCCAACGAAGCAGAGCAGCATCATCAAGTGGGGCAACGCCATCATCATTTGACATCTGGTCTGCCAATAATGGCAGAGGTGCTGCGGCTAATTCGTCAAGTGTTGAAAGAACATCAGATTCCAATTTTTCAACAACATCCGTGCGAATGAATTCTTGAATGCGGTCATCTGCTTCTGGAAGAGAATGACCCGGTTGCCATAATTTTAGGGCTAGAGGATGGCCACCAAGCCTGTCAACAACTTGTTCGGCAACATCATTTTCTAAATCCTCAGGCAGAAGTTTTAGTGCTTCTTTGTCAGCGATTTCATCTATTTTGAAAATCGAACCAAAGTCAACTGGTGAAGGCGCACGGCAGCCAATTGCAAGAGCGCACTCACCGCTATTTGCTAGCACCATTAGTAATTCGGTTATCGCTTCACTATGACGCTGGTGCACTGCCTGTAATTCATCAATAATGAATAGACAATTGTCAGCGATTTCAATCAGGGCGGCTGACGCCGCTCCGACATCCTTAGGCGCATTTGAATCGCCCAATAATTCAGCCGTAATTCGGCCCACATCGTGATGACTTTGCATTGTCACCCAACACACATTCCAGCCATTATTAGAGCAGTTTTCAGCAACAACTCTTAACAGCGAGGTTTTCCCAATTCCAGGAAGTCCAACCAACTGTAATGTGGCGCCTTTTTCTACTCCAGAAATTAACTTTTCAACAAGAGCATCTCGGCCATATAATGTTGTCAATGATGGCAATAATCCAACAATTTCCCCAGTTTTTTCAACAACTTCTTGCGGCTCAATTCCTTCTACAATTTGACGCCCTTCCTCGGTAATGTGGACGACGGTTCTTTTCCGATGCCCGCCACCTATCACATGAGTTTGACGAGTTTTGATGAGGTCTCTTTTTTCAAGTGAGGTGATGGGTGGATTTAGTGCCGAGCGAACCACCCCTAATCGGTCTGCTAGGCCGGGTAACGAGAGGTCTCTTGGCACATCCCATGCCTTTTCTAGGGCACTTGGATAAGTGGAGAGAAGACGCATCAGTCTAGTCTCCGCCTCTGTGAGCATGAAGCGTGAGGAGAGGCGTGGGTTCATTTCCCTTCACCTTAGCCGTTTGTCTCATGCCGGTTGATGTATCACGCCTTCATCTGCCGGCAGAACCAGGCGTTTATCTCTTCAAAAATAAGGATGGCCGAGTCCTATATGTTGGTAAGGCAACAGTCTTGAAAGACCGAGTACGCTCTTATTTCGCAAAAAACCCAGACCGCGCTATGATTCCTAAATTAGTATCCGAAGCAGATGATATTGATTGCATGGTAACACCCAATCCGCGTGAAGCGTTGACACTTGAGAGAGAACTGATACGCCGCCACAAACCAAAATTCAATTCTTTGATGACAGATGACAAGTCATACCCTTTCATCGCTATGACTGCTGAAGAGGCACCACGAATCATCTACACTCGCCATCCACCAACTGATGCCAAGTTGTGGGGGCCATTTCCAGATGCTGGTGCGGCTAAGCGGATGATTCAACTTCTGCGCCGCCAATTTGGTGTCAGAGATTGCCCAACTCTACTCCCCCAAGGTTGCTTAGCCATGCACATTGGGCTTTGTGCAGCCCCATGTATCGATATGGGAGGGTACGGGCAACGAGTTGAGGCAGTAGAACAAGTGATGGGCGGCAAAGCTGACGATTTTCTAGCCGCACTGCAAGCAGATATGGATGCGGCTAGCGACAAACTCGAGTATGAAGCGGCAGCCCAAAGGCGTGATTTGATTGCAGCCGTCCAAAGAACTCTATCTCAACAAGTTGTTTCAAGCCGCTTCTACCAAGATGTTGATGCCATTGGATTTGCCAGCAGAGGCGATCTAGGGGCAGTAGTATTCCTTCATGCTACACAAGGAGTTGTTACAGGACAAACCCATTACCCACTACTTCACAGAGGCGATGTTGCTGAATCTGTTAGCCTCTTGATTTCTGAACATTACCAATCTAGAAGGCCACCCCGCACAATTCTGACTCCAACCCCCATCAACGAACAATTGGGAGAGTGGCTCAAAGAGCAACGGGAAGGGGCAATCGAAATCAAAACACCTCTGAGGGGAGAGTTAGCAACATTGAGAGCACTTGCAGACCAGAACGCTGAGATGCAGGCTCAAAGGGCATTTGACAAGCGCTCATCAGGAAATCTTGAGAAAAAATCAGCCACCGAGTGTGCAACCTATTTGGAAGTTGAATCTCTTGACACAGTAGTCTGTTTTGATATGGCACAACTGCAAGGAAATGAGAAAGTTGGCGCCTGCATAACCTTACGAAATGGCCGCCCAGACAAGAAGGGTTACCGTACATACAAGGTAAAACAGGATGTTTTTGATGACTTGAGGATGATGAGAGAGGTTGTAGAGAGGTGGCTTAAACGCCAAGAAGAGTGGCCAGACCTTCTCTTACTAGATGGTGGAGAAACCCATCTTTCCACCATTTCAGGATTGCTTGAGGAACATGGGCTACAAGACAGGATTCCACTTGCCGCACTGGCCAAAAGAGAAGAGACGCTATACCGGCTAAACAAAGATCCATTAATTCTTGATAGAAGAGGCAGACTTCTCGTATTTGCTCGTGATGAAGCACACCGTTTTGTCAACACCTTCCACAGAAAAAGACGAGCAAAATCCACCCTACAAGACCCATTAGAAGAGGTCGAAGGCTTAGGGGCAAAGAAATTGCAAGCATTGCTACGACATTTCGGTGGCCGTAAAGGAATTGATGAGGCATCTCTCAAGGCGCTTCAGCAAGTGCCAGGAATCGGCCAAGCTCTCGCAGAGCGAATCCACAGCCATCTTCACGATTGATTTGCATCAGTCGTAAGTGATAGTGTGCTCGATTTCCATCATGTGCAGTTCGAGGGCGCTGCTGCCGTCGTTCGCCTCGAAGTAGAGCCGGGTGCCCATGACCACGATGTCGTTCGCTTCCCCGCTGCCGCCGCCGTTGTTGATGTCGGCCACCTGCCAGGTCGAGTCGTTGGTTGACTCGTGCGCCCACAGTTCGTAGCCAGTGCTGCCGTCGTTCGCCTCGAAGTAGAGCCGGGTGCCCATGACCACGATGTC
>JABIGF010000003.1 GCA_018650285.1 Methanobacteriota archaeon
CAATCTTGGTTGCGTACAGGAACTTGTTCTTGGGACCGTTGCTCAAAATGAGTGGTGAATCACCAGTCAGCCGTTCCCCGTTGTTCATGCGCTCGTTTAGATAGGCTTCGATGTACTCCACTGATTCCGAACTGAGAAAGGTGCTGTGGGGGTGATTGTTCTTGGACAACTCCTCCCAGATCATTACTCGAGCAGGGACACGAATGAATTCCACCTTGTCATCCTCGATGACTAAATCTTGAATCGCTTTCAATCGCAAGCCCTCACGACCCCTGTCACGGCCAATCACACATGGACGAAGACCTGAATGGGCCATCAACAGGATCATGCACTTCGTACGCAGATTCGGTGTGCTCATCAGGAGAGTGCGGAGTTGTTCCTGAGTGGGGACCATCTTTTCGCGTGTGGTCTCATACACCCTCGCTCTGGGGACATCAATCTTCCTGAGTTTCTTGTCATTGTACTGCCTCCATGCTCGAATGGAATCAACCCGCTTCACAATGGTTGGGCCTTTCATCCCCCTTTCTCTTTCTACATCAACGAAATCCTCCACTACTCTCGCCAGTTCGGGTTCCTCCATCCGTGCAATCTGGTCAGGCATCAAACGTGTGGCCTCACAGAAATTAGCAAGGTTTCTCAGTCTAACTCTCGCACTTTCGTATGAGCGAGGTATTTTTCTCTCGTACCAACGCTTGACCTCTGTGTCCTTCAGTAACTCAATCGTCTTCAGGTTCCTTCTCGATGGCATATCCTCATTCATCTGCCACCGAGCATATCTATCTTCGCTGCCGATGTCGGCTCCGTCTGTACCCCGCATGGTACGGACACACAAGGATTTGAACAGAAATTCAATCAGTTTAACTTCGCATCATCAACTGTTATTGTGTCGTCATCAGTTTTTGGTTTCATGAGAAGCCCTGCAATCACTAAGCCAATACCGATAATTACTGAGATCAAAGCTATGGCCCACAACATTAATGCCGGCGCCCATGCAACATCAGAAGTGTAGAATTTATCCATATTTAATCCTAAGATGTAGAAAATTGGTCCTCCAAGTAAGCATAGCCATCCTATGTTAAGTATCAACTTACTGTGACTCATGGTAATTGGTTTGCTTCGCAGCACTTTATTCCTTTCAATAATATCCAAGCGCCCACAGCAAATTTCTAAGGGCATACTCACAAGGAACCACAACACAACAGGTTGTCTTAGCCTGTTTTCTCACACTTGATTTGAAGATTTAATTTGAAACTTGAGATGTAAGTGCTCTTGATACTTCATCTAATCTAGCAATGTCATTACCTAACTTTGCCAATCTTACCTCAGCATCAGCAATATATGGATGAATAATTGATTTCAAATCACCATTGAGACTGTATCTATGGCATGGACGACCACGTCCTCCACCCTTCAGAGGTTCACAAGCGACCATCTCGCTTTCAAGGAGTGTTTTCATTGCCACACTAACTTCAGGTTGGCGCAAGTTACACATCTTTTGCAAATCCCTACTACTTTGGAAGCCACCACTCTCATTTAGAGCAACAATAATCAATGCATTTTCTCTACATGCGCCAATGCTCACTAACATTTCAACCATCTCATTTGCTGCTTCATTGTTGGACTCTAATGAGGCGACTGACATCTGCGGCATGTCTCCAAGCGGACTTACCGCGAATATAATTTCATCGCCGGATAGAAGTCTTATATGCCCCTGGACGAGGTTTTTCACCCACTATTTTTCGCAAATCAAATAACGCTTCAAAGGGAAACCATGCGAAGATTTTGACCGCTCATTACTTCAATATAGGAACTGTTCATCTCAATTAATCGCTGTTTCAACCGACGGTCAACTGTCAATACTGGCCACTTCTCTTGTCCTGCAATAATTACCAACTGGTCATCAGGATGTGTCGCTTCTTCAGGCCCAACCATTATTTCAGATCTTGATTTCAATAAATCGAGTAGAAGGGGTGTCGTCGTTTTTATCTGAATACGTTCTAATTCTTCTAGAACTCGTTTCAACAATATCGGCTCAAATGTGCCAACAACATCTGCCATAGCATGGTCTATGTTGATTCCACCCTCAATGACTGCAACCCAGCCACAAGCGTCAACCAACACCTTACTCATTCTGCCACCAACCAATCCTAAATCGTGGCTGGGTAAAATCCCTGCCTTTCACCTCTCACATCATTTGATATTGGCATAACCAATCAAACGCCAGCGCGCGCCAATCCTTCGTGACAAGGTAATTCGCCCACCTTGTGAAGCACAAATTGGAAGTCTGAGGTCTAGTATTGCTTTGGTACTCTTGACAAACGAAACTACACCAACCGAAGTAGCAGTAGAGGCATTGACCATCAACATCTCGCCCGGCTGCAGTGGTCTGACAGGGTCAGCTGAACCACCATCACCTGACACCATTTCTTTGAGTAGTGTTAATTCAAGTTCTACTTGATTCCAAATAGGGGGGAGTTCACCCTCACGAGCCACAACTTGTCCAGTGAGTTCATCCGCCTTGGTGATACTTGGGTCAAGAGGCGTTGCCATTCCGCAAAGTCCTCCTGCATGCATCAAATCAAGGTCGTTGCCGCCACCCTTGAGACTAGTAATTCTTGTTGAAATTGGCTCCCATCTCGCCTTTTTGCCTTGAACGATTTTTCGCCCGGGTGCGATTATCACTTTGTCACCAATGTTGAAAGTGCCACTAACGATACTCCCTCCAATAACACCACCCTTGAGTTGGGGTGGTCTTGCTCCTGGTCTATTGATGTCAAATGAACGGGCCACGTGAAGAATGCCTGCATCCTTTGGGTCCCTTTTCGGAGTTGGAATAAATTCTTCAATCGCTGAAATAAGAATGTCAAGATTGACGTCATGATGTGCAGATACTGGAATAATCGGGGCTTCCTCAGCGATTGTACCTTTCAAGAAATTCTTAATTTCTTGATATGATTCCATAGCCCTCTCACGAGAAACAATATCGATTTTGTTTTGAACGACTACAATATTCTCTATCCCTGCAATTTCTAGAGCCATTAGGTGCTCTCGGGTTTGAGCTTGTGGGCAATTTTCATTCGCAGCAATGAGTAGTAGGGCGCCATCCATAATGGAAGCGCCGCTAATCATTACTGCCATCAGCGTCTCGTGGCCTGGTGCATCAACAAAAGAAATCACTCGGCTGAGTTCCTTCTCATCGTCCTTTTTGCCGTCAGGTCGCTTGCCAGTTGCGTAGAATTCTCCCTTCTTCGTCTTGTAAAAAGCAGTATCAGCATATCCTAGTTTGATAGAAATACCCCGCTTTCGCTCTTCTGAATGGGTATCAGTCCAAGTGCCAGAAAGCGCTTGAGTAAGAGTCGTTTTACCGTGGTCAACGTGGCCTACTAATCCGATATTGACTTCAGGCTGACGAGGTAATTTTCGCGCCAGTTAAAATCATCTCCTCTTGCATACCTATCACGACTCTTCAGAAGTGCCGCCGCCGCCAAGAAGGTCGACTAGCGACTTCTTGCCGCTCTCAACGACTTTCAAGTTCAACTGACGTGTGTCTTGATTGATTGTGTTTCCACGGAAGTATCGACGCTTTCGAATACCATCGTAGGTGTAACGGTATGTCTTGCCCTTCTTCTTCACTAACTTGTGAGCCTTGTATCCTGTGCCCTTTGACACTAGAACTGCTTGACGGTTTCCGCCAAGAATGTCACTTCGCATTGGTGTACCGGTTTTATCGGAACCTCCAGTAATTTGAAGTTGGTATCCAAGTAGGGACTGGTCGCCTTCTCCTACGAATTGACCATCCACCATATCGCCGATTTTCTTGCCGAGGAAATGGTTGTAATTTGAACCCTTAATCTCAACAGAGTACGACTTACCCTTGCTCTTTGGATCGGTGTCATTCACCGCCGCCATAAATGAGGTATCTCCTGCTACAGCCATGTTACTCAGTAGCCCGCCGACAAGCGCCCCATATAAGGCAATTGCGCCCTATAAGGGCGGCAGGTTTCGACCCTAATTCACTCTTAATGAGCCTTCAAGGCGTTTCTCAAGAGTTCCAGGAAGAGATGCTGGCATCGAAATAAATTGTGTGCGGCCTCTCCCTTCTGAGCGGCTATCTGTGCGTGCTTTGATTAAATCCAATGCATCAAGACGCTTGAGATGCTTCCAGAAAGTTGTGTGACTGCGTGGCTCTGTCTCATATTCTTCACAAACCACATGGTACAACTTCTCTGCATCACCGCTTGTAACTTCGGGTTCCTTGCGGAGCCGACGACACAGCGCCAACAATACCATCTTAGCGTGTGGATTTAGTTCGTCTACAATACTTGGTTCAACTGTGCGACCAATGTTTCTTGATTGCCAACGGACATCGCCAACAACCACTTCTGCCCGTCCAGCAACTTCAGCCTGTTTGATAGCATATTCTAGCAACTCTATTGCTAATCTAGCATCACCCATTTCTTCCGCACGTTGCCCGATGGCTCGAAGGACACCTTCTGAAATTGAGCCATCGTGACAAGCAAGTTGGGCTCTTTGAGTGGCAATTGCAGTAAGTGCTGCAGCCTTGTATGATTGAAGTCGGACATGATTACTACGGCCGAAACGTGACAACACAGCCCCTTCAAGTTGGTCCAATACCTGTTCCTGACTGATGATGATAAGAGAAATCGTCCCCTTATCGGCGCGACCTTCATCAATTCTCAACAATTGATAGAGAAGGTCACCTTTGTCAGCCCTTAGAAGATGGTCTACTTCATCTAATATCAATAACATATGTCTACTGCTGCCATGCAATTGCTTACGTATTGATTGCAAAATTTCACCACTACCAAAACCACGTTCTGGATGTCCTGCATCTAATTGTGTCACAATATGCTGCAATACTTGGGTCTTTGAAGGATGATTACGACAGTTTACATGAACCAATTTGAGTTCTCTACGGTCACCAAGATGACGTTGCAAATCTCGTGAAAATACGTGCGATAGTACTGTTTTTCCGCTCCCAACATTACCCGTAATGGCAACGCGACAAGAAATTGTATGGTCCTCTATTTGCTGAAAAATCCCAGCTAATTGCCCCAATTCTTCATCTCTTCCAACAATTACATCAGGAATATAATCGTATGATAATGGACCCGCGTCAATAAGTATCTTGCCCGCACCAATTCTATCTAAATATCCCGCCACACGCACTCCCCCATCTGTCTCGCTGACCATTCAACCGCCTACTCGGTTAGTGAACCGTTTGCTTCCGACTCTCACCGTTCTTAGCAATTGGGGTTGTTTTCCCAAATTGGGATGTTGTTTTTGGAGATTGATATTTCATGCGAGAATCTGATGAAATCAATTTGAATTTGCGGGCAATGTAAACAATTGGTCATCACCATGCCCATCCAATAACCCGATTCTTACTGCAGCATCAAGCCATGCGTGAGCATAATTTATCGCACCAAAGGCGCGTACTAAATCCCCTTTCTCCATAAAATGACGAGCATCTGATGAATAATCATCACACATTCTCATCATGTCACTCAATTGTTCAGCCTCTAGAGTACCCTCACCATGTATTGGCGTCGCCTTTCCTTTGGCGCGTGCTGTTAAATCGAGATACTTCTCAACCAATTCAATGGTTACTTCAGTATTCATCCACCGGCCTCCTTAAGAGCCAATATTCGCCGTACATCTTCTTGCCTACCAAGTGAAGTATACAACTCAATTGCACGGGTTAACAATCCACTTTCTTCAGCATCTCTTGCAGCTTCAAAAATTACTTGACGCTGTTCCCAATCAATTCTCTGACGCTCTTCGGAAACCAACTTTCTAAGAATTGTGTCCCGTTTTGACACCAATTTAGGTGATTCCCACCAACGAATTAATCCATCCCTAGTTGCAGTAACCATCATGTCTGCGTCATTACTTGCAATGATATCTCCCGCCGGCCAAGATTCGTCACTTTGAGGTGGAATCCTGTCTAATGTTCCATCCATTGTCAACATCCACCATCCATCGCCAGTCCTAACAGCCTCAAATGGATCAACTCCAGTTTCAACTAATTGACCAAGTGAATCCCAGCCAAATGGATTTGGTACCCCTTCGTGGATACTTCCATCAACTGCTTGAACCAATATTCTGCCATTTGAAAGACGACTAGACCACGACCATTTTCTCTCCTCAATGATTCTCTGGCTATTTTCGCCAAATAATCGAAGGCAACGTAACAATCCATCTTCATCCATTACAACTAGGTGTTCTCTATCGAGCCAACCGATTAATTTGCGGATTCTCCCTGGGCGCAATCTGCGAATTCCACGCCCTTGACGGTTGAACATGTGAATGTGGTCGCCTCTATCAGCCAATAACCAGCCACCACCGGGGCGTGGCAAACAATCTCTAAATCCCCCTGAAACTGCTCTACCTTCTCCAAGTGGGTTGCCACTTCTCAAATCTAGTAAATGGAATCCATGACCGCATAATAATGCAACATTGGCACCATCAGTCATCAATCTATACACATCAAACTGAAATGTTCGTTTCCAAACAAAATCTCCTAAATCGCTAATTAATCTGACAGTTCCACCAGATGCAACAACAACGCCTTCCTTGACTGTGACAAGTGCACCAACTTTTCCGTCAAGTTGGTGGCTCCAAGAAACTCGCCAGTCTCCAGCCATCAGAAATCGCCTCCCGAACCTATGTTTGCCAGATGCCCTTTGGCTGGAGCACTTATCCTAAACAAGCGACTACGCCCCTGTTTACGGACAGTTAATATTCCCGATTTCAATAATCCATTGAATATTTGAGAAAGTCGAGGGCGCCCAACGCCTAATTCCTCTTGCAACTGCGCGTCAGATGGAGAAACTTCTCTATCAATCGCTTGCTCAAGGATTGACATTTCGCCTTCATTAAGAGACATTAGAGCATTGATGTCAAGCGTAGTAGTCGGTTCACGCGGTGGCGCTACACGACGCATGTTTGAAATTGCTGAGAGGACCTCTTGGGGTGTTGGCTCTTTTTCATCATCTGGTTTCTCAACTTGAGGCCCCTGAGGTTTCAACGGTGCTGTTGGGTTAGAGACATTTGCAGGCTGCCCTGCCGAACGAATCTGTGAAGGATTAAAGGGTGATTTTTCCGCATCCTGCACCCAAAAATCAGCATTGTGATCATTTGTTTCAACTTTTGTGAGATTCTTTTCAGTATTTTGCCCATTAGAGCCAATACCAGCTTTCTTGTTCCTTGAACGCAAACCGCCAAAACGACCGCCACCAAATGTTGGTTCGGTACCTGAATCCATAGACAATACCTCAGCGCCACCCAATTCATCACTGAATTCCCCCTGCCAAGCGGGTTTTTCCTCAACTTCTGGTGGTTTTTCTTGACTTTCAATAGAATTAGCATCTGATTGTGGCTCCTGATATTCTTCTTCTTCATATTCAGGTTCTGAATCTAATTGAGGACTACCACCATCATCCTCATCGTGAAAGTTCTCCCATTCTCCAGCAGAATCAGAAAGAGAGGGGAAAAGAGAGTGATTTGATTCTTCTTTTGGCATCGGCAATGGCTCTGGTATTGTTGTAGAGGGGGTATCTTTCCTATCATCCAAAACGGATTCAGTTGAATTGTTGTCAGAATCCGTCATTTCGGCATTTTCATCTAATTCTCCCTCGGTTTGCAAGGATTCGCTAACCTCTGTAGCGATTTCAACTGCCTTAGGTGCTGCTTCTGCAACACGCTGGAAAGTAGAATCTTCAACAGCAGTTGGTGGTTTGGCAGAAATCTCAATTTTCAAGTCCAATTTACGCCCATCAATAAGTGGCATCCCGCGCGTTTGGTCAACGACATCACGAAGATATTTCATCGCCCTACCAACGTGCCCACCACTTTCTTCCATCGCCATCACAAGTAATGCCTCAGGAGCAGTCCAAGCAGAACGACTAGCTTTACCTACACGCTTACTAATCAGTCGTGCAATTTGCCCTTTATCTAGAGGTGAAAGTGCAGGCGTTAAATCCATCTCCGAAAGCAACTCTTCAGAGAATCCTGATTTTTGCCCTGGAGTCAATGTTATTATCGTCAAAACACGTAATTTTGTAAGCACAGGAAGCAATTGTGTAAGCACTTCAGCCAACTCTGGCCCAGGTAGAAGCGGGTGGTCAAAAATGATTAGCGGGAGAAGCCCTGTTCGACCAGATAATTCCTCTTCCAAACGGTCAATCATGACACTATGTACAGGGGGTGTTTCAAAGTCCCTCATCAAGTCACAATACATCTGATGAAGTATCGTAGTTACATGGTCTTTTGAGGGCCAAAAAACAGTATGGATTTGGTCGGCTGTTGCTGCCACAGATTGGACCAAAGAAGTACGCCCTGAACCCTTCTCTCCAACCACCCCAATTATTCGTGGTGAAGCGAGCCTGATATTATTGGCAATTGCCTCAAATATTTCATCACGCCCAACCATCAGTTCCATCTGGCCTCTCCCCAAAGGTCGGGTATCAAACGGATTTGATCTAAGTGCGGGGAGATTCAACATATCTATCGCCGTTCTGCTCATAATAGCGCCAACTCAAAGTCCCCTTAACATATTTACGCGTCAGGAGATAAGAAAAATACCCGTTCAGAAGCGTTGAACAAATCACCGAATGGCATTCTGTTGGTAAAACAATGACTATATGCGGCAAAATTATGCAGGGTTAACGCGTTAATAACGCATCCCAAAATGCGTTAACGCGTAAATTTCCAAATATTAACGCTTCATTAACGCTTTAGGACTGTTACCTAGAGAATAGATTTTGACAATGATTTCCTCCTGTCACGGCACTGCTATAGAATTTCTAGATATTGAGAATGTATCACTCTCTTCTAGCAATGCTTTAGGAGATGGAACGGGCGCAAAGAGATTGAGGGGAGTCAATGCCTGTCGATAATAGCCGCCTGAAAGGATTCTACAAATTAAGTGTCAAAGAACGCCGTGATATGGTCGCAGAATTGGCTGGATTAGACCAAGATGCAGTGGATGCATTAGCAGCCACTGGCGAGTTGTCAGAAGCAGCCGCAGACCGCATCATTGAGAATGTCGTAGGAACCCTCGCATTACCAGTAGGAATAGCCACGAATTTCATAGTAGACGGAGACCATTATCTAGTCCCATTTGCCCTAGAAGAACCTTCAGTAGTAGCTGCTGCTAGCAACATGGCAAAACGATGCCATGCAAAGGGCGGATTTGTCTCAGATAACACGGACCCAATAATGATTGGACAGATCCAAATTGTTGGTTGTTCAGACCCATTTAAGGCGAAAGAAGCAATACTCAATTCATCTGATGAATTAGTCGCTGCCTGCAACGAAGTTGACCCAATTTTAGTCAGATTCGGAGGAGGCTGCAAAAGCCTAGAAGTGCGCGTTATTGATACTGATTCTGGACCCATGGTCATTGTCCATATTCTAGTTGATTGCCGTGATGCAATGGGGGCAAATGCAGTTAATACAATGGCAGAAACAATCGCTCCAAAAATCGAAGCAATTAGTGGTGGAACTGTCATTTTGAGGATTATTTCCAATCTAGCAGTACACCGTCTTGCCAAAGTTAGTGCTACTTTCACGCCTGAAGAGATGGCAAATACTGGAGAAAGTGCAGAAGAAGGTGCAAAAGTCATTGATGGGATCATCCAGGCCTATCATTTCGCTGCCGCCGACCCATTTCGTGCAACTACCCACAATAAAGGCATAATGAATGCTATTTCAGCCATTGCAGTCGCATGTGGGCAAGATTGGCGGGCTATTGAGTCCGGAGCGCACTCTTACGCCTCTCACGGGCGCATATACGGCTCCCTGACCCACTGGGAGAAGGATAGTGAAGGAAACCTAGTAGGTTCAATCGAATTACCTATGGCTGTTGGCCTTGTTGGCGGTGCGGTAAGAGTACATCCAACTGCAAAAGCAAATGTCGCAATTATGGGGGCTAGAACAGCTGATGAATTAGCGAAAGTTATCGCAGCAGCAGGAATCGCCCAAAATCTAGGTGCATTACGCGCTTTAGCAACTGTAGGAATTCAGGCAGGCCACATGAAATTACACGCACGTAACATGGCAGTCACTGCTGGTGCTGCTGATGATGAAGTAGACAGAGTAGTGAAAATCGCTAATGCTGCAGGAAGAATTACCGCTGCTGCAATTGAATCTGCCCTCGAACAGGTTCGAAATGGCTAAGCGTAACGCCAACTGCTTATGCAAAATTTACGCCGAAGCGTTTTCTTTGGTAGTATTAATGAATGCAGGAATGCAATCAGTGAGTGAAAAAATTATTCGACTTTGCGGACGTTGATTGCGTTTGGACCCTTTGGACCCTCGCCAATCTCAAACTCCACATTATCGCCATCTTCGATGCGACCCTCTACTTGGGAAATATGAACAAAAAGATCGTCTCCGTCTTCTCGCTCAATAAATCCAAATCCTTTGCTCTGGTTAAACCACTTTACTTGACCCTCGGCCATATTTTCCCCTTCGCCCAACCCATAGTACATGAGGATACCCCCTACATAATCAAGAATAATTACTAATTAGCAATAATTTCTATCACCCGCAGGTGTTTTTTTTATTCTTCTTCAAGAATATCTATGTCATGCTCGCCAATCTCTTCGCTAGGTGGATCATCTATCATTTCACCTGGGTCTTCAATTTCATCTCCAAGCTCTGGCTCAGATTCTTCACCCTCTGCACCAGATAGTGCATCGGCTAACTGTGAGCCTGTAAGGCCCAATTCTTGAGCCTGTTCTTTGAACCAAGCAGCAACATCAGCAGATGCTGTGTGAGGGCAGCCAAAATATTCTGAAAAACGCCTTGTAGTTGTCAACCTTCTAGTGTTCCCATCACGCCTTTTGTCAACAAGACCCAACTCACGAAGGTCAGAAACATGCTCATAGACAACTTGGCCAACCATCTCAACTAACTTATTCTGCGCCATTGGCTGATGATATGCGATTAATGCCGCTGTTTTGAGTAATTTCTTAGGAATTTCAGTTCTAGCAATCTGTGGAATATGATTTGCCAACTTAGGTTTAACTTCTAAGACCCAATATCTACCTATTTCTGTTAATTGAATAGCCCCATGCTCTCTTTCTGCTATTGCCTGCTGCAAATCAAGAAGTGCCATCCTCATCGTTGATTCAGTGATATTGAATAGTTCAGATAATTCCGACTGTGGAATTGATTTGCCGGCACCAAACAAAGTTGCTTCAAGCAGAGTTGTCAATTCCGGAGCATCGCTCATGCTGTCACCTCTGGTTTCAAATGCTCAGTAATTGCATCAAAACTAGCCATTTGTGGCCACTTATCTTGAAGGAATATGTCACCATTAGGGTATTCAACTTGCCAAATGTCAGTATAACCTCTATGAGTCAAGAATAGGGCTGACACGAAACCAACAATGCCTCCTTCGGCAGCAGCATCTTCAGGATTCCACCCAGAATCAATTCCTTTAATTTTCAATGAATCAACTACTGACTCAACAGTCACTGGCGCGCCTTCAGGAGATAATTCACGAATAGAGGCCCATGTTTGGCGAATCTCTTCCTCCAAGTTTTCTTGATGAACTCGGCCCTTCACATTGGCAATTGCTGTCTTGACATCAATTACATTCTGCGCACGTGATTCTTCTCTTAGTCGACGCTCTTCTGCATCTTCGTGTGCTTCGGACAAACACGACAGTAGTTCTGCTAGTGTTACCGGCCTTCCACCCTCTCTCTTTATCCTACCATCAAATAATTCAGGAAGTTCATCTGCTGCTTCTCCAGCAAGAACAGTTGTTGTAAAGGCGAAGTCATCATCGTCATATTCTGTCTGCCAACTTGGAACATAATCCCAATCATCATCGATATCATTGTCAGCATTTTCAGCCCGCTCCAATAAATTTGCAGCCTGACCATGAAGGATTTGCCAAGCCATACGAATCAACCTCCCACATGTTGGTAAATCGATATTTTCAGCTTCCTCCAAACGCTTCTTGAATAAATCAATAAAGCGGTTCAAGTCAACATTCCACGGGTCAAGTGCCGCATCTTGAAACATCTGTAATACAAGAGCGATGCTTCTGTCAAATGGATGACTGAGCGTCTGATGCTCCGCCTCTTCCATCTCCACTAATTCTTGAATATGGTCTGCAAATTGGCTCTTATGCAAAGGCAAAGAGTCGTCATGACCTATCATCTCAGCAATGATGTCATCGCGCAGGGCAACGGAGTCTAATCCGCTCACAATAATCACTCTCCTTCTTCAGTAGTTAGGCCATCAATATCGAGGTCTACTATCTCTTCAACTTCATCTCTTGCATCTAAGATATCACGCTGCTCTTGCTCTATTGGTATGGCCACTTCGAGTTTTTCTTCCATATCTTCTCGTGAATCTTCGGCCCTATCATGAAGTGAACCAAGAGTTTCATCAACACCATCTTCTGATTCATCTTGAACCTCAGAATTACTCGCCAAGAGATCTTCAATATCCAATCCACCAAGGCTTGCTGGAGTGGCTATTTCGGCGGGTGCCTTAGGCATCTCTTCAACTGCTGGCAACTCATCAAGTGCCTTCTTTGCATCTTGTGTCTTCTTTATTGCCTCAAGTTCTTTGTGTGCTGCATCACCAAGTTCAATCGCCTGTTCACGGCCGAAATCAGTGATTCTACGGCTACAACCATCACCGGCATGAGTGATTCCAATGTGGTGGTCTGCGAGTTGTAGGCTGACTTTTCTCAAAGTCACCATAATGAATTGTGCTTGCTCGCTACGTAGCCTACATAGAGATGCGATATTCTCTGCATTGAATGTGTCAAGGTTCTGGTCAACTTCATCAAAGTAGTAGAATGGGGATGGTTCGTAATCTTGAATTGCAAAGATGAGAGCCAATGCAGCCATCGATTTCTCACCACCTGAAAGCAGGCCAAGGCCACTCTTCTTCCCTGGAGGCGAAGCCCACATTTGCAAACCACCCTCAAATGGTTTCTTTGGATTCTCAAATCGTAGTTCACCAGACCCACCTGGTTGGAGATGTTTGTACACTCTCTTGAAATTTTCATTTACAATATCCAATACTGTAGTCAATCGGTCTTTGCGCTCTGTTTCAAGTTGATCTTCAAGAGAAATCAAACTTTCACGGTGTTCACGTAGGCGCTTAGCATCCACACTCAAGTTGCCACTGCGCTCTTGAGCCTCATCATATTGCTCAATTGCACGCATATTGACGTCGCCAAGGTTTCCTACCCTGCGTTCTAATGTTCGTACAGATGCTTCTGACTCCTGTACTGTAGGCAATACTGCGTCATCACTAGCAGGTTCAATCTCAAGTTCAGCCATTTCTGCATCGAGTTCTTGAAGAGACTCTTTCTTCTGTTGAATTTGTAAAGTGAGGTCTGTAATTCTCTTGTTAACTGCATCTCGATCGCGCACCTTTTGCTCAAGACGTGTTGTTAGTTTAGCTCGCTCTTCACGTAAATCTACTCGGCGGTCATCAAGTTCTCTGTGCTCCTCCGTAATTTGTGAATGTGCCTTTGAAACTGTATCAAGTTCAACTTGGAAATCCTTTATCTCGGCTTTCATCTCGGTAATTCTTTTGTTTGACTTGTCAACAATTGCTTGTTGTTCATCGAGTCTACGCTGTAAATCTTTGACTTGGCTTGAAAGTAGAACTGATTGGGTTTCTCCCCCTGAAAGTGTGCCTTTTGCAGCCAACTTTGCACGTTCTGCTTCATTTCTCATATCTTGAGAATCTCTTAGACGGCGTGAAAGATGTTGTGGGCTACCTTCCTGTAATGCTGTTGCTGCATCATCCTTCGCTTGGATTGCTACCTCGTGAGCAGTCAATGCAGCCTCTGCTGATGCTTCTGCTTTAGATTGTGATTTGTTTGCATCATCCAACTTTTTGTTGGCGACTTTCACTTTGCTTTCTGCATCGGTGAATGCCGACTCCGCACGTGTCAAATCATCTTTCCAGCCTCGTATTTTGAAGGAATGGTCGTCGTTTGCTAGATTGGAGACTCGCTGTCTTAGTTGGTGCTCATTTCGGCGCAACTCTGCTAATGCAGCGCGACTAGTTTCAGCAACCAAACTGTATCTCTGGACTTCTGACTCAGCCTTATCAAGTGCTGCACTGCCAGCCATTTTCCCACCAAATTGTGGCCTGTTGGTTCGCGTAGAACCGCCAACCATCGCACCACTGCCTTCAACAATTGAACCAGTACGCGTAACCATTCGCACACCACCCATGTGGCGACGAGCAACATCCATTGTTTCAACAATCAATGTGTCTCTAACTACGCTAACAACTGCGAGTTCTATTGAACTATCATATTCTAACAAGTTAGATGCGAAACCGACTACACCAGGTTGACGAGAAACCATCACTGAGCGCCCACCGGGGCGTCGTGATTGTAATCTGTTCAATGGTAGGAATGTTGCACGGCCAGCCTTGTTCCTTCGAAGCCATGATATGCACTGTGCTGCAGTTTCATCATCACGTACCACAATACTGTTCATACCACCACCCATTGCGTATGCAAGGGCCTCTTCGTCGCGTGAATCTTTAGGTGCGCAAAGTTCAGACATTGAACCCATAATTCCCTTTACCTCACCGGAATCACGTAGTGAAAGTACTGCCTTCACAGCCTGTGCCATGCCAGTTTTGCTGCCGCTTCGGTTTTCGAGTTCGCCACGGGTTCTAACAAGAGACATCTCTGCCTCTCTGAGTTTTTCTTCCGCTCTTTGAACATCATCTAGAAGACCTCGCTCTTGGCGCTGTATCCTTGTTAATTCCTCTGCTAATTTTGTTCTGTCCTGTTCTGGTGCATTCGCATTTAGGTCTTCACCCAAAAGGAGTAAATCATCACGTGTCAACCTTGCTTCATCGAGGGCTAATTCTAAGTCTGCTAGTTGTTGATGAAGGAATTCGACATTTTGTGCCTCTCTATCAATTGCTAGTGTTGCGGTGTTTGCTTTCTGCTGAGTGGATTCAACAGCGTCATTTGCTTTACCAAACGCACGGTTTAGTTCGTGGACGGCTTTATCGCCAGAATCTAACGCTGAACGTGCTGTTTCTTCATTCTCTGCTGCTGCTTTAAGTTCGTTCTCAGCATGTTGAAGAGCATCCCTAGCAGATTCAAGTGATGCTTCATGATTGTCAAGTGCTTCTTTGGCTTCTTCTTGCTCTGCCCCTAAGACTTCTTGCTCATCAGTCGCCTCATCA
The DNA here is from genome assembly GCA_018650285.1 of Methanobacteriota archaeon. Taxonomy (GTDB): domain Archaea; phylum Thermoplasmatota; class Poseidoniia; order Poseidoniales; family Thalassarchaeaceae; genus MGIIb-Q1. Next base: position 15,223 of record JABIGF010000003.1, read on the forward strand.
ATATCTGTTGTCAAACCAGAAATGCGATCTTTTCGCGATTCCACTTCAACTTCAAGGCGGCGCTGTTGGTCTGCCAACCTCTTACCGTCGTCACCAAGAACTTCGTTCAATTGGCGCTGAATCTCAGCCAACTCATCATCAATCCTCAACTCTTCCTTGTTGGCTGTGCTAATTTCATCCCCGATTTCACTAAGACGCTCAACATATCCACTTCGCTCATCTGAAACCAAATCGATTTCTTCCAAACGACTTCTATGCCTTGAATGCATCAAAGTCTTACGAGCTGCTTCAAGTGTCTCTTGCAAATCACGATATTTCATTGCCTGCTCTCGTTCCTTCTCAAGAGTCTTCAACCGCTTGTTGATTTCGTCTTCCAACAAAGTAATTTGTTCAAGGTATTGCTCAACTTTATCTCGTTGACGATTCGCCTTTCGAATCTCATCATCGTATGAAGTAACGCCTGCAACATCCTCAAGCACTTTTCTGCGAGAACGGTCAGTCATTGTCGCAAGGTGTGTAACGTCACCCTGGAGAACGATATTGTATCCATCTCCACGAGCCCCTGCGCCAGTCAACAATCTCTTGAATTCAGTAGCAGTTGAAGGTCTATCATTGAGATAATACGACGAATTAGAATTGCCTTTGCGCCCTAAGCGAACAGCCCTAGTCAAATGAACTTCATCAGTATCAACCAACAATCTGCGGTCCCCTGACTTATCTGGAGGATTGTCAAAAATTAGTGTAACCTTGCAACTCTTTGCCGCTTTACCACGGTTACCACCATTGAAAATTAATTGCCCAACATTTTCTGCTCTCAGGCTTTTCGAACTCTTCGCCCCTAGAACAAACTGTAGTGCGTCACCACAATTTGACTTGCCTGAACCATTCGGACCAGTGATTCCAGTGAATCCCTCCTCGAACGGAATTACTACTTCACCCTTGAATGATTTAAAATTCTCCATTTGTATTGCTTTTAGATGCAAGTTACCCATCCCCTGCTTTAATGTCGCAAAACGCGACCACTATTTTGGTGGGGTCTTTCAAGGGACTATAAATGATGGTGGTAACTCACGCGCGCCAAAGCCATTTCATCACCCCAACATCAATGCCGTCTAGCGTTTCATAGATTTATTGCGCCGACGCGAAAAAAGAATGCACTATTATTCGGATAACATCTTCAAAGCAAATGTTAATTTTTATCTAAAAGTGGATAATAAAGGCAAAAATCACATGAATTCGCCTTTGAAGTCGCATTGAGCACAACCCTGCCCATTACAATAGTGGCAAGTGCGCCCCACGGACATATCATCACCTGAACTAGTACCAAGTTGGAAAATATCTTCATATTGGTCAAGTGACAAAGCAGAACGAAGATCGCCCACTGTCATCACGCCCCCTCTCTTTGAACTACCCTTGTTCTTCTCAAGCGAACCACGGAAATCACCCGCACCAGCCGACTGCCACGGCTCTGAAAATTCGGAACGTGGTTTGCGGCGCAAATTATTGGCGGCTTTTTTGATGACCATTACACCTAGCAAAAAGAGGGTGATTTCAATCACGAAGGGAGGCACTGCTAAGCCCACGACCTGTTCCCAATCAAGAGGTTGCCCCTCTGCCGTCAGAAGTCCTGTCGCATCAGCAAATGCAGTTGAAACCATACCAATGCCGAGCAGAAGGCGTAATCTTGCGAGGTTTTTTGACCAACCACGGGATATTTTGAGGCGCCCTGTTTGTTTCAACGCCATCAATGGAGCCGCTACAGAACTGAAGAATCCAATTCCAGCAACAATGATGTCAGTTGCACGATAAGTCCCTAGTGGAGAAAGGCACTCGTGTGATTCTTGTGCGGATAGTGCTGAATTGATTGAAGACTTATCGCAATTACCTGCAATAATTTCTGAAATCTCCATCTTGTAGTGTACTAATTGATCGGGGTATTGAAAAAAGTATAGGCCAATTTCTGCATTATAAACTACAAACGATAACAAAAGAGCGCCGACGATGGCGAAGATTAACGGCTTGGCCCTCGACATCACCCCTAAGGCGGGCCCGAGGGATGATAGGCGTTGTGCTACAATTGTTTAAGAAAACTGCACTATGTCACCTAAACTTACACGCCGACACAAACCTTCAATGCCGATAGTATTGAGGCGACTGCCCGGAGGGCACATTATGGTAGACGTAACCATCGTTGGCTCAGGGATTGCAGGACTCTTTGTTGCAATTCGCTCCGCTAGAGCAGGGCAAACTGTTGCATTAGTCACAAAGCAACGCCTATCGGATTCATCAACAAATTTCGCTCAAGGCGGTATAGCAGGAGTTCTAGACAGAAATGATGGTGATGCATTAGAAGCGCATGTCAAAGACACCTTAGAAGCAGGTGGCGGAATAGGTAATGAAAAAATCATCAGAATGGTTGTTGAAGAGGCAGCAGTAAGGATTCAAGACCTAATTGATGAAGGAGTTAACTTTCACAAAAATGACAGCGGCAACTATGATTTAGCTATGGAAGGCGGACATAATGAAAGGCGTATCTTACACGCTAAAGATGCAACTGGGGCTGAAATTGAACGGGCATTGATTACCGCCTGTCTAAATGAACAACGTGTTACAATCTACGAAGATTGTCTCGCTCTAGATTTAATTCTTGATGACCGAACATCAAATGATAGGAAGGTTGTCGGGCTCTGGTGTTTGAAATCGGATTCAACCGTTTTCACTCTCCCAAGCCGCGCTGTTGTTCTAGCAACTGGTGGCGCTGGACAATTATGGCGGCAAACTACCAATCCATCTGTTGCAACAGGTGATGGGATTGCCATGGCGGTCCGTGCAGGTGCTGCTGTACGAGACCTAGAATTTGTTCAATTCCATCCGACTTCATACAGCAATGGCACCACCAAATCATTTCTAATTTCAGAAGCTGTTCGTGGTGATGGTGCCGTATTAATGACTGAAGAGGACCTTACGAACTGGAGAGCCGCCAAACAATCAGACCAAAATGCAAATCCAAACGATTTCTCATTCATGCGCCACGCAGACAAACGTGGTAGTCTTGCAACTAGAGATATTGTTGCGCGGGCGGCCGATGCCGAACTGAAACGCAGTGGCCGCCGCCATGTTCTACTTGTGACCGAACATCTTGATGCTGAACATCTCGCCCAAAGATTTCCCACAATCGCCCAAAAATTAACAGATGTAAGAATCGAAATTGGCATCGACCCGATTCCAGTGGCACCTGCCGCCCACTACATTGTCGGCGGACTTGCTGTAAATGAATGGGGTGAAGTCAAACAGAGGGATTTGACAATTGATGAACAAACTTGCACCTCCTTGAGTGGAGGAATGTTAGAGGGATTGTTTGCAATAGGTGAAACAGCCTGCACAGGATTGCATGGAGCAAACCGTTTAGCAAGCAACTCACTTCTCGAAGCGGTGGTCTTCTCACACCGAGCAGGCGTGCGTCTCCAAGAGTGGTTGGCCACCCAAGGTGAAGAAAAAACAGGACTACCTGATTGGCGGGCTGATGGACTTGATAATTTGCAAGAACACGCTCCGTTAGTGCATGACCGCGCTGAATTGCGCTCCACCATGAGTGACGACATGGGTCTTGTAAAGAGTGGTTGGCGGATGAATCGGGCCAGTCGCAGATTGACTCTTCTTGACGATGAAATTGACCGTATATGGCGGCGTTGCCTACCTACAAGGGAGGTCGTTGAGTTGCGAAATATGGTTCAACTAGCACAGATGGTTACTGCTGCATCTCTCAAGCGGAAAGAAAATATTGGCCTACACTACAACCTAGATCTCAACAAAAAAATATGACAAATGGTCACAAACCTCTGTCAGTCATAGATTCGCTGTCGACCTAATAGCATCGCTGCACCAACTGACATGGTTAGCACTGCAATTAAGGTGAATCCAGGGGTATTATTCGCATCAATAACGGCTTTGACATCACATCCCTTTGAATCAGTAGCAACACCAGCGGTTGTATTCTCGCAGTCATCCCATGCATCAATCACGCCATCTGCATCTTCATCATCAAATGAGGGGGCTAATTCAGGTACGCTAAGTGTGCACCCTTTGCGCTCAATGATGTTTATCTCAGTTAATTCGTATTCGATGCCATCAAGGGTTTGATTATCGGTTGTGCTATTATCTTCAACCGCATCAAAAACGAATCTCATTTCATTTGCAATTGCAGACTGAGATGAATCAGAATCAACCAAAGCAACAATGATGCCCAATTCTATTGCATCCTCAGATTTTTCATCATGAGATGGAACAATATGAATTCGACTATTTTCAGTCGCAATTTGAACACCCTCATCAGACCATTGGTGATTTACTGTCCCTACAAGTTTCGAGGCCATGAGGGTATAGAAATCACCCTGGACTTGATTTAAACCTGAACTGGAAATGTCAACGCGTTCAGGGAATATGGTGAATTCCCAAGAAATGTTATTCGTTACATCGTTTTCTTCTGTGGCATCTTCAACATATCTTATCTCGTATTCCACACGAATGCCGGATTGACCTTCAAATTCGGTATTTTCAAATCCAGTATCTTCAGAAGATTCGCTCACGCCTTTTATGTCAGTATGCCCAAAATGAAACCCTTCCCAAACAATTTTTTTTTGAAATCCATCGGTCATAGTTTCAATTGAAGTCATCCGAACATCGAACCCTTTGTTTAATGCTGAAGCAAAGTTGGTACCTGCAAGTTACTCTTCTGTAGGTTTCTCATCACATTCAACAGGTGTAATTGGAAGTTCATCTCCATGCCATTGCCACCTAATCACATTTCCTTCTGCATCAACTATCTTTCCATCTGGGTCGCATATCCAAACACCCTCAGTCGTTTCATGTTCGGGTGGTAAGTCTTGGCAAAGATCTGTGGCGGTTTGATTTTCTCCTGGTTGTTGGTTTGTATCATCATTACGAGCAGATGTTTGGCTGGTTATATCGTTCACAACAGGAGGCTGTTCAAAGCCAACTGGTAAACACATGCAGAGCAGCAAAAGAACAGTTATTATCGCCAAGGTTGTTTTTTTCATGTTACTCGCAAGCACAGATACACGAAATAGGTAACGAAGCCAAAGTTTGCTTCAAGCATCAATTTGAACTAGGCAAATAAATCCCATCTGGAGCGAGTTGAGGGAGGAGGTATTGTCCATCAGTAATCAATGCAAATACCTGCACATCCATGCTTTCAAGCAACTCTTTTGAGCACGGCTCCCATTCATTTGTAATGCCATCACAGGTTGCTGTGTCATTGAGAATACCCATATTACTGACTTGTGCCCAATAAATATACTCGATAGCCATGCATCCATAATCACATGTTTCATCATCATAATGATACCACGCATCTTCAGGATAACTGTTTGGGTGGTCAATAAATTGCCCACCACGTGCCTCGTCCATTGCACTAGAAAGTAACGAAGAGTCAGGTTGGAATCCAAAAGCATCAGGATAAATGTTGGCGTGGCCACGATGATTGATAGTGTGCATTATTTCCTCTACGGTAGCATCTGAGCCCCAATGACCCGTTTGAGTAGGGTCAACTTCTTCTGCGTATAGTACTGCACTAACACCTTGCCCACGATAATTATCTTCAAAATTCTTGTACCCCGGTGAGCCATCGTAATCAAACATAGGAATCATCGCACTAACATTTTGAAGGCGACTGAGTAGTACAGAATCATCAACCGCTCCATCTTCATTATTATCCAGTAATTCAGCTAGCACAGAAGCGGCATGAAACACTTGGTCGTCTCGTAATCCAGATTCAGCATATATTCCTAGGCCGAATACATCTACATATTTGGTAAAGCAACCCATGCCACTTTGGTTGGAAATAGGGTTTGCTTGAATTACAAAATTTGAGACATTGGATGTAATCTCTGATTCAAGTTGCTCAGTGTCGCAATCTTGATTTTGATTATTTGGTGGCCCATCTCCATCACGCCACCCAAGTCCCCCTTCATCTATTTTGAAAACCTCAGCCAAATTGAAAGTTTGCTGACCGTATCCCTCTGAATTCAAATCAACCCATGCTTGAGCATATTCTAATGCGGTCCCATTATTTTGCCAATTTTGTTCTAATTCCAAAGCAACTTCTTCGTATGCTAAATCGTCGTATTCATCATGAAAGCAGCCAACTGCGGCGCCATAATTTTCAAGTTCATATTCAGCAATAAATGAATAAACCGCTGCTTGATAAGGATCATGTGGCCAAATCATGTCACATCCTTCATAGTCTAAAAATACATCAAATACTTCATCTTCCCAAAGATCAATCAATGCAATAGAACTGATAATAAAAAAGAAAATAACAACCGGCGCAATAAATTTCCATGGTTTTTTGCGAGGCGTGGAAGGATTCATCTCAGCCCCTGCGCCCCAATGCCCTACGACAAAAGATTGTGGGCTATCACCTGCTTGATTGAATATCCCCACACACCTCCGAATATTATTGAGGTGATAATGAATGTCCCTGCATGCGGTTGATTGGTGATTATTTCTAATTGAATGACAGAATGAAATATCAAGTAGTATTCATTGAATGCTCAATTCCTTTAACCAAAGTCAATAGTTGCTGATTCAGCGGCGTGGGGATACCTAATTCTTCACCGCGCATTACAACCTCTCCGCAAAGAGAATCAATTTCAGTCACTTTGCCAGCCATCACATCTTGCAACATGGAACAACGATTGTTTGCAGTCGCCTCTAACACCCTTTTCAATTCTGCATCACAATCAAAATAGGACATATCAACGCCTTCTGCAGATGCTACTTGGCACGCTTCCAACATCGCAGAAAGTGCCTGTTCATACAAGTCAGGCCTTGCTAATAACTCTCCATTTCTGACACCACAAATTGCAGCCAGCGGATTGATTGCTACATTGATGAGTAACTTTTGCCACACCATCTCGTCCGCATCAAACTCCCATTCAGGATTCAAATTAGAATCATCTAACAACTCAAGTAATTCCATTACCCGCAAGTCCCCAGCTGTCAATTCCGATTCGAGTAAGCAAGCGAGACGAAAAGCACCTCGCCCTGTCCAATGCACCTCGCCGGGTCCAACTCTCATCGCCGCGTGTGTTGTACATCCTGCTAGCACCCTATGTCTACCAAGACGGCCCACTAATCGTTCAGAGTGGCCCAACCCATTCTGTATACTGATAGCAATTCCTCTCGGCCTAAGAAGAGTTTCTGCGGCTTTTGCTAATGCTGGTGTAGCATTTGATTTGCCACAGATAATAGCCACATCTGCGCAACTGAAAAGCGGTTCAATTATTTCGGAATCAGCAACCACCCATCGGTCGGAGGAAAAATGTTCCAACTCGCCCTCAGGAGTTGTCATAATGAGTCCTGATGATGCTAATGCGGCGCTATGGGCGCCGCGACCATAAAGAATCAAATCGGCATCTGTTTTTGCTAAATTTGCTGCCAACATTGAGCCAATTGCACCGACGCCAAGCAGTGCAATACGCAATTTCAAGCCCCCAACACGCACTGCACATTTTCATCTGAAGGATCCAAATCTGTGCCAACCATGCACCATGATGCGATATTCAATCGAATTGAATTCGTTATCCCCGACTCCTCATCTAATGAAAGCCAAGCAGTTTGCATCACTTCTGTTGGATTGAATAATTGTGTTAAATTGAGTTGCACCGAACCACCTACTGGGACCGTTACTCCTTCAGCACCTTCCCAACCGGTCAAATTATCATCCAAACTATGATGACTCATTGTCACAATTGTAATCGAATCATTACCAAGATTAACCAATTCCCAAAGCCCACTTTGTAGAGGCATGTCAACCCACGACCAAGTAATCTCTCCTCCAAATTTGAGAGCAAGAGCGGGCCCTGCAGCGGTTGTGTAGTTTGCTTGTTGTGGTGGAGTTAAACTACTATCACAGGCGGCAATCACCCCTCCAATTGGCAAATCAAGTGGCATAGTAAAATCTCCATCCACATCAGGAATTCTAATTTCACTATCTATTTCCGTCATCCATGTATATTCATCATCAATCATATTTGGTTCACGTATGGCTACCTTAGAACAGGTCTCCAAACCTTCACCCCATGCGACATGACTACCATTTGCTAACCAAGCGGGTGTGTGTTCTAGTTTACCATCTAATATCCAACCACCATTTGGAATAGGCATAGTTGAAATCGGGTTTTGTAATCTAATAGGCCACTCTGAACTTTGTCCTTCATCACTGACAAACTCTAGTGGCAGTAACTGACCATATTGGTCTGAATCCAATACCATGCGCCCATAATTAGGTCCGCTCAAGCAAATTTCAGGCTCACTTTCAGTAGTAAATAGGCCATCGACAGGACTGCTAACACTCCAAAGCAGAGCAGATGTTGAGAAATTCCCTGACAACTGCTTGCCACTAAATGTAAGATTTGTACAGGCAAGCAAGCCATCAAAAGTCGGCTCAAGTCGCCAGTCAGATTGAATTGGTGATACCGCTGCATCCGGATTCAATTTAATCGATTTAATTGACCGCTGGGAATCAGCATCAACGATGAAATGAATAGTAGTAGGCAATATCTCAGAACTGTTGTTTGCTATCATGCTAGAAACTGTGGCGACCTTTTTGTTGAGTAAGTCAACATCACCAACATCGCATTGAACAGGTAACGCCACCGCCCCATTGCCACAATCAATTGTCAAATTCCAATCAACTCTAGGGGGGTCAGCCCAGACAGAAACTTGAACAAAACGCTGGGAAACACCTATCATTTCAAATTCCAAATCATGTGACCACTCTTCATCAAGTGAAATTGTTTGTTCATCAGCCCAATCAAGCTCTAAACCGGCTTCCCAATCATCATATCCTACAACTGTAGCAAGACCAGGGAATGTCAAAAACAAAGTGAAAGAGACTGCTACGAAGGCGCGGAATCGAAAATTATTCTCCAACTCTGTCGTATTATCAACAATCAAGCCGGCAGCCATTACTGATTGCTCCGAAAACATTCTCCATACTCCAAGAGCAAAGAGGAATATCCATGGTGTGAAACCAGAAGTTATCAGGACAACAACAACGCCCATCAAAAAGAATCCATACAACAAAAACTCTGTATTTGACTCTGTCATTTTCTCACTGCCTACAATGGCCCAAAGAAATCTGTAACCAGGGAAACCAGGAATTGGTAGTAATAAAATCCAACCAAATGTCATCAACGCTTGCCCTGCTAAGGCTAGCGGATGCAACCAAACTGTCCTTGCAACAATTTCTTCTGATGGAATAATGAATGATGCAACAAAATTGGTTAATGTATTCAACTGAATTATTGCCGGCATTCCAACGAAATCAGGAGACTCATTTGGTGTCAAGAAAATTCCAATGACAGAAAAAATGAATCCTATTGCAATGAAAGAAATCGGCATCACAAGACCTGATATCAACATTCCACGCCGATTAATCCAAGTTGCTGTCTTCATGAATTTCTGATTCATCAGTGCTAACAATCCAAATGGCCACAATATGACAGATTTACTAAAGAACATAATTGGGGAAATTGCTGGCAAGAAATGGCCAATTCCCACGCCTAAATGATGAAAAACTCGCGTTCTGATAACAGAAGTGAAGAACAATGTAGCAACTAATGGTAGTGCGAAATAGAGAAATGATTGTTGCAATATTGCAGCATCAAACCAATTGACACCTTCATTCTGATATGCTATCCATCTAGTACCTAGGACCAAACTGAACAGCATTGCAAAACTCCAAATGATGAATTGTATGAATGGCGTCTGTTCAAGATTAATATCTTCTGACAAATCAAGAAGAGATAGATGGTAAGGCTCACCTACATCGAGAAACGCTCGCCAACCGTGACTGCGCAGATGCTCATCTAATTTGATGACGCTATCACTAGCGCTACCCTCCAAAGGAGAAACCTGCCACCCAGGAAAGTCGCCAATAGAGTCGCTTAGACGTTTGAAATGGCGGTCAACAATGTGCTCAAGAAGATCTCTCTCGCTCCATGCTTTCTTCTGAAGCAATAGTGGCTCGAGTTGTTTCTCATCACCAGACATACGCCGCCTCCATCACACGGGGAAGGCTCATGTCGTATCAACCCTTGACCAATCATTCCACTCTTATAGAGTGGAAAATTTACTGAAAATTACTTGTTCTTGAATCTCTTAAGTCTGAAAGTTTCTTCTCTTTCCATCTCTTCAAGTCGAAGTTGAATGAATGACTGTGCCTCTTGCATTTCTGGAATGACCTTGAATTCTAGAGCGTTTACACGACGCTTTGTCGCTTCAATCTCAACAAGTAGTCGCTTCAATGTTGATTCCATCTCAGCAGCCTTGACAATGCTTTCAATCAAAGTGCCATAGGAATCTGCTGCTTCATCTAGATAAGGTGAGCCACCAATTAATCCTAGTCCGCGCTCTTCAAGAGTCTGTGACAAATATCGCCCCTCTACTTTAGGAACTACAACACCCATGATGTTGTGTCGACTGACCTCAACCTCTGGACTCTGAGCAATTGCGATTGCAGCGCTCTTCACTGCTAGACCACCTTCGATGGAACTAGCCAAATTAATCGCTTGCTTTGCTTCAATGAAAGTGTTGACTAGCGCTTGCTTTGCCTCAATCATCTCAGACAATAGAATGCGGAATTCATAGAAAAGACCGTCGCGCTTCAACTTCAACAGATTGTATCCATTCTGTGTCTGCTTAATGCGGCGCTTCAGATTGATGAGTTCGCTGCGCGTCGGTTTGATATCCAATGCCATCTTTTCTCACCACCTATTTTCTATTAATTCAATTCCAAATCACTCTTTCTTGTCGTTAGGATGATACTTGTCAATCCACTGTTGGTCAAGTCGAACAAGGTACTTTGTCTCAATGTTGGACATCAAATTCCAACACAAGTCAAGTGTTTCATCGATACTACGGTCTTCGTATCTATCTTGACGTAGGAACTTGTCCTCGAATAGACCGGAGAAGGAAAGCAGTTGCTTGTCACGCTCATTTAGCGCATCTTCACCGACAATAGCCACGAGACCACGTAGTTCACGGCCTTGTGCGTATGCAGCATACATTTGGTCAGACACACATTTGTGATCTTCACGTGTGGTCTTTTCTCCAATTGTTCCACCCATCAGGCGGGATAGACTTGGAAGAACGTTGATTGGTGGGTAAATACCACTTCCGTGTAATTCACGAGAAATCACAATTTGGCCTTCAGTAATATATCCTGAAAGGTCAGGTATTGGATGGGTAATATCGTCACCAGGCATGGTTAGGATAGGGAATTGGGTAATTGACCCCTTCTTCCCCTTCACTAGCCCTGCACGTTCGTAGAGCATTGCTAGGTCAGTGTACATGTATCCAGGATAACCACGTCGTCCAGGCACTTCTTCACGAGCTGCTCCAATTTGGCGCAGTGCGTCACAGTAATTTGTAACGTCAGTATAGATAACCAATACGTGGTAATCTTGCTCAAATGCGAGGTATTCTGCTGCTGTAAGAGCCAATCTTGGTGTAATCAAACGCTCCACCGCTGGGTCATCTGCTAGATTGACGAATAGAACCGCGTTCTCTAGAGCGCCAGTGCGCTCCAAATCGCTTCTAAAGAAATTGTATTCTTCTGCTGTAATTCCCATAGCACAGAATACAACAATAAATTCTTCATCGCTTGCAGTCAACTTTGCCTGACGAGCGATTTGTAGAGCGATATCGTTGTGTGGTAGACCTGATGCGCTGAAAATTGGCAACTTCTGACCACGGACAAGTGTTGTACAGCAGTCAATTGCACTGATTCCAGTCTGAATGAAATCGTGTGGGCTCTGACGAGCATACGGATTGATTGCAGCACCGATAATGTCTGCATTCCCTTCAGCAATAATTTCTGGGCCGCCGTCACGAGGACGACCTGCACCGTCTAGAATTCTGCCGATTAGGTCCTTACTAACTGGGAGTTTGAACACATCACCAAGGAACTTGACGCCTGTTGTTCTGTCAACACCTGCTGTGCCTTCGAAAACTTGCACAACGACCATATCGTCGCTGGTATCTAGAACTTGGCCGTTCTTCATGCTGCCATCATTGAGGCGCAATTCTACAATTTCACCAAAAGCGACTGGCTCAGTCTTATTCAGGAACACGAGTGGTCCCTTAACGTCTGTAATAGTACGATATTCTTTTCCTGCCATCTAAATTCCCCCTTAATTCTCCTCCGCCGCAGCGGCGATTTCTTTTGTCATTTCAGCAACTAAGCCTTCAATTCGAGTTAGATAATCTCCTTCAAACCGGGCACGCATCAAATCGCTACGAGCTGGAACGTTCACAACGTCCTCTAACAATCCACCTGCTTCAATTGCATTCTTTGCTTCAGTCTGGAAAGTAAGAATTGCCTTTGCCATCAAGTATTGCTGCTCAACACCAGTGTATGCATCTATTTCATGGAACGCATTCTGTTGCAAGAAGTATTCACGAATCATTCGTGCAACTTCCAAAGTCAATTGCTGGTCAATTGGCAGTGCGTCAGAACCGACTAACTGAACAATCTCTTGCAACTCTGCTTCAACTTGAAGCAAACTGCTAATCTCTGTTCTGATTTCAGGGAAGTCAGCAGCGATGTTATCCTTGAACCACTGGTCAAGTGACTGTGGGTACAACGAATATGAGTTCAGCCAGTTGATTGCTGGGAAGTGACGCTGCCTTGCGAGAGGTGCATCAAGACCCCAGAAAACCTTCACAATACGAAGAGTTCCTTGACTGACAGGTTCGGAAATATCACCACCAGGTGGAGATACCGCTCCAATCACAGTAACTGAACCATCTTCACCTTCTAGTGTCTCAACACGGCCAGCACGTTCGTAGAACTCAGCCAAACGACTTGACAAGTAAGCAGGGTAACCCTCCTCACCAGGCATCTCTTCTAGACGTGATGAAATTTCACGCATTGCTTCTGCCCATCGACTGGTTGAATCTGCCATTAGAGCAACATCGTAACCCATGTCACGGAAATATTCAGCAATTGTGATTCCTGTGTATACAGATGCTTCACGAGCCGCTACCGGCATGTTGGAAGTATTTGCAATCATCACAGTTCGATTCATCAACGGCTTACCGGTATTTGGATCAATCAAGTGAGGGAATTCATCCAACACTTCTGTCATTTCGTTACCACGTTCACCACAGCCAATGTAAACCACAATCTGTGCGTCAGAATACTTGGCCAATGACTGCTGAGTAACTGTCTTTCCGGAACCAAATGGGCCAGGAATACCTGCTGCTCCACCCTTTGCAAGTGGGAACAGGAAATCAAGAATACGCATACCGGTAACAAGCGGAGTATCTGGTGCATACTTCTGCATGTAAGGTCGCGGTGTACGTACCGGCCACTTCTGCATCATTGCAATCTCTGTCCCATCATCCAATGTACATACAGTTTCAGAGACGGTGAAATCGCCACCCTTGATACTCTTAATTGTACCACTCATTTTTGGAGGAATCATGATTTTGTGAGCAATTGTCTCTGTTTCCTGAACAGTTCCAATTGTTTGCCCACCCTCTACCTTGTCGCCTTTCTTAGCAACAGGTTCGAAGGTCCACTTCCTCTCTTGATCAAGTCCATCAGCATCAACACCTCTAGTGATGAAAGTACCCATCTTCTCCTGCATAACAGGTAGAGGTCGCTGAATCCCATCATAAATTTGGGTCAGCAAACCAGGGCCGAGTTGCACAGCCAAAGTGAGACCTGTGTTAATCACAGGCTCTCCTGGCCGCACACCCGAGGTATCTTCATACACCTGGATAACTGCTTTTTCACCGTGCAATTCGATAACTTCTCCCATCAGGCCTTCGTCACCAACACGTACCACATCATACATTTTCGCATCTAATCCAATCGCTGTAACCACTGGTCCAGATATTCTGTATATTTGTCCATTTTCGCTCATTTATTCACTTCCTTCTAATTATTATTTGAGTTTCACTTCCAGAGGTCGACTCCTATGGCACTCTTAATCTGCTCTCGCAGGGTATTATCCTGCTCAGTGCCGATGCCAAGAAACGTCGGAGAAATGCTATCCGACAGCTGGATGCGAAGCCTGTCGGGCATTTTTAGTAGGTCAGCAGCGTCAATTACGACAATACCAACCTCCTTGTCATTGAGGAGTTGACGCAAATCTTGTTGCATCTCCTCTTCATTGGGTGGATTTAGTATGCGGGTAACTCCCGCAAGTTGAAATCCGAGGGTAAATGATTGTGTGCCTACTACTGCTATCTCCATTTTTTCACCTCAGATCAATAAATGTGCTTCGAGAACATCAATTTCAAGTCCTGCTGCTTTCCCACGTGCTAATAGACGCAAGTTGCGAACTTCTGTGACTTTGCTCTCTATGTAATGGATGACAGGGAATGCTGATACCGGATTAAGTAAAGACATCTTGCGCAGTAATGACATGCGCTGACCTGTTACAATACTCACTATTGGGTCCAATGTCCCTTGCTCGTTTGAAGCAGCGAGTGCTTCATCCATACCTGTGTCATCAAATCCATTCGCACGACGTAAAATCTCTAACAAAGCGGCTCCATCAGCTGCCTGTTCCGCTTGACGCAAGGTAGCAGCACTCAACTTGCCACCTTTAATCATCAATGCACTACGTTGGTCTACTGAAAGACCTTGACGCATTGCTCGGAAAAGATTGATTACATTTCGGTGATCAATTTCTGCTCTTAAGTAACGAGATAGTAGTGAGTTTGTGCTTGGCAATGTCTCTAGAGATGCTTTGTAGTAATGAGCATCTAGGGCGTCTTCCATTTGCATAAGTGATGCACTGGAATCCAAATCAGAGAGCGCTCGCCCGTAGCGAGTACCGCTCAATGCAGATACTACATCACCTAAATCATCGCTCTGTTTGACGATTTCTAGCCATTTATTATTTTCTTCATTTTCTTCAGGCAATACTTGATGGGCAAGAGTTTCGTAATCCACGCCACTTCGAACAGCTCTCAGAACGGTCTTTGCCTTCTGATAACCGAAACGGTCAACGTAAATTGATACTACTTCCTTCAAATTGCCTTGGCAATATCCGAGCACTTGTGCTAAGTCTCGGTCCATGTTATGGTTTAGAGCAGCCTCGATGAGGTCCGCACCGCTGAGTCTAGTAGCATACACGTCCATTTCTGAACGGTATCCAAACTCAGCGATGCTGGCAGCGATGGCATCAGGCTCCTGCTGTAGCAGTTGCCGCATGCGGGTGGCATCAATCAGGTTCGCCTTTCTCGTCTTACTACGAGCTGCAGCGTAGGCCCAATTTGAACCACCTTTTGCCATCATTGTCATTTTTTCAACCTCCAAACTCAAGCGTCACCAAATAGTGTCGTACTCACAGATGAGAGAGAACTGCTCCAAGCATCTTCTAAGCGACCATCGAAGCGGTAGTCAAGAACTACGCTTCCGTCACTTGTCTGCAGGACAAAGCCACCTAGGCCACTAACATCGTCTCCAATGTCAAAACCTGTTCCGGCCTTCTCCAATGCTGCTCGGTCAAGGGCAACTGGGCAGAGAACCATATTCTTCTCTGCATCCTTCTTTGCCTCTGACACAAGATGCTTTAGCAGGCCTGAACGACCTGCTAACTTTGCAGATGCCACTTCTTCCTTCGCCGCCGCCCATGTTGCATCCAACTCTTCGCGCTTTGCGACTAGTTGGGCGTTCTGGTTGGCTTGACGGGTCGAAGCGACACTCTCTGTCTCTATCTGTGTACACTCTCGCTCTGCACGTGCGACTGCGTCGTCGTGAAGAGCGGCAGCGACTGCCTTTGCATCATCAAGTATACTCTTGGCTTCAGTGTCTGCAGCACTAGTGATGGCTTTCGCCTCCTTCTTTGCCGCAGTTGCGATTTCACTCGCCAATGCATCTAACGACATGTTTTCATCCTCCGGGAATTTTTCCACAGGGATCTCACATAGCGAAGATTGCACCGAATCCAAGGATCACAATGGTCTCAGGGAGAGCAGTAAACAAGATAGCAATACCTAGTTTTCCGCTATCTTCCGCTACCATTCCAACCGCTGCTGCGCCAATTTGTCCCTGGCTGATACCAGTTCCAACACCGGCAAACCCAAGTGCAATTCCTGCACCTAGAGGCATACCCCAGCTGTATCCAGTTCCGTTTGCGATCGCATCTGCCTTAGCAGCAGCAACAGTGTCCATAAAAAGGACTACCGCAGCCATGCCGACAAGCATCCACAGTGCCATATTCAATGTTCTTACATTCATTTTTTTCATTCCTCCAATTTTTTTTCCTAACAATATTTTTTGTATTGGAATTTGATATCACTCAACCTCAACATACCTTGGATTGAAACCGAAGGGTGCAAAGACATCCCCGGCTACCTCGTAGAATTGCTTCATCCACTCGACGAGGTGAAGACGAGCGGTGTGGATATTTGGACTGAAAACTCCTAACACCCAGGCAAATGCTTGGATACCAAGCCAAGCAAAGAACATAATCATTACAGAATAAGAGCCGCCGCCAACGAGGGCCCCTACAAAGAATGAACACATGAAGAAGGTAGTTGCTACCTTAACGACTGCAAACTCATTTTTACGCATGATTATTGCAGTAAATACTGCGCTTACTAACAATACAAGAGCCAAGTCAAGATATTCAGCACCTGTAAAGAAGAGGCCAAATAATCCTGTCATACCAACGCCTATCCACATGTTGAATCCACTCAACTCTTGTGGTAAGCGCTTTCCAAACAACTTGACTACAATTGCAAGAATGAATGGGATGAATACCGCCCATGCAACTGGACCTTCAACACCATGGTGCGCCATAGTCTCAATTGCCCCAAGCATACCAGTACCTTCGTGTGCATCGCCATAGAACAAGACATTGCCTAACTCAGCAATTTTTACACCGACTAAACCAACTAATGCAATACGCATGTATGAAATGACGTTGCTGATAATTCCAAATGGTTCAATGAGGGAAAGAATTGCACTGATTCCCATCGGGTATCCGTGGTACTTCCAAGTTGCATAGAAGAGCATGAAGATTCCAATAGCTAGAACAGTGCCGCCAAATGTCATCATAGTTCCAAGGAAATCAAGGTAGCCCTCACCTGAGTGCGACCCCGAACCAATTACCATGTAGGCATAGGCTAGTAAAAAGCCACCAACAGTGATTGCAATCCATGAACCCTTATCGAAGAATGCTGTAACAAAGCCACGGTTTCCGTGGCTATCTCCAACAACCATCACATCTCTAAATCCTATGAAGAGACCGAGCAATATGTGAGCCACACCAATGTATATTGAAAGCAGAATGAGATTCATCAAATCTGAACTGACTCTGTGGAATGGGAATCCAAGTGAAAGTCCGAATGGTAATCCGTGTGATACACCCATGAATGAGAAGAGAGACATGTCATTGGTTGTCCAGTGAATTTCTCCTCCATGTGGATATAGGTAACTAGGCCAAGACGCCCACGCGGGCGCGTGGCTTGGAGACCAGTGGCATCCTGTAGCAACTGCTTCACTCATTCCATGAGTTGCCACAGCATCGCAGGCGTAATGCGGTAAGATTTCAAAACCAGCAAATTCTCCGAATATATAGCCAAATAATACCGTTGAAAGTCCAATATACATCAGCAACTTAGAAGCAAGGAATCCTTGATCAGTATGGCCAATCTTTTGGTAAAGTGCGTAAGCAAGTGCAAGAGTGCCTATTCCATAGAGCATATCTCCAAGCATTAAACCGAAGAAAAGTGGATAGGTGATGAACATGAAAAGAGTAGGATCTACCTTGCGGTATGCTGGACGGCCCATCATATCAACAACTAACTCAAATGGTTTTGATGCGTGACGCTCTGCAAACTTAATTGGAGGCAATTCCGCACTCTCGTCATGATGTCCATGACCACCGCCACCTGGTACCACTTTGTACTTCTCAATGTCAACATGAAGACAAGTATCAGCTAATGCTTCACGAATTTCAGGCTCTTGTATTGATTCAACCCATCCATCTATCACGAATGCATGCTCACTAACGGCTAGATGAACAGCCCCATTTGCTATTGTCAAATCACGCTCAAGTAATTCGATTCCGCCAAGCAAGGTTGTACCATTGTTTTGCGCCCAATCATCGAGTTCCGCTTGTAAATTATTGCGCTCAGATGAAAGACTATCTGTATTATCGGATAACTGCTGCAATCTGCTAGAGATTGTGCCACTTCCTTCTGGAACCATAAGTGCGGTAAAACCACCATCATCAAGTGATGATTGAACTGCAGAAGTAAATTCCTTCTTTGAGAATACTGCCACGACATTTGGTTTGCCTTCTGAAATGAATGCTTCACCTGCTCCTGCTGCTGCCGCTTTGGCAATTGCTACATCCTTGATTGTGCCAACAAAACTGACAATGGAATCATAGCCTGAAAGCAAATCTAAATCAAGACCTAAAGGCGACAACAATTCAAGAATTGCCATTTCATCGCTAATTGTTTCAAGTTCTGAATCAATTTCTCCTAAACGGTCAAGATGGCCAAGCATTTCTCCTACTAATGTTGGTAAATCTGCTGCCAACTTCAAACGAATTGAACTTGGGTCCAATAGCACCTTTGTATCACCTGTATCTATCTGAGATACAGCGCTACGGAAGAGATTGAGTTCACGCCCAACTTTTGGTGACTCACCCGTTGGATTACCAAGTGAGAAACCATCCTCACTTCCGCTGTAATCAACAAGATGTACTGCATTGACATCGGCCAATGCTTGGACTGCATCGTCAACTTTGGAAATAAGGCCTGCAGCAGTTAAGCGAGACATGCCTTGAGTTGTAAATTGACCCAACATACTCACCTACAATGAATTATTTCTCATGCTCTAAATGAGTCTAGGACTGAATCTACTGCCGAACCACGATTACTTTCGCCACCGGTACGTATTGCTTCGAGTTCCTTCTCGCCCTTCTTTTGCACTTTACTAGCTGCCTTCCCTGCAGCAGAACGAGCAGAATCGACCATTTTGCCTGCATTTTCATCCGCTTCACGGCGGCCATCCGCAATCATTGCAGACGCATCCACTCTTGCTTTTGCAACAATAGCAGAAGCATCTGTATGCGCCTTCGCAATGCGGTCGGCTGCCTTCTTCTCGGCATCTTTGATTGAACGAAGAACTTCTTCACGTGACACAAGTACCACCCTAAGGGTGATTGGGCGACCAATAAACAGTTTATGATTGTAACCGCCAGCCATATTGAATCCAACTCTTGGTTCCGACGCCTTCAAACACAAAACCCAAGACAGCCCCAACGGGGAAGAAGGTGGACAGTGAACACATTGGCGACTCCGATTGGTCGCAACTTCAAACTAATCTTGAAGCAACTATTCCGGTCTATGACCGTATTAACCGATTTGCCACACTTGGTCAAGATCAACGCTGGCGAAAGGGAGTTAGAGCACAAATCACACCGGGAAGCGATGTTCTTGAAGTTGGATGTGGACCAGGCACATTTGCTGAACGAATTGAGGGTTGTGAAGTCACCTGCCTAGACCCAATCCCTGCGATGTTAGAGGTGGCTCGGCCGCGAGTTAACAATGCGCGCACCGCCCGTGGTGAAAGCGAAGCAACATTTGTTGAAGGGACTGCCGAATCTATACCACTAGATGACAACTCTTTCGACTTCGTTTGTTGCCTCTTCTCATTCCGTGATTTCCAAGATAAAAGGAAAGGCCTTGAAGAGATATTACGAGTTTTGAAACCAGGTGGGAAACTCATCATCTGCGATGCCGGGAAGGCGAACTTCCTGCACGGCTGGATGGGTTGGCTATGGATGAAAGTGTGGGTTGGAACATACGCCCGCTTGATTTGTAAACAAGATGACCACCCATGGAAATGGTTGACAAAAACCTATGTTCACTTTGGTACAACTCGTCAATACAAGAAAATGATGCGAGATGTTGGATACACTCCTGTCAAAGGAAGATTACTATTCCCTGGCATGGCTGTACGCTTCATTGCCCAGAAATCAGAATAATGGCATTTGCCTTCAAATGATACCGAATGGTCGGCGACAATCAACGGCACGGCGAAGCCCATTTGTCCCTAGTAATCGCATTGCCAACTCGGTGGTGAAATCGTTACGACAGAAGGTCCAAAAGAGATTTTTTGAACGTCGAGAAATACGCAACTGCTTCCCCATTGTTGCTGTAAGTGCTCTATCATATGCGGATAATGATGCGCCTCCATTTAAATTTGAAATAATTGTATCCGCCGCAAATTTACCTGAAACTATCGCCTGACCTATTCCGCCACCATTTGATGGCATCACTAGGCCAGCCGCATCACCTACCGCCAAAACATTGTCATTGACAGCAGATTTTACTTTGCCACCCAATGGAATCCAACCACCCCCATAGGAATGTATTGTCAAGTCAAGACCTTCACAAAAGGTGTCAAGACGCTGTTTTAATGGGATACCGAGATTATCGTAATGAACTCCAATCCCCACATTTGCAATCTCTCCTTTAGGAATTATCCAAGCATAGCCTCTAGGGGCGACACTACCCATGAAAATATCAAACGAATCAGAATCATGCCCACTAACTTGAGCGTTAATCGTTGGCAACTGTACCCCTGGTCTCTCAACACCACCGCGTAACCTTCCAACGTGCGCTAGAGCCCCAGATGCATCTATCACATAATCTGCAGTAAACGAACCGTTGTTTGTGCGATAGACTTCACGATTGAGCTTTTTCTGCTTTTGCACCTTTCTCAACTCTGTAGCAGTTCTAATTTCCGCACCATTAGAAACTGCTCTATCTGCTAGGTGTCCATCAAATTGTAATCGATGAGCCCCATAGCAATCAAGACCGAATCCATATTCTTTCATTGATGGAGTGTAGACTCTCATCCAATCAAGATATTGACCCAATACGTGGTCAGGAAACTGCCAATAATCATTCAACCATGCATCATCTTTGATGAGAGGGAATGCATCTGACATTTCACCCCAAACAGGTACACATTCCCCACATTGTGCAGGATTTCCAACTGTATTCCTCCGCTCAATAACCAGCACATCCATGCCGGCTTCCGCCAACCTGTTTGCTGCTGTTGAACCACCTGGGCCAGCCCCTACCACCAACACTTGGCGATGTTCTGGCTCGCTGCGCTCACTCATGACGTTCCATCACCTGTCTAGTAAGCCACTCAAGAGCGTCTCTCGCTTCACTCTTTGGGAACTCAAGAAGTGCCCCTAATGCGCGTTCTAAATGATTTGTAGTCAATACGCGGGCGTAGTCAAGGCTACCTACGCGGCCTAGAAGAATTGTCAATTCACCCCATAACTCCTCTTCATAATTGTCAATCACCTCTGCTAATCTTCTTCGATCGTCTCCATGTGACATAGTTAGCGCATGGATGAGAGGTAGTGTCATTTTCCCTTCAATCACATCTGTGCCACGCGGTTTCCCCAACCTATCGTCGCCCTCTAAATCAAGTAAATCATCAACTATTTGGAAAGCCAAACCAAGTTCAAGTCCAAATCTCCCTAATGCATCAACCTCTGTTTGACTTGCTCCAGCAACAAGGGCTGCTGTTGTGCATGCTGCTTCGAAAGGTCCAGCAGTTTTTCCAGATATTATTTTGTAATAATCATCAGGTGTTGTTGCCAAATTTCCAACATGGTCTAATTGCATCAATTCCGCTGATGCGATTCGAGCACAATAACCAGCCACCAATTTGACGATTTGTTCATCATATCTGCCACCTAATCCAAATCCTTCCACAAAGAGATAATCACCAGCAATAAGTGCTCTTGCTGAATCATAACTCTCATGCAGTGTTGGAACATTGCGTCTGAATTTCGCACCATCATTAATGTCATCATGAACTAAAGTAGCAGTATGAATCATCTCAAAAGCGAGGCACAGTGGCATTATTTCCTCCTCATCACTACCGCCCGCCAAACTATATGAGAGCAACATTAGAATTGGGCGCCATCGTTTCCCGCCAGCCAACAATACTTCTCTTGCTAATGTCATTGCTTCGGAGTTAATTCCACTTTCAGCAGCTTCCACATGGGCGAGCAGCGCAACTTCTACCTCATCTCGCTTTTGCTCAAGCAGAGCGATGTGGTCCTCCTCGGCTTGCATCATTCTCACCACTTGCAGAAGGGTCGGATATATCAACGGGTGGCTATGGCTCGGCCGTTACAGGAGGGGGCGAAGTGACTGAAGAATCAATGTTAACCATCACTCGCGCCCAATCTGAATCTGCTGATTTACTGAATGTATTAGAATCATTTGAGAACATTGATTTTGAATTTACTGAAAGTTCAGCAACTTCCCTTGAAAATGGTTTTCAGCAACTTGAAGACGGGGCTGCAGACCTACTACTAGCAGCGGGCATTGACATTTCAAACTCAGAACTACTCACAGAGAGATTCGAAGTCGTAGGAGCACTTCCGATACGTGACTGGAATTATGTCCTAGTCAGTGAAGATAGGCCTCAACATTTACCAAGAAATGCCATTATTCTCTCTCAGAATCAACTAGTCAGACGCCAACTAAGGAGACAACGCCCTGATACAAGAATTCGCTCAGGTAAAGCGCATCTAGGAATTACCGAAAGTGAAGCACCCGATACACTTGATTTGGATGACCTATACTCTTTCGTAGAATGGGCTGAACAACTCCGATTAGCCGACGAAATTGACGGATATGCGATTCCACGACATATTCACCGTCTTACTGGTTTCAAAACCCGTCGTCACGCCCTCCCTCAAGATGCTGCAGAAGGTGAATTATTCCGCTTCCTACCAACCCCTCACGCCGGTACAGTGATAGTTATCGCTAGAGCAGGATTCCCACGCAACAAAATTGAAGCAATTCTTGACGACGAAGCAGAAACATCCTGGGAGATTACTGAAATTCTTATTGACAATATGGATGATGAATTATTTGGCAAAGTTGGTATTCTTGCAAGACATCGTCAGCCAGCAACATTAATCCGCGAAGCGGAAAGAAACAGAGACCTACTTACCCATAACCTACTTGTCAATCCAGAAGGTGAACTCACCACTACCGAAGTAAAGGTAGATATTCAAATGGAATTAGTAAGCCACCGCGGCAACGCCACTGTTAGCATCCAGCGAATTGCAGACCTAGAAGATGCGGGAGTAACTGCCCGTTTCATGTCTGATGATTGGAGAAAATTAGTCAAACTTGGCACTGAAAAGGGCGAATTCCTAGACCTTTGATCAACTTGGTTTTACAGAATCATGCCCCTTTTTCTTGAGGGTTGCATCTAATTGAGCGCGCCAGTTTGCGATTGAACCTTCGCTATCATCTCCATGCGCCCTAGCCAAGAACAGGTCCAATCTTGATTGGTCAAACGCTTGTTGCAACTTGTGAACCTTCTTTGGCAAATCTCGCCCATCCATTTCTGAATAAGTCGCGTCAATATTTTCAGAAGATTGTATCCACTTCTGCTTCGATGACCTAACCTCCTCAATAAATCCAGACACCAGTTCATCAACGGTCATCGTTGTTTTTCTTGCCGCAATTAATTGTGCGCTAATTCTATGCAATTCTGCAATAATTATTCCCAACTCCTTGGCGATATTCAATATCGCCTCTGAAAGCACTTTACGGTCTGAATCACCACGAGAAATTTGCTTGTTGACCGATTTCAAATCTTTGTCAATCCTATACAAACCTTGGAGGACTTTATCTCGCTCTCGGCATGCATCAAAATACTCACTAGAAAGATACTGATGACGTGACAATAATGAGTTCAATAATTCTGACATCATTTCATTAACTTCAGAACTAAGATTTGCCTGCCAACGACGAATGTCTTGTTCGGTCAACTTCATCCGCTTGGATGCGTTCTTTTGATGCTCACCCATTGGGTTTCCTCAATGACCTTCGGTCAAACTGACTACAATCATGGTTCGGTTTGAACCCTTCGCCGGCAGAACTGCCACTTTCACCCCCCCAACAAGCGCAACATAGATGTCTATAAGGTGAAGACTCGGGCTTAGGTGAGCGGGGTTTGGCCGTAGATACAGAGTTGTTGAATTCGCTTTTTCAGGCGAAACTCGCGGATTTACGTGACTTAGCGGTTGAAAATGACATCGCAAAAACGGGAAATGTTGAACAACTGCGGGCAAAACTGATTGCAACCCTCGTTTTGAACGAATTTGATTTCTCTGATGCTGGCATAAAATCAATGCAAAATAATGATCTTACAGATATTCTCGGACTCTTCGGCGTCAAAAAATCCGGTTCGAAAAAAGCCAAGATGAGAAGGCTTTGGCTCCACCTAAATGGTGACCCGAAAAAACTCAATGTCTCAACTATTGGGGATATGACAAGAGAAGACCTTCACGCACTCTGTATTTCACTAGACTTGCCTCGTTCAGGGAACAAGAATGTTCTGATGGGAAGAGTGGCTGGTGTTCTCAGTTCAGAAGAAAAGAGTTGGGGGCGAGTAAAGAAGAGTCTTCGTAAAGGGAACAAAAAAATGGACATTACTACCAAACCTGTAACTGCACCACCAGTTGTAGAAACACCATCTCCGTCTAAAGAAGATGAAGTACTAGAAGAGTTACCTGAAATAACTATTGATGTGGAACAAACAACCACCACATCTCCTATGACCCTTGATGAAGGGGGAAGTGAAGCATTAGTCAGATTAGAGTCGCGACGTGCTGAATTAACTAGCCACCTTAGAGAATTCTTGTTGATTGGACGAGAACAAGATGAGGATGATGTTGCTGCTTTCATTGAAGATTTAGGACAACTTGGATTTAGTATTGAACATTCATCTGTTCGTGAACGAATATTGGATGAACTTCAACAGATGATTAAATTGAAGCAACAAGAAGACAGTGCTCGCTCTTCGATGCCTGGCTCTTGGAGAGAAAAGCAAGCTTTGCGCCATCTTGAGGACGTAAGGCCCTCATTATTGGATAGTTTAGATCACATTCTTGAAAAGCGAGGTGGCGAAATTGCTGCTGCCCGTGTTGATTTTGAAAATGCTGCATTAGATGCTGGCCTTGATTTAGAATTAGCAGCGATTAGTGGCCGTGTCCATGGATTGTTTGACTTGCAAGTATCACTACGTGCAAGTGAATCTGAAATGGACCCTGTGACGGCAAGACGACAGCGCGCCCTTGAAATGCTTTACAAGAATACTCGCGAAGCATCTCCAGAAGCAATGGCTCAATTAGGCAAAGTTGAGACACAAATGGAAGCATTTGAAAGAGTTGTTGAAACTATTGTCAGACGCTCAGAAGGTGATTTCGGACCTACTGAACACGCACTTCTCATCCGCTTCCTTGAACGCCGAGGTTGGAACCCAAACCAACAAGAAGTCCGGCCGCGTCTATTGGCTGCTGCCGGAGTATTGGCTGCAGAAATGGGCTATGTGAGGCCAGAAGACATACCTGCCTTACCTACATCTATCTCTCTTGATGCTGACAAAGTGTCAGAAGTTGTTGATTCAATGCGGGATATTCTTACAGAGATGGGGCGCAAAGCACCAACTGTTGAAACCGCTACTACACTACCCGAAGAAGACTCTACAGACGACCGAGTAAAATCAAAACTCAATGCCGCTGATGCACTACTACGAAAATTAAACCGTGGCGAAACTGGCGAATAAGACATCAAAGGTCTAATCTAACTTTCTTTGGAGGTTTGTAATGATTAACAGTATCTTGACCAGCCTTAGTATCAAAATTTGGTAATACTCCGTGTACAATTAGACGAAAGCCCCCAAAAGTGAACCAAAATGCCATTTTCCATGCCCCAAGTAAATGCGAAATATACGACTTATCAATGTCAGCAAGATGTCCCATATATCGCCCTCTTTCTTATTGTGTATGAATGCTTGCGAGTGTTGATTATTCTAGACCCAAATCAATTACTACAAGCCTTAACAGCCGCTAGCGTTCCGACTGGCCCACTGCAAACCCATTCAACTTGTTTATTGTCCAGAATATTTCATAACTTAGATTGAGTGTTCATGTTTAATGAGGAGCAGATACTTCATCCCGCTTGTGTTGCTTTTGCTTCCACCGATAGGCCTGATTGTAGGGGCGGTCCTTGCCCAGCCATTATCAGAATGGTTTCCGCAAAGTGGAATTACTGACAATTATGAAATCGCAGGGGTATTCGGTGGCCAAATCGGTATTCTTTGTGCAATTGTAATTGTGGCGATACGGCTTCTTTATGATATGAAGAAAGAGTGACTTTCGAATGGGTCCCCCTATCATTCAAAATGAGCGCTTCGGTACCCATGCAACACCCATCAGTTGGATGGGTGTCCAATTGGAACCCATTGAACTAATATTGATTATCAATCTGAAAGTTCTTTCATTCTGGTTAGCCCTTTCTGAAGATTTTTCATGGCTATTGAAATTGATTTTTCCATTTCATTGACTGCTTCTTCAGGCAACTCCCAACCAAGACTAACTCCTTGACTTTGACAATATTTCATCCATTTTCGGATTTGTAGATATCTCTCCTTCATATCATCTGTCTGTTGATTGAACTCATCCTCAGTAAGTTCTTCCCATCCGATATTTTTCTTGTATTCTTTGCCCGTTTTATCATGACATTTGTATTTCTTATATTTCACATTCTGGCCAGTTGATACAGGTAAACGATTCCATTTTTGCTCAATACCACATTTTCCGGTTTTCCGTAAATACCCTCGGACTTCAAACAAATGGTCTCCTCCACTTTTTCGGATAGTTTCACCAGTAACAATACAAGTTTCCATATTTGGAATTTGGAAAATTTTCAACATCATTTCTTCATTTTCTTCTGTGAATTCGGGAATTTTATTTGCTGTATAATGCGCCATGAAATCACGAGTCATTTCATATCTGATTGTTGATAATCTAGAGCCGATTTTGTTTGAATGCTGACTCATGATATCACCTACAAAAGCCTGTATTCAATCAACTACAAAAAGTATTATGTGAAGAAAATATTGATTCAACCAACTAATTGATTCGGATAAGTTGGAGGGGGTCATCCGATTACCCATCCAACTTCAGAATCCGGTCTGAAGGGTGTTCGGTGGGTCTGTTTGTTCGCTAGCGATGCGAAGTGCCCACTGAAAGCCCATTCATTCGCCGATTCTGAATCAAAGGGTGTTATACACTAACCCTTTGCTTCAATGTTACACAATTTGAACAGGGATTCAAACCCATCTCAATCTTCATCATCTTGCCATGGATTTGCGTCAAGTTTGTCTGCTTCGGGAGATCCCGCAACCGGTGGTAGCCTTATTCCAAACTGCCCAGGGGTTGGGTCATTTTCCATATCATAGAGTCGGAATTTTCTCTTTTCTGCAAAGAATAGATTGTATTTGTCATTTCCATTTTTAGAGGTGGGGTGTGAATAACGGGTTTTAAGATTAGTAGCCATCATCATTGAGTGGCAATTAACAGCATTTTCAGTATAAGCAGGGTAGTTCTCATCAAACCAATTTCGAATCTCTTTTGGTTCGATAAATTCGCCCGTCTTGAGGCCTACATCTGTAACCATTTCATGCATTGCATCGGCAATCGTAGTGTTGTAGTGCTTCTGGAAATTTCTTCGATATTTTGCATAGGCTTTCTTCCTAATAGTATGCTCACAATTTGTTGCAGTTGGACGCCCATCCTTCTTCACACAGTCGTTGCCTATGGGTTGTTCACAATGTAGGCAAGGTACAGCATCAACAATGTTTCCAATGAATACATCCTTTTTACCCACTGGATCCTCGAATGATTCAGGATTAATCCATTGTAGCACTTCTTGTCCGGCGTATGCACAATATCGCGCATCTTCAACTGAGGGGTCAACCCCATCTTCTTGGAAATGTGACCCATAATTACCCATGCTTTGTATGTGTTCTAAATAATAGTAGAAGCGAGCAGGTATATGTTTTCTTAATTTTGAAAATGTGATTTGTGGATTCTCACTTTCACAATCAAATCTTTTGCCCAAGTTACGGAGCGCTGCTTCCCGAAATTTTCGTAGGCAATTCAATGATTCTTCGGGGAATTCTTCAGCCAACTTCTCCCCATTGTCGAGATATTTTTTCATCGAGTCTGAATGCTTGTCCATGTTGCTCACATGTGGCATTAATTATTGAATGTTGCACCGTTTATATGCCTCAATAAAAGGGTACCCAAGAGGTCAAAGGCACAGTAAACCATTATTGTCGTGAGTAAAACGTCTGTATGATTTGTGTTACACTCTCAATATCACGAACACCACGATTGATCATATCTTGCAATATTTTCTCTCTCTGCCTAATATGTGCCTCAAAATCTGCTGGCCTACAGCCGAGTGCTGCACAAATCAATTCTCTCAACTTACTAGGTACACCAGTAGGCGTAGTTTTGTCAGTAGCAGGGTCATACTTCCATATTGGATTTAATCGGGGGCGGTCGCCTTCCATTCCAGCGATTTCAGCAACTTCCATGATTCGGCGGATATTTTTTCCACCACGATTAATTCTACTCTGAACAATAATCAAGTCAAGGCCACTCATCATAATTGAAGGGACATTCATCGGTGGGCTAGTCATCCTAGTAACAGTCTCCATCGCTGTATTTGCGTGCAGGCTTCCAAATGAACCATCGTGACCTGTATTCATCGCTGTCAATAGTGTTGAAGCTTCAGGACCTCTTACTTCACCAACAATAATTCGGTCAGGGCGCATACGCAAACTCGACCTAAGACAATCATCCATATCCACTTCGCTTGTACCGTCTGGCCTTTCTGAACGAGTTTCCATTCGCAACCAGTGGTCGTGATATAACTGCAATTCAGCGGTATCTTCGACAGTTAGAAGCCTCTTATCCCAAGGAATAAACATACCAAGACAATTCAGTGTGGTAGTTTTACCTGAACCTGTACCTCCTGAAATAATGAAGTTTGCAGGGCGCCCACCTAATCCATCTACCCAAGCCCACATTGTTGCTGCAAGACTCAAATCAAGAGTACCAAATTGTATCAAATCAATTACTGTAATTGGGTCTTCTCTAAACTTTCTTATCGTCAAAGTTGGACCATCGGGAGATACTGGTGGAATGACACAATTTACACGGCTACCATCAACTAAACGGCCATCAAAGAGGGGCACTTTACCTGGCCCATCACCAAGTGGAACATTGGTAAAAGCAGCAATATTTCCTGCTATTTGCAACCCTTCCTCATCGTCAATCCAAATGTTTGTTCGACACATGCCATGTTCACGATGAGCAACCTTCACACATTGCTCACCACCGTTGTACATCACCTCTTCAAGTAAGTCGTCATCCAATAGCGGTTTCAAAGCACCATAAGAATTTGCAGCAGTATGCCCATCCACATGATACATTGGGCTAGGGTGATTTGCTTCCATGTAAATCGTAACATTGCCATACCGGTCTAATATATCTTCACTCATTCTTTCACATCCATTAACCAAAAATTGACGACACTAAATACGAACCCATGTACATCATTTGAGATAATAACGCCCAAGGTGCAATCCACCAAACTGAAGATTTGATTGTTTTACCGAGCATTAATCCTGCTGCAGTCACTGAAAATGCTGAACCTGCCGTGAAATAAAATATCATCGAAGGATGAAATAATTCCATTGGGATTCCTGATTCTGGGCCTGCAAAGAGTCCAAACATGAAACCAATTGTTGCTGGCAACAATGCTGCCATCAATATCTGAAGCATAAAGGCGTGGCCGCCTAAATCAAGACGACGTTTATCTCTTAATCTTGAAAGTCTATCATATTCTAAACTCATAGAAAATGTCACTTTTTCAAGTGGCGCTTCATTCTCATCGGCAGTTTGAAGGAGATTAAAAGCTCGTTGAATGGTTGAAGAACGTGTGTCAAGTGCAAATTCAGATATTGCAGCATCAAAAGTTGTAACTTTGCTTCTTGCAATTGCTTTTCTTAGCATTGAGCCCAACAAATCATTTCGCTGATTTGCCATAGAAGTAATTGCTTGCTGAAGACCCAATCCTGCCCCAAGTGAGGTGGAAATTCCTTCCAATAATTCTGGAAGACCATTTTCTAATTTCCTTAACCTTCTATTCTCAAAGAGATATGGTAAACCTCCACCAAGAGAGAGTATTGTCAATGGTACAAAGAGTGAAATCATGAATGAGTCTGTCACCATATCAATTGTGCCGACAATTCCAAGACCCATCATCACACCCCCGGATCTTTTGATTTAGCGCCCAATAACATCATCACAAGTAGACCGATGGTGGCAAATAAACCGCCTTTGTAGAAGAACATCATTGTTTCAACAGGTGGGACAGATACACCGGGGACACCAGATAAACCACCCAATAGGAATGGAGCAATTCCTGCCAATCCACAAATCAAAGGTGCTAAGAAACCAAGAATAAGTGCTTTTTCAGGAAGCCCAGATAAATCCTCAATGTATCTCTTCAATCGGTCAGTTCGATTCTCTTCTGCACGTGAAGCCTGCTGCTCTAATGATGAAATTAAATCCGTGTTTGATGAAACATTGTTTAGCATTGAATTGAGAAGTCGGCGATAATCATCGCTTTTTGAAGTAGTGATGAGGCGTTTTAATTCATCTTCCAATCGCTGACCTCTATTTACGCCATTGAGGGCTTTTGAAAAATCGGTTGAGATTTTCCCATATCCGCCTTTGGCGATATGAGTCATTGTTGATTCCAAACCAACGCCTGCTCCAATGAGAACTTGAATCCCTCTGAGTGCATAAATGAGGCTTATATCCTCTTCTTGCTGGCTCATTCAAATCCATTCCTATTTTAGACTACATCCTCAATTAAGTTAAATTCAAACTCGTTTGATTCACTATCATACTTGATTTTTGCAAAACATGCCTTGATTTCACACTCTTCAAATGGATCTATGAACCAACAAGTGCCAGAACGAAAAATCTTCTGAGCTTTTAGATAAGTAGGGGTGTCAATTCTTCCAGAAACAACAAATTCCATACTCTCAGAACCTTGGTCAATTAAATCGTCACCTTCACCATCGCGTGCTACTTCTCGCTGAAATCTGCGACGGATTTCTAATTCCACACTGCAACCATCTATTTGGAGCCAATCGCCATCAATTGAGCGTATGAAACAAGAAAGATCGGCTGACATGTGAGTTCCCTCAAGACGGCACACTAGAGGGCCGCTAATTGAAGGTAGCGCGTAACAACCTCAATTTGAGCCAATGTGACCAAGATATCCGAATTTATATTCGAAGACGAGCCCATCTTCCATCAATAGGTCAACTGTAGCCTCGCCAATACTGCGTGAAACCCCTTTCATAGCCAAATCTTGCATAACTGAATCGTATGGGACACCGTCGCCTGGGTCTTGTGCTTGTAAGTATTCAGAAATCCATTCTTTGATTTGTTCGTTAGAAGTATCACCCCCATCAGAAGATTCACCATCTGCTCCTTCATTTTCAGTAGTCAACATTGTAATATTTCCTTCTGCACTATCCAATGCACGAAGAACGCCCACCATGTATACATCAGCATCAACAGTTGCATAATGGCCTCTAGCAGATATCAAGCCTGAAATGAGATCTTCAGGAATACCAATCGTCTTGAAGACATCTAGGCTAGGTTCCATATCTCGTGCTTTCTGGAAGAAATCTATTCTCCTGAGAGTTGCATCTGCCGTTTCAACTAGCCAATTTGCATACCCTTCGCCATTGATTGTAGTAAACTCCTCCAAACGCATTCCAGTAAATACGCCACCGTCATCTGTTTGATACGGGCTTGCTTTTCCAATTGCAAGCATCATTATCGGCTCAGCATTCTGGTCAAACTGCGCCACCAATTCCTCTACTGCCGCATGTATTTCTGGCTGGAATGAACCGACATTGAACATATGAAGGCCGGTTGGGTCTCTAATTGCGCCGCGGTAATTAGCACCATTATCGCCATCTCGACGCTCAATTCTTTCTAATAATCCCGCAACCATCATTCGGTTTACCTTAGCTCCTAGTTTGGTAATTACAAAAGTCGGGTCATATTCACCTGAACCTTGTTCAATTAAATCAGATTCAAAATATTCGCGGGCGAACATGCGAATAGCAGGCTGTCGACGGAAACGGGTCAAATTGCCACCCCCCACTTTGCTCTGACTGCTTTAGCAGCATCAGCAGGTACATCTGAAAATAATTCTAATTCTGAACATAGGAACATTGCCCCTTGTTCATCAACTAAACAACGACCTCGGGCTACGACCTTACGCCCCAACAATTCTGAACGAATTCCTGAGACAAATTCTTCTGAGCCAAAGTTGTCTATTTGAGAAGTTATTTGCTCCATAGTTTTCCCTAAGTATTTCTCACTTGATTCACGATTCATTAACAATGAAGCGCTGTTCGCCCCATCATCAATTACCATCCTAACTCTCAAATCTTTAATGCCAGCAACAGCACCATGTTCTCCGCAAGCATGGTCTCTCAATACTCTACGGCACTCAGGGCAGCGATGAATAATACCACTATCTGGGCGAACTGATACAATACAACCTGATGTTTCTGCACCACTAACAGATGCGCCGTTAACCAACGAACCTAATTCATGTTGAACCCAATGGTTAGACGAATCAATTGCATCCCATGGCGCCTCTTCAAGAATCGCTACTTGATTTGCATCATCAATTGTTATGTCAGGTGTGCCCTGCCATGCGCGCACACGAACTCCAGTAAGAGAAACAAAAAGCGGTAAAGAATTGGCATCAATTGGTAATTTAGCCCATGCTGTCATCCGACATCTGCCGGTTGGGTCAACAACTTCTCCACCCCAAAGAGTCTTCTCTTCGCCATCAGAATTGGTGAAATTTCTCTCAGTCCACTCAACTACTTGAGCAATAATTGATACATCTCTTGAACCATCTCGCAACTTTGAAATATCTAACTTGGCACTATCTTCTAATTTGTCTATACTAGCAAAATTACTATCATGGAATACCTCCACCTTAGTGCGGTCTCCAATATTCAATTCAGGAGTATCTCGAAATCGTCGTATTGAGGCGCCTTCAATTCTGATTAAGGCTCCAACTTCATGTTCAAAATCAGTCCATGAAACAAAACCAATCGCTCCGGTATCATCAGCAACTTTGCCTTTGACAATATCTAGATCACCACTACCATCCTTCTTTGTGATAGTTGCAGCATTGACTGCCATCAAGCGACCTACGACAGTAACAAAACCATCCCGCTTCCCAGCATCTTCAATGGAAATTGGGTCGCTGGTTGCCAAAGATACTGCTGGCCCCCCTTCCTCTAGAATTACAACTCTACTACTTCGGTTGATATTTAGGGACATCTTGCCATTCCATTCATTGACACTTACGCCTTCAAGGCGAACGATTGAGCGGGGTGCAAGATTTTCAGAGTGTTCACCCCAATCCTTGAAGTCCCACCTTACAGATTGACCTGCATCACCATATGGAGCATCTTCAATCCAACCATACGCAATTTGTTTCTCTTCTCCGCGAATAGTCTGTACTCTTGGAGTATAACTGACGACTTTCACTTCAATAGTCACATTGCTGTCTTCACTACCAAGTTCAGAAAAGCGGTCAACTTTTTTCGATTCGCGAAAGGCAGTTCTTGCTGCACTTTTTGCTTTTTCATCAGGCACTTGAAAGCGGCGAAGCACCGAAAGGAAAGCATCCTTCGGCGGTAATAAAAACTCTTTGAGATACTTCTCAAATTCTTCTCGCACCTTTACAGGGTCAGCATCTTTAGCTTGTTCAAGCACTCTTTTCACATATTCATCAATATCATCGGCAGTCATACACAATTCCTCGCAAATAGGAGACTCAAGAGTGCTTGAGAATTCCAACCGCTTCAGACAAAACCGGACATATCCGTTTCAATACGGATGAATCCAAGGTAACAGTCTGGCGTGCTGGTTGGGGAAGACTCTGCACTCCATCACCTCCGGGAAACTCAACTGGAACGCCACGGTTCATAATAGATTGCCCCTAAATTATTTTTTCAGTAGCAGTATATTATTGCTGAGAATGGAATTGTTTTCGTTAGAAAAACAACCCAAAAATAAATTCTAACAATGAAATCTCCGGTGAATGAACTTAGAAGTAAGCACCACTTGCCCAATGTATGGATGGATGGGGTGAATTTGAGTTTGGTGACCAAAAAGTCGCCCCAGGCACTCGCCTTGAAACTCATCTCTCAATCGGTAATGACCCGATGGGCCAAAGCGCAGATATCCCTATCCAAATTCTTCATGGGGTGAAATCAGGACCAACTGTAGCAATTATCGCCGCACTACACGGCGATGAACTAAACGGCACTGGAATCATCCACCACCTAGTCTATGGTGACGACCATATCCCTGGCACATCTGATGACCATATCAGTCCAGAGCAACTATCTGGCACTCTAATCTTGGTACCAGTTGTCAATGTAGAAGGGATGATGATGGGGACAAGAACTGCCCCCGACGGCCGTGACATCAACCGATTATTTCCCGGACAGAAAGAGGGGAGCCAATCATCACGACTAGCATATTCTCTATTCAAGAATGTCATCAAACGTGCTGATTACCTCATTGATTTACATACCGCACCTGCTTCTAGAATGAACGTACCACAAATCAGAGCTGATTTTGATAAATCATCCTGCAAAAAAATCGCTCGCGCTTTCGGAACCAATGTCATCATGAATTCAAAGGGCCCTAAGGGGAGCATTCGCCGAGAAGCAACTGAAGCAGGAACCCCTGCCATCCTCATGGAAAGCGGAACCTCTCATCGATTCGAATCTGAAGCATTAGAATGTGGAGTAAAAGGCATACTCAATGTTCTATCCTATCTTGAAATGATTGAACGCCAAGTCATCAAACCAAATTGGCGAATCCTAGTTAGAAAATTCCGCTGGGTTCGCGCCCCTGTCGGAGGGATCCTCCACACTCTCGTCTTGGGTGGAGCATTAGTTAGTGAAGGTGAAACAATCGCTTATGTTACCGACCCATTTGGGGCACGTGTGGATGATGTGAAAAGCCCTGTCAATGGATACATTGTCGGCCTTGCTACTACGCCATTAGTTAGGTCTGGCGACCCAATTGCAAACATTGTTTTTGTCAGAAAAAAGAAAATACAAGAGATTTTATCCATTGAATCTGCTACAAATAATTCAATACAAAACGACAACGATAGTGTCGCAGAAGAAGAGATTGAAGACGATGATGGCTCAACACTTGACGAGACTGAAACGACTGCTTGAATCTAGAATGCAAGTATTCTAGATGAACAATAAAAGTGCGATAGGCCGGACTTGAACCGGCGGCTTCCAGATCTTCAGTCTGGCACTCTCCCAGCTGAGTTACTATCGCTTGTGTTCCGGCGACTCGGCCTCGCTCTTCAAGCCTTTTGGCGAAGAAGTTCACTCAATGCCATCAAGAGTCGTCGCTTGAAGTGCATGTATTTGCTTCAATCCAACCTCTGCAAGGTCAACAAGTGCATTCAACTCGGAGCGAGAATATGTGGATTCTTCGCCAGTTGACTGAACTTCAATGAAACGGCCATCACCAGTCATTACAACATTCATGTCAACATCAGCATTACTATCAAGAATATAATCCAAATCAAGATATGTTTCGCCATCAACTAGGCCAACACTAACTGCAGCAATATCGTTAGGAAGAATTGACCGTTCATGCGCTTCTCGCGCATCTGCGTCAAGTTCAGGTGCAGTCCAACCAGACTTTCTCTCCTCATGTGTTGGACGCAACTCCTTTGGTAATGAATCGCCACTTGCAATCAATCTACGAATCCCTAATCGCAAAGCAATATTTGCTGCTGTAATAGATGCACAACGGGTTCCACCATCAGCATTGAGAACATCACAATCTACAGTAAGAGCAACTGGTCCAAGAGCCTCTAGGTCAATTGCGCCACGCAGTGAACGAGCAATGAGCCTCTCAATCTCGTAAGTACGGCCTTTAGCACCCCGTCTTTCTCTCTGAAACCTTGAATCTGTAGAGCCCGGTAATAGAGAATATTCTGAGTGAATCCAACCACGGCTTGCATCCCGTGGGAACCAGCGTGGCAGTGCATTCTGCTTGGTACAGCAAGCTAGCACAACAGTGTCACCCTGCTTGTAGAGAACCGATGCCAATGCATTCGGTGTGAAATCTAGTGTAACTGAGATTTCTCTCATCTCGTCGTTGTCTCTTGAGATTTCCAATTCGGTCTTCTTCAATTTCGCCATGGCCCGCCGACCTGCCCCTCTCTCTTAAGCGCGTTTGTAGCAAAATATCTAGCCCACCTTAGCGACGAGCGTGTTTTGGCCGAAAAGCATCCACCACTTGAGTGTCTGTTTCTATGTAAGGCCCTCCAATCAAGTCAATACAATATGGGACTGCTGCAAAGATTTCGTCAATCGTTTCACGAATTGCTTTTGGTGCACCTGGTAAATTGATGATTAACGCTTGACCGCGAATACCTGCGCTTTGACGCGAAAGTATCGCTGTAGGCACATATCGAAGTGATACTGCCCGCATCTGTTCCCCGAATCCAGGCAACATTCTGCTACACACCGCTTCAGTTGCTTCTGGCGTAACATCTCGCGGTGCTGGACCTGTCCCACCAGTAGTGACAACAAGATTGCACCCTTGCACATCAATCAAATCAATGAGAGCAGCCTCAATAGCCGCCTGCTCATCTGCAACGACAACAGAGATTGCATCCCATTCAGAGAGTAAAGCCTCCTCAAAGAAGCCACGAATTGCTGGGCCACTTAGGTCCTCATATTCTCCACTACTAGCACGGTCAGAAGATGTGAGAATGCCTACTTGGATGAACTCACCTACACCAGCCATACCAACTCCACCCATCAATTGCATATCAAGAACGCCCCGAACAGTATTATCGCCACAGGTAGTGAATGCAGAAATTAAATCAAAGATTTCCAGGATGATTATCCATTGAATGTACCGTTCCTTGTTGTTGTGGCATTACTCCTGGCGCTTGATACCCCTGTGCGAGAGCCATTTTTTGCTCAGGTGACTTCAAAGTAAATCCTAAAATCAGGCCAAGAATTGCAATGAAACCACCACAACAACAGGCAGATGGGCCTCCGCCCCAAGCAAGGGCAAGCAATCCAATTCCCTCCAATATTATTTCTCCATCCCAAATTTCAATGGTATTGTTGTTAGTTGTCCAAGTGTATACTCCATTAGGACATCCCTCTTTACATAAATATCCAATATGTATTGCGCCATCATCAGGAGTGGTATCATCAGAAATTTCGCATACTGGTTCAAAATAATTAACGCCCTCAGAGTTATTCATTGTGAAATTACTAACTAGTTCACAATCTTCCTCAGTAAGTTCAGCGGTTCCATTCTCGCCTACAGAGTCTTTGCCATCTGCATACTCTCCTTGCATTACAACTACTAAATAGCCATCATCTGAATAACTAGATAATTCCATCTCACCGTCACTGCCCTCGAATATTTTAGCCTCTTCAAACTTGGAAGTACCCGTTGTGGTCCCCCAATACATCATCACTCCACCAATGATTATTAGAATA
This sequence comes from Methanobacteriota archaeon, assembly GCA_018650285.1. Lineage (GTDB taxonomy): Archaea > Thermoplasmatota > Poseidoniia > Poseidoniales > Thalassarchaeaceae > MGIIb-Q1. The sequence goes on from JABIGF010000003.1 coordinate 52,826, forward strand.
ATTCCTATGGGAATCATAATCTTGCCACTAATGTGCATGGTCTGGCGAATAGAATATCGTATATTACCCTTGTAGGGCCTTGTTTAATGAGCCATTAATAATTATTCATCGGGCTCTGAATCACCATTCTCTGCAATCTCACTAAAGAATTGTTTCGCTTCATCGAGCCGTTGTTGACGGTCGGAAATGTCTGTTGACTTCTGCTCTGAAATTTTGTGCTGTGGTGGTTGTAATTCAGATATTACGCGCTCATCATCTTCACGACTTTCAATCAAGCGTTTTTTAGCCTTAACAAATTGTGAATCCGATAAATCACCTCTATCATGGAGTTCTGTTAACAAATGTAGTCGCGTCAAAAATTCATCTCTTTGACTATTACGCCACATTTGATTCGTAAAGAACAACTCGGAAAGGGTTGCTGCAAGCGCCCCAACTACACCAATACCAACGAACAATAGAATTGATGCCACAACCCTAGCACCAATTGATTTAGGAGCGAATTCACCGTAACCAACAGTCGTAGTAGTTTCAATCCCCCACCAAATAGCATCTTCTAAATTCAATACAAGTTGACTTTCATCACACGCAATATCAGCGATACATTGGTCTTCATATTGGACTTCAAACATCATTGTCAATACTGCCCCAGCCAATATTAGAAGTGAGACAATAATGAACAGGTGAGTTATTCGTTGTTTTACTGATACTTCACCCCCACCCCCAATGTTGATCATTCTAAAAATTGCTTGAATCGCTGGCACCAACAATAAGAATCTGAGAACACCCGCCCAACCCAACCCAGGTATTGCCGTCCCAAGAAGTGGAAATAGGGCTAAAACGTGGACGGCGTTCCATTTCCACCACTCAGTCCTATTATCGCTCTTGGAGTGTGAATTGGCAAATATTGTGACAAAATATGCAAGAAGAATAATATCAATAATTACCAATATTGTCCATTCATTAGAATTAGTATTCCTCAAATCATTAATTGAGTCATAAACGATGATACCTATTGCAAGCAATGAAGTGGAAAGAAAGACAACCTCTTGAGTGTTAAACAGGGACTTTGTTAGTGGCAAATACCACGCCCGCTTCTCACTCATAACGAGATGGCAACCAAGAGAGAATATCACAATTGCCGATGAGGACCACTAGAAAATTGCATTTAGATAACCTATCTCAATTAACCAAAGGTAAGAGAATATGATTTTGATGATATTCAAAATAAATCGTCATCGTCATCATTTTCTTCATCAAACATATCATCAGAAGCAGCCTTGGCTTTCTTTGATTTTGACTTTGTCTCTTTCTTGGCTGGTTTCTCTGCAGGTTTCTCTGCTTCCTTTGGCGCTGGTTTCTCTGCTTTCTTAGGCTCAGGTTTGGACTTTCCTTCACCCTCTTCTGCAGCCAATCTCTTCGCCTTCTCAGTAGCTTCTCTCTCAGCCAACTCTTCAAGGCTCAAACCTTGCTGTAATGCCAACTTGATTCTACGCTCATCCCGCGCCTTCTTCTCAAGAAGGCGGTGCTTTGAACGGTCATACTGCTGCAACATGAACATCGCATCATGCTCCAACAATGGTGAATCTGAAATCACTGTAACATCAAGCCAATCACCATCTTCTGCCAAAAATTCAGCGAGTGGCTCAAACTTGAGGTCCGATTTTTTGACTTGAGTGTAATGAAGAGCATTACCCATTCTGTGTTCAACACCTGAAAAGTGACAATAGAATGTTTTGCCACCTAGTTGCTCTCTTACTAAGTCAAACAACTCACCATAATCTTCACTTGTCCTTAGACGACCATGTCCTCGAGCGTGAATGTGTGCCATATTTAGCACCGGAACAGTTCCTTCAACGTGATTGGCTACCTCAAGGACTTCCTCCAAAGTACCCCACAACTCTTGACGGCCGCTGGTCTCAATACCAACTAATGCTGGAGTATCTTCCTGCAACCAAGGGAAGGCAACATGTTGCTCTTCTAGAGTATCATCTCCCCACAACTCACCTACTCTTTCAACAACACCTGCGAAAATGTTTGCCGCTCTCTCATTTGCTTCGCGACCACGAGGCATACCAAGGTAAGGACCAACGTGAAAAACGATGTGACGAGCATTTACCACCTTGGCAGCTTGAATGGAGGCTTCCATCTTCGCTAAGGTGCGGCTGCGCTCTCTCTTGTTACCGAGCAACTCGGCATAGTATGGACCATGCAAGTTCATCTCGAAATTAGTCTTGTGAGAAAGAACACCTGCCTGCCAATACTGGTCAAAGTGCTTTGGTTGCACGGTTCTAACCGTTTGAATTTCCATTGTTTCTAATCCTAGAGTTGTAATATCGTCCATTCCTTCAACGATTGTTCTCCCTTTACAAGAGAGCGGAACTCCGGCTGGACCTAACTTGAGTGGCATGTCATCATCCTCTCCGACCCTTCGGCCGAAATGCTGTTCTTTGTTAATACTGCGCGCAGACAAGTACATTCAAGCGAAATTATTTCCGAATGTACCTCTACAGAGGTGAGTTGGTCTACCGACCTAATTAAACACACCGAATTTTATTGAATCTGAAAAAATATTCATTCACAAGTGACTTGGATTATTCTAGGATTGCACCTTTCTGAATTTTCATCCACACCACATAAATTCCGCCAAGTATTGCCACTAACCCTATGGCGATTAATGCTAGGTTCAAATCATCCTCAACTGGAGGTGGCGCTTCTTCAACCACTAAGAAAGTCTGATCTATTGTCACATTCTTCACTACTTGCGTATGACCTGTTGACCAGTGAACTCGCAACTCACTCACTTCTCCACTGCCTAATCCAAAATGCACACTCGGGTCGCCAGAACCTAGGTATCCTGAACCAGCATAAGTCTGTTGTGAGATTACATGACCATCTGTAAATTCTACTTCAACAAGAACGCCAATCCCTTGACTATTCGAATAATTACCTTCAAGTTTTACACGCAACCAATGATTTCCTGTGACTTGAGCGGCATTGTTTTCATAGAATTGTAGTGGGCCATCTGAATTTGCAACGATAATATCAATGTCGCCATCATTGTCATAATCAATTGTTGAGGCACCCATACTCTTGTTGTGACCACCTAATCCTGATTCAATGGTAATGTCAGTGAATTGACCATCTCCATCATTTCGGAAAAGTGTATTTTCCTGAGTTGGGACATATGTATTGATTCTGCCAGCTGTTGTGAAAAGGTCAAAATCACCATCAAGATCGTAATCAAAGAAATGGCAATCCCAGTTCACAGTAATTCTCTTGTCATCATTATTGTGATAATCGCTATCAAGTATTCTATCAAACGAATCGCCATTCAGATTATACCAGATGAAATTGGGGCCGAAATTCGTTTGACACAAATCAAAATCGCCATCGCCATCCACATCGGCAGCATGCGCACCCATACCAGTTCCTTGAAGTGCCATCCCAACTGAAGATGTAACTAAATCAAAAGTACCATCTCCATTGTTTTTGTAAAGTGGAGAAATGCCAAAATCACTGGCAACAAACAAATCCTCCCAACCATCTTGGTTGTAGTCAAACCACAATCCGGCCCATGATACACCAGAACCTGCTGGTGATAACACATTACCGTCAAGAAGTGGAAGATTTTCAACCGGTGTTCCTTCTTCATTCTTCTCAAGTGATTCATCTGATACTGCTGGGATAAAATCTGCCATCGGATTCAACTCTTGGCCAGATAGTTTGCCCGCTTCAATCGTCTGGTCAGAAAATTCAGGAACACCATCCCCATCTGAATCGCCTTCATTGCGATAGAGAATATTTGTTTCAGGTCGCATATCAAAATCACGCTCATCAACGATTCCTGAATTGAGTGAATAGAGGTCTAAATCACCATCATGGTCGTAATCAGCCCAAAGGCCGCCGGTTGAATGGCCAGGGTTGCCTAGATTGCACAGAAGGGTCACATCGGTAAAAGTGCCATCACCATTGTTAGCAAACATCACATTTTCTTCACCTTGAGAGGCGACATCCAAATCATCAAAATCTGCTTTGCCAAAATTAGAGATATAGAGATCTACATCTCCATCGCCATCAAAGTCTGCCCAACTCGCGCCTATCGCTGTTGAATTAACCAATTTTACTCCGGCTGCCTCAGAAACATCGACAAATACGCCACCATCATTTCGCATCAAATATGTCTGCCCTGAACGATTTTCTACTATCGCAGCCTCAACAATTGAGTCATTTGTCCCTTCAGGAAAACTATCTTCTGTTTCCATTCCAAATTGGTCAAAACGAGCAGTTACATAGAGGTCTAAATCGCCATCTCCATCGTAATCACCCCATGATGTACCTGGACCATAAGAAGCCCAATTTGAGAGTGGGCCCATGTTCAACTCGGAAAGTCCGGTAACATTGGCAACATTCGTGAACTCAATTCCTAGAGGGGCATCACCTGTGCTTTGTACAGCACCTCCAAGTGAAGGGGCAAATGCCGAAAAAAAGACGGCTAAGAAGACAACTGCTGACAAACTGTATTTCTCACGCTCAACCATTTGCCCACCTCCTAACAATAATGCGGGCGAGGCTATTACATGAAAAATGTCCTCCTACAATAGTAGAACTCATGACCGAAAATAACGGGGTCAGGAGACCCCTCCGCCGCACATGGACGAGTCACAATTAGACGCGGCGATTGCTGCTTTTGCTGCCGGCAAACCGGTACTTGTCTTTGATTCTGACTTTAGAGAGAGGGAAACTGACTTGCTTTGGCCAGCTACTGCAGCCACACCTGAAGTAATGCGCCAACTGCGAAAAGACTGCGGCGGGCTTCTCTTCTTGGCTATCGGCCACGATGTTGGCGAAATGTTTGGATTGCCATATCTCCAAGAACTGCACACCCATGCCGAATTAGTAAGTCAAAATCCGGTTCTTAGTGCACTGATTACTGATGATTTGCAATACGACACACGTAGTGCGTTCACCCTATCACTCAATCACCGTGAAACCTTCACAGGGATTACCGACCGTGACCGCGCCCTTACAACCCAACGTTTTGGTGAATTGACAAGAGAATTACAGAATAGTGAAGCGAGCCAAGAAGAAGCGATGGCAAAACTTGGCTCGGAATTCAGAACACCAGGACACATCCCATTATGTCGTGAATCACCCGGCGGACTTGATACAAGACAAGGCCACACCGAATTAGCAGTTGCAATTGCTAGACTTTCAGGGAATGTAGCCTGCACCATCGGTGCTGAAATGCTACAACCAGATGGAGATGGAGCGTTGCCTCTTGAAGAAGCAAAAAAATACGGCCAAGAGAGAGGGATTCCTTTTGTCAGCGGAGCTGACCTCTTGGCTGCTTTCAACAATCAATGATTTGAAATGTAACGATGCAGGAGTTGAATTTGATGTCAAAGGTGATGGCCGTTGGAGTCTTTGATTTGCTGCATGCTGGCCATCTCCATTATCTTGAACAGTCAAAAGCACTTGGAAATCATCTAACAGTTGTTGTCGCTCATGATGAAACTGTCCGCATGCGAAAGCATGAGCCGGTCACTAGCATGGATCTTAGAAGGCGCATGGTTGAAGGGTTGAAACCGGTAGACGTCGCCATAATTGGACTACCACCATCTGAATCAATGTTTGATATTCTTGATGACATAAAACCAGATATTATCGCCCTTGGCTACGACCAAGACCACGCAGAAGAGTGGATTAAAGGAGAACTAGCAAAGCGAGGGAAATCAGAAATTCACGTCTGTCGAGTTGAAGGGTTATCCGAAGACCTTGATGGAACGCGAAAAATTATCGCTAGAATTCTTGAATTATCAACTTCACAAAAAAAGATTGATGACAATGAAGGTGATAACTGATGTTCAGTGGAATCGTTCAAGGCACTGCAGTAATATCTTCTGCCACCCAACGTGATGATGTATTAACAATTGAAGTAGAGTTGGGTGAAAAATTAGTTGATAGTTTGGAAATCGGAGCCAGCGTGGCTATTGATGGAGTCTGTTTAACAGCGGTTGAAATCTCTAATTCTACCGCTAAATTTGACATCATTGAAGAAACTATTCGTTGTACTACTCTAGATATTGCAAGAGTGAACAGCCAAGCCAACATTGAACGCTCACTGAAATATGGTGATGAGATTGGCGGCCACAATGTATCTGGGCACGTCACAGCCACCGCAACAATTAGTGAAGTCTCAGAAGGGGTAAATGGACGAACATTACTATTCACTTGTGGAGAGAGTGAAACACCCTACCTAATGCCAAAAGGATTCGTTGCAATCGATGGAATAAGCCTCACCGTTGGTGAAGTCAACCGCGGTGGCAACTCATTTGATGTTCACCTAATTCCAGAAACTCTTGCAGTCACCACGATTGGCAACAAAGGAGTTGGTGAACAGGTCAATATTGAACTTGATTCAGCAACAGTTGCCGCTGTTGAAGCAGCAAAACAGATGTTAGCAAACCAGCAATAAGGATGAAATCAAAGAGACCTGCCCAAACAAATGGAAGTGAGATGATGAGCAACAACATCGGTATCGTTTGTGGGGAATTTCACCGCACAGAAGTTGAGCAAATGCTAGCTTTTGCAAATGATACTGCGCAAGAATTAGGATTGTTGGTCACAGAAGTAGTCTGGGTGCCAGGCTCAATGGAAGCACCATTAGCAGCCACAAGACTTCTTGAACAAGATGACATCGTAGGCGTAGCCTGCCTTGGAATAATCGAAAAAGGTGAAACTCAGCACGGTTTGGCAATGGGTCAAGCAGTCATAAAATCACTAATTGAAGCCCAACTCGCATTTGACAAACCAGTAGGACTTGGAATCATTGGACCGGGTGCTGAACCTCACCAAATAGCACCCCGAATAGAGCCACATGCTCGTGCTTCCATAGCAGCAATCGCAAAGATGCTGACATAATCTTTATTCTCAAGGTTGATGAGGGACTGTCTCCCCCGCTACCACATGACAGATGTTCACAACGTCATCATCATCGGCTCAGGGCCGGCAGGATATACCGCAGGATTATACACGGCTAGAGCAATGCTTGAGCCGCTGATGTTTGGCGGCTACGCCGCTGGTGGCCAACTAATGCTAACATCCGACATCGAAAATTTCCCAGGCTACCCTGAAGGGATTGCTGGACCTGAAATGATGTCTGAACTACGCCAACAAGCCGAAAGATTTGGATTAACCGTTGAAGATAAAAATGTCGAAAAGGTTGACTTCTCATCTCGCCCCTTCAAAGTGACAGTGGAAGGCGAAGAACACCTCGCTAAAGCCGTCATCATTACAACTGGAGCAGATGCAATTTGGCTAGGGGCAGAAGGTGAAGATGAACAGAAAGGCAAGGGTGTCAGCACCTGCGCAACCTGTGATGGGTTCTTTTTTAGAGAACAAGAAGTGTTGGTTATTGGAGGAGGAGATTCAGCAATGGAAGAGGCACATTTCCTTACAAGATTCGCTTCAAAGGTAACCGTTATTCACCGAAGAGATTACTTCCGCGCCTCACAAACAATGTACGACCGCGTGGTTAACCACCCGAAAATTGAGATCGCACTACACCGACAAGTCAAGCGCTGGCTGTCCGACGATTCAGGACTATCAGGGGCAATTCTTGAAGACCCACGAGATGGTTCAGAGCACGAAATATCATGCACTGGCGCATTCATCGCAATCGGCCACAAACCCAACACCCCATTCCTTGAAGGCCAAGTTAAGACTGATGAGAACGGCTACATCATCCACTCAGAACACACAATGACTTCAGTACCTGGAGTATTTGCTGCAGGAGATGTTGTTGATACGCGATACCGTCAAGCAATCACTGCTGCTGGTATGGGTTGCCAAGCCGCCATAGATACTGAAAAGTGGCTTGAAGAAAACTAAAACCATAGTATCCAAAAGAACTTTTACTCAATTAATACTACGGCATTCATGCAAGCAGGAATACCAGGTCAACCTCAACAACCGTTTGGTATGCCTGGGCAACCTCAGCAACAGTATGGAATACCCCCTCAACAAATAATGGTAGGGCAACCTAACATGGGACAGCCTGCCGTTGTAATGGGTGGTGGATTCCCTACCACAAACGCCACATTAGCATTAATTCTAGCAATTGTGAGTATTTTCTTCGGAGGAATTTGTTTAGCAATCCCTGCTTGGATAATTGCAAATGGTGCGTTAGCGATTGCCAATTCATATCCCAACCACCCTGATATTAGTAAGGCGAAGGCCGCAAAAGTCATCTCAATCATAGTTACAATCCTAACAGTTCTAGGAGTTATTTTTGCAGGTGTGCTCTTTGTTTGGGCTAATAGCCTCGCAAATGATATGTCAAATGATTACTCTAGTAGTTTTTATTCCGCCACAGACCATTCAGATTCAGTAAGTGCATCAGCGGACAATCTTGTGACTTTAAATTTAATTTCATCAAATCAGGACCTGAATTTTGCTTTCGTGGATATTACGCTCGAAGTGGATGGTAATTGGTACACCTGTAGCGTTGGGGAAAGTGATGGATGTAGTATCACTCAGCAAAGCGGTACAAATGATGCTGTATGGGAAGTAGGAGAGAACATTGTTCTTTCAGAAAATACTCAAGAAATATGCTCCAACTCTGATTGCAATATTAACCTCAATGTAAGGTATCGGGGTAGTCCTTTAAACGGTCAACAATCAATAACAATATCCTAATTATCTTGCATTTCTTAAACTATTATTGTAACAATTGCACATAGTTACGATTCCGAAGAGCGGATAGGTGAGAGACTTCTCGGATAGACCAATGAGCGACCTGACGGCGGAAGAAAGGGGGCGCTATGCCCGCCATCTCATCCTACCAGATGTTGGTATTGAAGGCCAGCAGAAATTGAAGTCTGCAAGCATCTGTGTCATTGGTGCAGGCGGCTTAGGCTCACCTGCACTTCTCTATCTTGCAGCGGCTGGAATTGGTCGCATTGGGATCGTTGATGATGATTTGGTCGATTTGACCAACCTCCAACGCCAAATCATCCACTCAAATGCAGCGATTGGAGAGGCAAAAGCTGAATCTGCTGCCCGCAGAATAACCGAACTTAATCCTGAAGTCGACGTTGAAATCCACAACTGCCGCCTCGGCATTGAAAATGCCCTTGAAATTCTTGCTGACTACGACATTATCCTTGATGGCGTTGACAACATTCCAACCCGCTACATTATTTCTGATGCATGTGAGATATTAGGAAAACCTTGGGTCTATGGAAGCATCTTTAGATTTGAGGGGCAAATCTCCCTCTTCAACCACCTAGGTGGAGCAAATTACCGCGACCTATTCCCTAACCCCCCACCACCAGAAGCAGTACCATCCTGTGCAGAAGCAGGTGTGCTTGGAGTGTTACCTGGTGTAATAGGTTCTATTCAAGCCACTGAAGCCCTGAAAGTCATCCTAGAAATCGGTGAAAGTCTGTCAAACAAGTTGCTCATATATGATGCAAAAAACCTCGACTTCAAGACCCTGAAAATTGGTGATTTACCAGCCCGTGAACCGGTCACAAAACTTACTCTCTTGGAAGCATATTGTGAAGCAAAGCCAGACACCGTTTCCGAGCCTAGAACTATCGCTACAGAAAATGGTGAACTAGGCTCAATTCAATGTGATGAATATCTAACAAAAAGAGAGGAGGGTTGGACTCCATTTCTTCTTGATATCCGCAACGCGATGGAGGCTGAAATTGTCACCTTACCAAACACCGATGCGAGAATTGACCTAATGGCATTAATGGGAAGAATCCACGAACTTCCAAAAGACCGAGATATTGTTGTGTATTGCCGCTCAGGTGCTCGTTCACTTAGTGCTGCAAAGGCGATAAAAATGGCAGGATTTCCTAATGCTGTACTCAACTTAACTGGCGGTATTCACTCTTGGTCTGATTTGGTTGATTCATCTGTCCCAAAATATTGAGAGGGTTTAGTAAAACCCTCACCCCCATCTAATCTCCGATTCTGTGAATCTGCATCAGGATGCTACACATCACCCCTTTCTTGATGGTAGGGTTGAAGTTGTATCAGCATCACGTAGCCCATGAATGGCATCTGTCATCGTGGCTGATGAGAACGACGGGCGGCGCAATCTGCTCGCTGGTTCTCTTGAGAGAGAGGGATACACTGTCACTCGCACTTCTACTCTGCGACAATGTGAAGGAACTGCACTTGCAACAATGCCAGATGTGGTACTCATCAATGATGGATGGAAAACTGGAGACCCAGTAGATACTGCAAGTAAACTAACATCCGACCCTGAATTTGACCTGAAATGCCGCGTCGTCATAATTTCAGGAGATAGCAGTAGCGATTATTTGATGTCAGCCGCTCAAGCAAGTGTCTCTGAAGTGATTGCAAAACCCGTTGACATGAGTAAGTTACTCACACAACTAACAAAACACGCAAACAAGCTGTTTGTACCGCCGCCAGCAGAGATCAACAAAGGCAGTAAAGGCGGATATTTTGACATCAAAGTTACTGCCGGCGACCCTTCATGGAGCCTTCCAATTCTTGAAGACCTACTCGGTGAAGATACCTTGGATGATGCCTTCCTTTCCACTATTATGGGTCAAGTAGAAGGTGAACTTGGCGATTTAGATAATCTTGATTCAGAAACGCTGAAAACAATACTCAGAACAGCCTTTGATGCACTCATTTTAGATGCCAATGAAGAGCATGGTGATGGGGAAGAAGGACAGCGAATGTCACGTCTAGAAGAGGCGTTAGACGCTCAGGCTGAACGACTTGAGAAAGCAATCGAAGCAAATCTTGACCCAATTTTGGATGATGCCCCCGATAAGGTGGCGCTCTTAACCGAAGAAACGGGACTTATCCCTACCGACCCTGATGCACTAAACATGACAGTGCGCACACTAGAGATAATCCAAGAACTTCTCTGGGAAGTGGGAATCCCTGGGCGCTTAGCCGATACTACTCTTTCTTCACGAGTTGAAGAAGCAGTCACTCTTACCCAAGATGCAAAAGAAGCGCTCGAGCCATATCTCCCCGATTCTGATGAAATGGAAATTGAATAGCACACCTCAATTGATGTAGTGATTTAGCGAAGAGATTGAAGAGTGGGTGCCACTCGCCTCCCTTAGGAGGCGTTGGGAATGGGTGAACAGTCAGGACTTCCGCCAATATGGGGTGAGGATTGGCGCCCTGATGTCCACCTTGAATTTTCATCGCCACTTATAGTGGCGGATGCTCGCACAATGATGATGAATGAAGTCTCTCAACAACAAGATGGACATCTACGAGTTTTTGCTTTCATCTGGGATGAAATGACCAAGGATGTTGAAAATTGGGATGGCAAAGAATTTCATGATTTCTCTGAATTGTTGATTTCTAGCATCGAAGCAAACCTCAACAGACGGACCCAAGAAGAACTGACTGCTGAAGTTGCTGATGAGGAAATTTTGCCACGACGCAGCGGGAATTTACATCTTGGGCGCCGCACAAAACGACTTCTCATTGACTTGCGTCTTGCTCTACGCAGAATCGCTCATCTTCAATCAGTAACAGTTGAGCAGCGCCTTGAATGGCAGCGCTGGATGCAGCGTACTCGTAACCTTGACAATCATCTCAAAGACCTCTTCACAAACGGCCTTGACACCCCTGATGGCGGCAAATTTGGCGGTAAAGGATTCCGTTCTACTTGGCAAGAAGGTGTAGTTGCCTGTGCAAGCGCATTAAATCGGGCAATTGACCAAACATCTGGCAAACGTCACTCAGGTGATATCGTGGCACCAATGATTCGCGATGTTGGGCTCGCTCTAGCAATGGGACAAACTCCTGCTGAAATATTCGCTGCTCAAACTGGCAAAGTGGAATCACTGATGAACGGTGGCAGACTTGATGCAGGTGGCCGTGACCTACACATTGGTAATTGGCCGATTGGAGTGCTTCCTCCTACCGCCCCGCTTCCTATTGCTGCTGCTACAACTACTGGAATTGCTTTGGCTAGTCAGAGAATGGAACTTTCTCGCTTCCATCTAGCTCCTGTAGGAGAAGGATGTTCTAGCAGCGGTGAATTCTGGGAGGCACTCAATTTTGCTGGAGCCCGTGGCTTACCCATTGCTTACATGATTCAGAACAATCAAATCGCCCTCGATACCTTTGGTTCACATCAAAACAATGCTGAACTATGGGCTGACAAAGGAAAAGCGGTTGGACTGCCATCATGGACGATTGATGGCTCAAATCCAGCCGAATTCTATGCATCTACCGCTACTGCTCGTGAATTTGCTCTCACTGGCGGTGGACCTACTCTAATCCATGTTGAGACAATGAGAGGTTGTGGCCATGCACACCACCATGACGACCTCTACCTTGGCGCAGATAGTGGAAATCCACCAGGATATGTTGATCGAAACCTGCTAAATTATTGGCAAGCAAAAGACCCCTTGCCAAACCACCGAATACTTCTCAAAAGCCTCGGGATTGATGAAGAAACACTTTCTCGTATTGAAGATGAAGAAAAGACGTATGTTGATGATGGGCGAAACTCACTAAATGAGATGCTGTGGCCTGAATCCGATACAGTAACCACCGGAATTACTAGTTTCCATGATGCCGATACACACGCTGACCAACTAGAAAGAATGGGCGGGACTAATACATCAACGAACGCTGATGGCAGCCTGCCTTCATCAGGTGAGGTAACTATCACATTCTCATCTGAATCGGGCTCATCATCATTTAGCAAAGCGATTCAACAAGGAATGTTAGCAATTGCTGAACGCTGGGGGTCACGCACTGTCTTCATGGGAGAAGATATGGAAATTGCTGGCGCTTTCGGAATGAATCTGCCTCTAAAGGCAAAAGGGCATTCTGACCTATTACTCGATATGCCTCTATCAGAGGCTATCATCATCCATGCTGCGACTGGCGCAGCACTTGGAGGCATGAGGCCTATTGCAGAAATCCAATTTGGTGGATTTGCAGCCTTAGCAATGAATCCACTCATCAATAACGCTGCACAACTGCGCTGGCGTTGGGGTGCAGATGTCCCATTGGTAGTTAGAATTCCACTAGGTGCTAAAACACGCTCAGGTCCTTTCCATGCAAACATGATTGAATCATGGTTTACCAATGACCCTGGCCTTGTCATTCTCTTCCCTTCAACCCCTCAAGACGCCTACGATATGTTGGTTGAAGCCGCTAGTCTACCAGACCCTGTCATCTTCCTTGAACACATTGGGATGTATGGCCTAAGAGGGGGATTAACTGGATGGGGCGATAGCATCAACCAAATGCTTGACCGCGACAGTATTCTTGCTCATCTTGACAAGACAGATGACGAGCGCTACAAAATTGGCAAAGCAACTGTCATTCGTGGCGGCGATAAAGCGACAATTATCACCTATGGAGCGATGGTTCATGTCGCTCTCAAAGCCGCTGAAATACTCGCCAAAGATGGCAATGAAATAGAAATCATTGATTTACGGACAATTCTACCGTTTGATGCCGCCACTTGCATTGAATCTGTAAAGAAAACTGGTCGATATATTGTTCTCCAAGAAGCACAATACAGCGGCGGCTTTGGTCACACTATCTCTAGTCGAATACAAGAAGAGGCATTCTACCACCTTGAAGCCGCACCAGTAGTCATCGGCGCATTAGACACACCAGTTCCATTCGCACCAACATTAGAGGATCACACAATACCTGATGTTGATTTGGTGGTTTCACACCTGCAAAATCTCTGCTCTTTGTAATTCTAGGCAGGCGGAACCGTCATGAATTAACAGTTCAAGCGGCCCTTGGGTTCACCATGGCATCAGAGGGAGAGGGGGACAACTCTGCCAATAATAAAAAACATGAAAAAACCCATGGCATTCTATCGCTTTTCATGTGGAATCAAGTGCTAGTAATCGCTTCTCTATTCCTTGCAATGATGGGAGTTCAAACCATTACATCAGAAGGAACAAATCTTTCTGAAATGGCGATTAGTGGCTTTCTTCTACTCTTGGCGATAGGACTTCTCATCACATCTGCTGACTTCTTTGTTGAAGGCGCCAAGGGACTTGCTCGCCAAATTGGAATCGCAGAAGTCATCATTGGATTAACAATTGTTTCACTTGGTACATCACTTCCTGAAATCCTAATTTCCACCCAAGCTGCCTGGGATGCCCACCTGAATCCTTGTCAAGCCGGTGCGACTGACTGTGCGACTGACTTTGCTCTTGGCAACATATACGGCTCGGTATTAGTACAAATCACACTTATTCTTGGAATTGTCGTTACTATCAAACCGATGGAAGTTAAACCCGATTGGCTCCATCGAGATGGTACAATGATGTTTGTTGCCGTCTTACTTCTTTCAATGTTAATTCTTGTTGATGGTGACCTAAATCGCATTGAAGGGGCTCTTCTCTGCCTACTGTATGTGTTTTACATGGTGTATCTAATTCAACATCGTGAACAAATTCGAGAAAAGGAGTTTGAGATGATGGAAGATATCCGTGTTGATTCAGGATTTGATATGAATTGGACTAATTCTGCATATTTTGCTATGCTATTTATTGGATTAGGATTAGCGATGTTTGCATCAGCAAGAGTCGTTGACTCAGCAGCCGGAATTGCTCTACAGATGGGAGTTCCTTCGGCAATTGTTGGAACCACACTTTCAGCCATCGGGACTTCAGTGCCAGAATTGGCAGTAGCAATTATTGCCGCTAGACGCTCTACAGGAGTTGCAATTGGAACATTGATTGGCTCAAATATCACAGACCCAATGCTTTCAATTGGACTAGCAGCATTAGTCAATCCAATTACTATAGGCGATACTGGGCTGTTTTACAAGTTGATTCTACCCGCCACCCTTTTCTGCACTGCATTGGCTCTTGTCTTCATGTGGACTGACTTCAAATTCAACCGCCAAGAAGGAGGGATTCTCATCGCTTGCTACGCCATATTCCTTGCACTGCTCTACTTTTGGGTCTGACCAATATACCCACCTAACCATCTCAATTCAACATTAACAAAAGATGTTGATTGAGCAAATAGTAAAGGCGAAACAGCCGCTCGCCGTTTCATGGTTGACTTCGCACTCACCGAAGAGGAGGAGATGTTGCGCGAACTTGCTCATGAGTTTGCTGAGTCAGAACTACGCCCTAATGCCGAACATTGGGACAATAACCGAGAATATCCACGTGATACAATTCGACTAGCCCACGAAACTGGGTTGACCAATCTCCATGTCCCCGAAAGTTGTGGTGGAATGGGAATGGGTGTGATGGCTGAGGTACTTGTTCAAGAAGAACTCGCATGGGGCGACCCAGGATTTGCCACTGCAGCTTATGCCAACGGTTTGACTGGTGCACCAATTATCACTGGAGCGACTGAAGAACAAAAACAGAAGTATCTAGGGGGCCTCATTAACAATGGAGATCTCTGCTCATATTGTGTGACTGAACCGGTAGCAGGAAGCGATGTTCAAAGTATTCGGACCACAGCAGTAATGGATGGCGACCACTATCTTCTCAATGGCACCAAGATGTTCATCACCGGTGCAGGATATGCTGACTGGTTCTTTGTGCTCGCATACACAAACAAAGATGCTGGATACAAAGGAATGTCTGGATTCATCGTTGAGGCAAACTGGGATGGGGTTAGTATTGGCAAGAAAGAAGATGTCATGGGACAACGTTGCTCAGATACACGCTCAGTGATTTTCCAAGATGTCAAAGTTCCTGTTGAGAACCTTGTAGGAGGTGTTGAAGGGAATGGGTGGTTCAATGCCATGGCTGCTTTTGACCTTTCAAGACCTTGTGTTGCCGCTCACGCTGTTGGGCTTGCACGTGCCGCATACGAACACGCTTTGGCCTATGCGCAGGAGCGAGAGACTTTTGGAAAACCGATAATAGGGCACCAAATGATAATGGCCAAACTCGCTGACATGAAAACTGACATTGAGGCGGCTAGAATGCTAGTATGGAAGGCTGCTTGGCTTGCTGACAATGGCATGCCAAATACTGAAGCCGCCGCACATGCCAAGCGATTTGCAGCAGATATGTCAACTCAGGCTACTATTGAGGCTGTGCAAATCTTTGGAGGATATGGATACACCGAAGAATACCCTGTTGCAAGATTAATGAGGGCTGCAAAAGTAATGCAAATTTACGAAGGTGCATCTGAAATTCAAAGATTGATTATTGGCCGAGAGATTACTCGTTAGGCTTGATAATCAATTGCTATACCAGCGACCTTGCCATTCATCGCCGGTATTGTCAACATGAACAAATAATGAGAAGGAAATCCAAACTAAGGTATTGAATCCACCTCCTAACTCATCTTCACCACCCGCTTTAGCAACCATGAAATCGAGGTTATCTGTTCCTGAATGCCATTCCTGCCAAAACGATGCATCGCCGCCTGCAGAAAAGAAATTGAATGTTGCATAATCATTTGAAAAGAAGGAACAATGGTCAGATGCACAAGATTCTGCTGATTGCCAATAAATTCTGTTATCATCCACATAATGCATGGCGAGTTCTTCATCCACAACAAGCCCCACCCATTCATTCATGATTGAAAGATTGTCTTCATGAGCACCTGCTGCAGCAATTGAAAGGTCGTATGGACCATAACCTGAAGGTGGAATGATTGGATAGTTAAGAGAAACCATGTCGAAATTCATGTAAGCCTTGACTGCTTTATCTTCTGGAAGGTGAGCAACAAACGCCGCACTACCAAGAAGACCCTCCTCTTCACACGCCCACAGCGCCGCTACGACAGTATGGTCCCACTCACGGCTAGCAATAGCCTGCGCCATTTCCATGCTTACTGTAGAGCCGCTTGTATCATCGTTAGCACCCTCACTAGTGCCACCACCAGGAGGTGTGAATGCATATGCCACATCGAAATGTCCGCCAATTACGATGTATTGGTCGGGATACAATAAACCATACTTGTATCCAACTACATTCAACTGGTCAGGGTCATCATCGTAACGAGTGACCTCAACATAATCGAATCCATATGTCTCCCATTCTGACTTCATTGATTCTGCAGCGGCCTCGTAATTAGCGCCTCCATCATGAATCGAAGCAGACGCACACCAACGATTGTTGTAATCTGTTGTCAGCATGTCAATGGTATCGAAAGCTCTGCGACCATCAACAAGCATCATCTCGTCGCTGTCAACAAGGTCAAGCGTCCGGTTCCAAACTTCATCGCCTGCAGTAACCATCAATTCGAACGAAGATAATTCTGTATCCAACACCAACAATTCTACTTCATCAATTGAATCATCAAAAGTCATGTTCATCGCATCTCTGAATACACCTAATTCATCAACAAAAAAAGTACCTAATGGGCGATGAACCGTATAAGGAACATTGGACTCAACAGTCAATGTGTATAATTGACCGCGAGTCGCTGTTGCAGCATTCAAGTCATCGGGAACGTTGAGATTAGCATCAGGATTTTCATTATCCAAATTGCCAAAACAACCAGATAATGAGCCCGAGAGAAAAAGGATGCTCAATAGCAAGGTGGATGCTCGCATATAACGCCCGAATCAACCTTTACGGATTATCTCTTTCATTCAATATTGGCTAGCCATTATCCCATTCAGTTTTCATCAGCCGACCGAATTTGTCAAGAACCCCCACCATTTGAAAGAAAATAATGAATCAACTCTATGCTGTCGTACTCGCAGCAGGAAGTAGTGAACGCCTTGGTCAACCAAAGGCAATGGTTCCAGTCACCATCAACAAGCGGGAAATTCCTCTAATCAAGTGGGTCGTGGAGCGTTTAGAATATGCTGGAATCACCCCCATCATAGTAACTAATCAAGACCTTTTAGTCCCGATAACATTCGCTTTACCAGAACGCAAAGTTGTGCTTAATCCAGCACCTGAAAAAGGACGTACTGGTTCAATACAATGCGGCCTTGCCACAATAATTGCAAAAATCAAGGGCAAACGTGGCATGAATGTGCTCATTACACCGGTTGATAGACCCGGATTCTCAAAATCAACACTTGAAGCACTGCGCCATAGTGAAGTCTCTGCTTGCCCTGCAAAAGATGGTAAAGGGGCACATCCAGTTCTCATCATGGAAGGGGATGTTGAAAGAATCCTCTTGGCCACACCTGAAACCCCACTTCGTGACTTGATCTCTCCAATGCGAATCAATGTCGCTGACGAATTTCTTCACCTCAATATTGACACACCAGAAGACTTACTTGAACTACAAAATGCAGCAAATATTCTCTGATAGCCTCCAATATTCACACCCCTTAATCTCAAGGGGGGATACTCTCTCGCAGTAACGTGACACACCCTGTGTTAGACTGGACGACCGCGCAACTTGCCAATGGGCGGAGAGTGGGAATGGCAACTGTCTTATCGGCAGGTGGTTCAGTACCAGGAAAACCTGGAGCAAGACTTGCTATCTCAGACCTAGGAGAAAAATGTGGCACAGTGGGTGGCGGGGGCCTTGAACTTACAGTATCTCAACAGTTGACCTCATTGCTATTAGAAAAAGAAAGTGAACATGGTGGGTTTGTCGAAACATTTCAACTTCAAACTAATGCGAAAGGTCAAGCAGGAACCCCTCTCAACAGCCTTTGTGGAGGGCGTGTGACGCTCTCTTTCGAGGTGATTCAACCGATGCCACACATCTTACTCTGCGGAGGAGGGCATTGCGCCAAAGCAATTGCAGACGCTTGCAAACTCCTAGATTGGAAATACTCTGTATTTGATGTAAGAAGTGAATATGCCAATGAAGATGCATATCCAAGTGCAACAGAATGGCACAATTCATCAGCGGAAAACTTCCTATCAAACGAAAACTCAACCACATTAGCACGGTTTTCTGACATTCTCCTTCTAGGTCACAAGTGGTCTGTTGATGAGGAGTTGCTCAAAGGCATGCTTACCTATCAACAAGAAGGCCCAGACGCTTGGAGAAGTCGTATTGGCGTAATTGGTTCAAAGAGCAAGTGGAAGTCTTTTTCAAAATCAGCGATTGAAATCGGAATTGAGCAACAATTCCTCGATGAAGTTGACTGCCCAATAGGGCTCAATGTTGGGGCTGAAACACCGGCTGAAATCGCTATTGCAGTGGTTGGGCAACTTCTCGCCCGCATCAAATCTCAAGACCCGGATGAGCCATCATGGCGTGATGCCTAGTTTCAATTGACGATGGTTGAATTATCGCCGGCAACAGTGTGGCCCAGATAGATAATAGAGAGGTCAACTGCACAGCCTTGTGCATCGCAGATGTCTGCGCCTGCTTCTGCTAGGAAGATGAATTCCCCTGATTCCCAGGAGTTGTCATCGTCACCAGCTTGTTGGCTGATTTGACAGTCGTCACCAGCAGCAACGCTGCATGTAAACACGTTGTCATCGACACTTAGTATAATTTGTACAGATGACCACGTCAGCGTATCATGTCCTGTCATCTGCATCTTGATCAATGTGTCATCGGTTGCTGCGCTTGCATCGTCTGCTGCATCATCTGCTGTGTATGTATTCGAAGTTAAGGTTGATGATGGCGGTGGATAAATAATCACAGGTATTGTTAGAGTAATCAGTGGTGATGAACTCCAAGCCCCATCATCGTCTAATGCGCCAAATACAACACTAGTCATTGCATGATTTACTGAATAATTTACTGTAAGAGTTTCAGGAATAAACAGTGTTGTTAATCCAACAGAATCAGAAATCGGATAATCTATTGAACCATCTAAATCAATATCCCAGCCTGCCTCAACGATATTTCCATCCCAATCAGTCATAGCATGATATACTGTAATATTCCAACCTGATAGAGTATTGGATGGAGATGAATCGCCCATCCAAGATGCTGTCACCACCGGAGGGAGATTACTTTCTATTGACGAATCGTTGTCTGCAGAACCATCAGATGATAATCCAAAACAACCAGAAAACACAATCAATAATCCGAGCACTGAAACATAGAACGATCTAAGATAATCCATATAGCACATAACGAATTGCTAAATTCTATTATGCTTCCTATCTAGCAATCAGTTGTTTATTTGCTCGAAATCAAGGATAACTTGGCCATAAGCGTCCCACTTTACAATCGGCTTGTATCCATCATATTGTGCACCGCTTAGAGCCTGACGGATTCTTTCAAGCACATCTAATGGCAACTCAACATCAAATCCTTCACCGCTGTCAAATCTGCTTGGCACAGGCAATACTGGTTCAGGAATCGATTGTGGTTCCTCTTCAACATCTTGAGTAGAAGTTTCTTCATCATCAACATCTGTTGTATCTTCACTAGATTCTTCTTCATCGTGTTGAGGTTGAATAGATAATTCTGAAGTAAATGGTTCAGCAACACGTTCGCCTTGAGATGCAGTACCTGACACCTCAACGCCAGCACGCATCATGTAGAGGAAACCTTGCCCAAACAGAGTTAATGCTGCAAGCAAATACATCACTCCTTGTAGAACACCATTAGAAATGTCACCAGCGACTATCAAGATTCCAAGAGGGATTGAGACAAGAGTGTATATTCTTCTCCATCTCTCATCCTTCTCAAATCCAATCATCATCTGAAGTCCACCAAATACTGCAAGAACCGCACCAAATAGCCAAATCCCATGGGCGTCTGAAAGCAGCAATGCAGCTATTGGAACATAAATTGCACCCGCAATTCCAGAATGATTTGAGACCTCAAGTACCTTGTCATTAGATATTTCATTCCACTCAAAGTCCCAGTTTCTCCATGATGCCCAAGTAAGTAATAAGCCAGAAAGCAATAACCACATCCCTCCAATATCTGAGTCATATTGTTCAATTGAGTCAATTTCAGTAACTAAATTAATCACTGCAATAGTTTCAATAATCACTGCAGCAAACAGCAATTTCGCATGCCTCTGATGCCATAATCTAGCAGAAAGTACGAATGCTGAAATGAGGAATACAATACCATAAAATGCACCCATTCCAATAAGACTGAAGAAAACGGCATACGCTAGTTGTACATTTGCAATCAACACTCTTGTTTCTTGATGAGAAACCTTGGCATCAAAACCAAAACCTCCTTTCATCACCTCAAATTTGCCAGGATTCGCCTCTGGTGCACGTGATTGCATAATGCCCTTCCAGAAAAGGATTGTAACAATCCATGTTACCAAGGATGCAATTGTCCAAGTAATATCAAAAGCATCATTGACAAACCAATTGCCTTCTTCTTCTGCGAATTGAAGAGAAAGGGCAAAACCAAGCGGCCAAATCCAAAATGCTGCCAACTGGCCGCTAGACCAAGCGCCAATTCCAGCGATTACAACCACTACAAGCATCAACATATATGGATCTGAAACCAATAAATGCAAACCTGCAACAACCGATAATGCTGGCATCAAAATAGGGAATTGTGCTAATTCTGCTCTTGCCTCATCACCTTTTGATAGTCGGATATCACGAATGAACATTATCAATGGTATAGCACCAATTATTATCCATCCTAATCCAACCCAAGCAGGATAATTAATACCTAAGAACAACGAGTTTTTTGTCAATAATAGTGAAGCTATCTCAGGTGAACTAGCATAAACAATTGCCTTCGGTAATAATCCAAGAAATAAACAACCTATTGCCCAAAATATTGGCATCAAATTGAGTGGCACCATTCGCCTATGTTGCAATGAACGGGTAATAGCCAAAATCATCATTCCAATGAACAGGATACCGCCAGAAACGTCTAGCATGGCGACCATCATGGTGCCTATCAGCAACCAATCAGCAGAACTGCCTTCCTCCTTGACTACACCCTGTTTTGTCAGCATAAATTGTCCAAGTAAAGGACCTGCTAACATCATCACATCAAATATAATTTGAACAAGTAGTATTTCACTTGCATTAGAATCAAACAGTGATTGATGAATACGGAATGACCACGGAAGTCCGACAAAGAAAAGCAGCCAAATTCCTGCTGCCCTTGTTCTATTATCCTTAGGAAGTTCAAACAATATTTCTCGACTCAATACAATTATTGGCAGAACCAGTAAAAATACCGCCCAAGTCTCAGTCATATCGGCAGCAGCTAGTGAGAAAATTAACAATGGCATTACCATTGAACCACGCATTGCAGGGCCCCAATCAAGCGCCCTCAATTTTTCACCTAATTTACTCGAATTAGAAGACCATTGTCCTGTTGAAGGGTTCCAATCATTGACCTGCATTGTAGAATCAAGAAGTGTACCAACCATCTTCCCGATATCAAACTCAAAGTCTCTCAATGAACGGCCTAGCGCATAGAGAATTATTGAGCCAATAAGTGCTTCAACCCCTAAGCCGGTGACACCAATTTTGTCAGCAAGTCCACTGTCAAGGCGCCCCATCCACTCTAGAATAAACAAGGATGCGCCAGTAACAAGCACCAAAATTGACACATCTTTTCTTCTCTGAGTATCGCCTAAATCAATTGATTCAGACATACTTGCTTCACGCATTATCAAAAACAGCAGGTACCCAACAAATGCTAACGGAAGATAGGCACCTGACCCAAATAGCATTTCATGGGAGAACAATGTTAACACAATCATCAAATGATATGGTGCCTTTGACATTCTTCTATATTCACTACCAATCCCTCCAATGAATAGTAAAGCAGCAGGAGGCACAATCAAGAAGACTGGGTCTAATGCTAATTCTGTGAATGGGCCATCATTAAATGATGACAGCCAATCAACAATGAACCAAGATGTTGCTAGCATGGAGAAAGTCCAATCTGAAACCCAACGACGTGTTTGTGGTTTGTTCAACATGTAAACAAACGCAATTATTGCTAAAGCCCAAGCAAAACCAGAACCAGGTGCTGGCAAAAATGACAAACCAACCGCTAAGCCAATCGGCATCCACGGAACTCTTCGCATATGTACTGGGATGAAATAACCAAGCAACAATGATAACCAGATAAACATCGGTAAACTGATTAAAACATTCTCAATTGGATCAACAATAATGAGATTTAATCCCCCGACTACCGCCCAAAATTCAGCCACAAGAATGATGATTATCAGAACTATTGAACCGTGCTGAATCATTGAACGTGACAAACCTTGAGCAGAGGCAAAGATACCTTGCATCAAGACAACCATTGCTAGCAGGCTTAAGCCAGCGCCGCCGCCAACCTTCAATTCATACACAAGCGGAATTATTGAGGATAGGAAAGCAGCACCCAAAAACAGTGGCGCACGATTAGAAGTGGAGCCAAGCCACATCCCAATTCCAGTTAACAGCAAAGCACTGAGAAGTATTGGTAGTGTGATGTATCCCATAGACCAATTAACCCAAATTTCAGCACCAATAAACAAAATCACTAATGGAGAAAGAACCGTTACTAGACGAGGTAGCATGGTTGCCCCAACGCGCTCATTTTGACGCCATTGAGAATAACCAATCATGACAAATCCTATCGCTTGGATTAGTGCACCCCATTCACCAGGCATCCAGCCATCTGTGCCAACATTTGCATGGCAAGTTCCAACCCATGAATTACTATATCCACAATAAAAGAATAAGCCCCAACGAGTAATCCAAAAGCCACCTAATACTGCAAATAAGTGGCCAAAAGAGAGGACGTAATCATGGACAATCGATATTCGCCCATGCCTTCGATGTTGAACCTCAACAAATCCATATGAAAATAGAACTAGCAGGCCAGCTCCCGATGAAAGATACAGGAATTCCATATCGCTGTCAAGTTCGCTTGTCATGAATCTTCCAATTGCAAAAGCAAGAGCAATGATACCCCCAATAATGGAGAAAAGCATGCCCATTTTTGCTGTATCAATATCTCCGGTTGACATTGACGGCGTCTCTACCTGAACTCCAGGAAAATATGTTGGTTGTTGTCCACCCGCCTGTTTTGATTCACTAACACTTTTCACCTGTGAAAAATCCCGGAATCTTGTTCTCTTCTCTTCTCCAGCCTCGGCCATAACAGTAAATTTACTATGCCAACTCATTAACTCTTACCCGACCACCTTTGTTTTCAGAATCAAAACGAAGCATCAAAGCATAAGCCACCACCCCATAGCCGTGCAAGAAGTCAAACTCTTTTGGAATGAAGCAAGTATAGCAAATTCAGACTTTGCTGAATTGCTAAAATTCTGTCAATCTTTTGAGGTTGTTGCCCATTTAGATGTGCGACCAGATGGTGTAAGGCAACTTGCTCGCTGCCAGATGCATGAAGGTATGACTGTTGAACAATTGAATGATGTATCATTCTTAACTTTTGAAGGATTACTACCCAATCGTGATGATGGCCCTGACCCAATTGTTGTGATGAATCGTCACCCACTAGTATCTGCAGCAGTAATATTTGATGATATTGCAGTCTATCCGCCATATTCAATTTCTGCCAATGGAATTTCAGTCACAGTCAGAGGTGTGCCAAGTGGGATTTCAGATTTTCTTGCATTAACCAACGACCTACTCCCACCAGACAAAGTTTCAGTCAC
The DNA here is from genome assembly GCA_018650285.1 of Methanobacteriota archaeon. Classification (GTDB taxonomy): domain Archaea; phylum Thermoplasmatota; class Poseidoniia; order Poseidoniales; family Thalassarchaeaceae; genus MGIIb-Q1. Next base: position 77,304 of record JABIGF010000003.1, read on the forward strand.
CACTCATGATGAACCAAAAGATGAGGCGAGAAATCTACTAGGAGAAAGGCAACTTGAAGTCATTCAAAAAGCTGTAGCACATGGTTACTATGATGAGCCAAGAAAAATCTCAATGAGGGATTTGTCCATTGAGCTCAACATTGCGAGAAGCACTCTTGGAGAACATCTGCATAAAGCGGAAGCCACCCTAATAAAATGGGTCTCTGAGAACAATTGAAATCAATTTTCTACATTATCATCAAGCGCAGTATCTGCTACTGTACCTAATTCTAGCGATTCTGCATTTTCTTCATCGCGTACCATTCCAACTAATCCAAAGATTAGAGTGCCAATTGCAGCAAGATAAATCACAAGTGTAATTTGGTCAATAAAGAAAGAACTAGCATCGGTATCAAAATTGGTCCAATATGTGAGTTGCTTCTGATTATCTATGATTCCGCTCTGCATTTGGTCAACAGTGTCTTGGTCAGCTCCGCCACCGGTTTCAATTTTGAATACTGGTTGTAGATCTGATTCAGTAGGAGGAGATGTGGCTTGTTCAGACATAAATCTAGTATCTAGGTAAAAGTAACTAGTAGACTCACCTGAAATAATAATTCTAGCATCAGGCTGTACTTTCAATTCCACATCAGCAGCAAAATAAATTGGAACTGCACCGGGGAAAATATCAACAAGAGATTGTTGATTTGTCAATTTTGCTTGAATTGAACGCTCACCTGGTGCGACACTTGCAGTCCAAACCTCTACAGGCAATCCTAGGTATTCTCCATCATCCTGTCTTTCAGGGCTTACCACAGCGTAATCACCCAAATTAAGCAAATCACCTGAACCGGTAATAAATCCGCCAGATGTTCCTGCTAAAGATTCAACTCCAATTTCACCAAATGTAGCAACTTCCATTTCAGGAGTACGCCAAAATAAATTCGGGCTACCATCTTGCAATAATGTTTCACCAGTATCACATGATGGGTTTTCTCCAGTACAAACGGTGTATGTAGTCCCATTACCTGTAGAAACATTTGGAGAGCCAAAGTAAGTCTTGTTAGTCTCTAGAGATTGCCATCCCATGGATAAATCCATCACATCGCCCTCTAATTGTGCCATTAATGGGTCTCTCCAACCAAACAACCATTGGTCCACAGTATGAGAAACATACTTTGTTGCACCAAACATTTGTGCTAAACTAGTTGGAACCATTCCATTGAACATTGTTTGACCCACAAAAAATCTCAATGCGGCTGCAGCATTTTCATCAATACCATATAACATCGCTACCGTTGAATCATTCCATTCTAACTGGATTCCATTTGCATCAGGAGCCATTGTCATTGGATTTATTGAAACGGTATGCCCTGAAACTTCACCGTACAAGAACAAAACGGCCGCATCACCTGTAATGGCTAAAGGCCCAAACAAAATATTCTGTGATTGTTCTAATGACAAATTTACTACAGGATTTGCCATTCCCCATATCCCGCCCATATTCAAACCGGCTTGTTCATATCCGCCATTGACTGGATTCTCAGCACCAAATGCAATCATTGCATCCTCTGAAACATTATTTGTCCCATTTTCCACCGTTACAGATTCAATTAATGAGGCATATGCAGAATTAACAGCAAGTGAAACCGCCCCCACTCTTTGAGGTTCATACAAAATATTGAGTGCTGTAATAGGTGTAGTAGATGAAACACCATCCTTCCAATCATAGGTATTAATTTCTGAATAAGTGATTGTTCCCGCTTCAGCGTCATGATTAATCAAAGTTCGTTCCGTAGAAATTTCATAAGTCACTGGGCCGACCTGATCATAAACAGCATCAACATTGAAATCAGCTAAAATTGCGTCTAAATTGGTTAAATTCCAAGCATAATAGTCTCTCTCACTGGTAGATGTAAGCCAATCCTCACTTAATTCAGTACAATCTTCATCCTCACAAATTTCATCTTTAGTATATGTTTGAAACATGCTATCTACGGCGCCATCCACTGCTCCAGTTGCAACTGTTCCAACTACTCCAATGTTGAATGCTGCAAGCATCAGTCCAACCACAATCAATACTGTATTCTTATTCATCATAACCATCTCTTATTTTTTCGAGATAGTATATGCTGAATGAACCTTGTCACTAAAAAATGCAATGTAATGCAGGCAAATCACATATCACTAACAACCGCGCCTGCACGGCAAAGGGGATGCACTTTGGACGACGCACCAACTCGTACATATCGCCTAATTCGTTGGCTATGCCGGCAAATTTCTGCATCTTGGTTCCGTGAACATGGTATTGTCAATGAAGAGTGGGTTCCTGAAGAGGGAGGGGTTCTATTCGCTGCTTGGCATCCAGGTTCATTAATTGACCCAATGTTGATGCTTTCTTTACTCCCGGGCCAACTTACTTTTGCAGCAAAACACACACTATTCAAAATTCCTGTACTAGGCTACATCATGAAAAAGGCTGGCGCTAAACCCGTCTATAGAAAGCAAGACATAACACCTACTAACGAAAGTGGTGGAGCGAATAAAAAGAAGGCTGGAGCGGGCAATTCAGCATTAATTGACACTCTATCTGAGGTCTTATCTGATGGTGGAAGGTGTGCGATATTTCCCGAAGGAGTATCCCATCTTTTTAGTCAACCTCAAAAGACGAAAACAGGGCCTGCAAGAATCATGCTACAAGCATTGAAAAATTCTGCTGAAAATGGTACAAAACCACCATCACTTGTGCCTGTAGGATTACACTATACTGATGCAAATCGCTTCCGCGAGCGTGCACTTGTAACTGTTCATCAGCCAATGAATCTTCCACCTCTACCCGGTAATGAAGGAGCACCAGCACCAACTACTGAATTAATTGATGAATTTGGCGATGATATCGCTGGTGAGCGAGCATGGGTGAACTCAGTAACAGAATCCTTAGGCGTGGAACTTGAAAGATGCAGTCAAGGATTAGAGACATGGGAAGACCGAAAATTGCTCTGGCGCGCACGTGGTCTCATATCTGTTCACAGAAATCGAACTACTGGAAGAAAAACTGCCCCAACCTATGCAGAAGCGGTGGTAGGTTCACGCAGAGCGAGAGCTGCTTGGCTTTGGCTATCAAAAAATGAACCGGCCCAAGCCGCCACTTTGAAAACAAAAGTAGCAGCACATGCTGAAAAAATGGAGAATTATCAACTAAAAGAGCATGAACTATACGACCGGCATAAACAACCTGGCGCCATTGACCTAATTTTTTCAATTTTCCAAATCATCTGGTCATGGATGTGGATGCTTGGCCTAATCACATGGGGTGCTCTCCTAGGATCTTGGCCACCTTATCGATTATCAGGGCCACTTGCAATTCGCCTCTCCCTCAAAGAAAAACACGCCTTAGGCACGCATAAAATCGCCCTTGGTTTCCTACTATTGCCAATTTGGTGGTTTGTTCTATCATTCCCAGTTGCCTTCTTGTTGGCAGCAAAAACAAGTCCTCTATGGAAATTGAAATTGTATGGATTACTGCCACTTGTTCAACCCTATTTGACCCAAATTAATTGGGTATTATTAGCATTTATTTTAATGCCACTTTGGCCCGTTGCAGCACGATTACATCTGCGACTATATCGCCGCTCATTGAAAGCCATTAGAACTCTAAAACTATGGAAACTGTTACGCCGAGATGAAATTCCTTGGGATGAATTGGCTAATGAGCAAATTGAACTCGCAACACTTCTTGATAATCTTGGACAAAAACTTGTTCTACCGGGCGATAAAGAATGGACTGAGCCACCAACAGGAATTGATGACTTTTCCATTGTTCATCTAAGATGACACTGTATAGTAAGCAGAAAATAAGCGAACTATCAAAGACGGAGGCGGGCTCGTCAGTATCCCCACGGAGTGGGAGAGGCTACATTGATGACAAAGCCAAATCGTATTCCGATGCTACCTCAAGCGGGAAATAGGCAATGGTCGGCATCAGTCAATGAAAAAAGCGTTTCAAAATCAATTCCAAGTGATGCCGTATTACTTGATGTCCTTAGAGACCGTGTCGGCACTCTTGGAGTAAAGCGTGGCTGCGACATGGGGACCTGTGGATGCTGTGCTGTGCTCGTAGATGGTGAGCCAAGACTCTCATGTTTGACAATGGCTGCAGAAGTTGATGGCAAAAAAATCACTACTGTTGAAGGATTAGCAGACGGCCATCATCTAGCACCTCTGCAAGAGACATTCACCACCTATGGTGGCAGTCAATGCGGGTTCTGCTCGCCAGGATTCCTAATTGTTGCTTCTGCACTACTAGAGAAAAACAATGACCCTACTGATGAAGAGATCAAAAATGCAGTAGAAGGAAATCTCTGCCGTTGCACTGGCTATCAGCCAATTGTTGATTCCATTCGCGCTGCAGGAAAAATTCTTCGAGATGGAAAAGAAGCAACCAACCCTACCGACCCGCATTCAAACCCACACCCTGGATTCAAGGGAGATGACTCGTAGTCAGGTGATGCTTACATGAGTGACGACGAAGAAATGGTTGGCTATAGGCAGCAGCCGGGAAAAATTTCATTTTCTCGCCCTGGTAGCGGTGGCAAAGATCAATTCAGTACACTTCGTGATGAGGGAATGATTCCTGAAAGCCAAGGCGGAAATAAATCTCAACCTTGGGGGAGCCACCGCCACGATGAGTTAGTCACCAGTTCTGCAATAGGTAAACGGACACCACTAATTGATAGTCGCGAAAAAGTAACAGGACGAGCAAAATATGGTGATGACATTCGCCTCCCAAACGAATTAATCGGCAAAATTCTACGATCACCGCATCATTTTGCTAGAATCAAATCTGTTGATACATCGGCAGCAGAAGCACTGCCAGGAGTCATCGCTATCGCCACTGGCGCTGATGCTAGCGCCAAATTTGGCGTCTTGCCAGTTACCAAAGACGAACATGCACTAGCAGTCAACCTAGTTCGCCATGTTGGAGATTTGGTTGCTGCCGTAGCTGCTGAAGATGAAGCAACTGCACTTCATGCATTGCAACTCATCGATGTAGATTACGAAATACTTGACAGCATCCATGATATGAAAGAGGGATTGGAAAATTCTGAAAACCCAATTCATGACAGAGGGGAATACCACATCGGTGAAGCGAATATCCAAAAACGAGTCTACCAAGAATTTGGAGAGGTTGACAATGTTTCTGAAAACGCTGCAGCCACCCATCATTCAAACTGGACATTTGGCGGCATTAATCACGGCTTTACAGAGCCTCATGCCGCTGTCGCTAATTGGGATTCAAGAGGGCGTTTGACTCTCTACACACCACAACAAGTCCCACATTATTTACACCGTTCACTAGCAGATGTTCTTGAAATTCCAATGCACCAAATAAATGTCTATAGAACATTTGTAGGAGGTGGATTTGGAGGGAAATCGGACCCCTTCCCTCACGAGATGTGTGCCGCTATTTTAGCCCGTAAATCAGGCCGGCCTGTGCGCATCACCTTTGACCGAGAGGAGGTTTTCCTAACTAATCGTGGAAGACACCCTTCACATATTGAAATGAATCTTCACGCAGACTCTCAAGGTCGACTCTGTGGGATTGAAACTGACGCCCTCATTGATGGCGGCTCTTTCGCATCTTTCGGACACGTCACAACCTACTACAATGGAGTGTTACACACAGCCCCCTATGAAATTGGAGCATTCCACTACACCGGTGCAAGAGTTTGGACAAACAAACCGGCAAGTGGCGCTATGCGCGGGCATGGTGCAGTAAACTCTCGCTGTGCTGTTGAAGTCGGATTAGATGATTTGGCAGACCAACTACAAGTTGATCCAATGACGCTACGGCTAGCAAATTTACTCCCGCCACTAAGTGCCACAATAACTGGATTTAGAATTACAAGTACTGGAATGAGAGAGTGCCTAGAAAAGGTGCGCAAGGCTTCTGACTGGGAAAACAAATTCCGAAAATTGCCTTTGGGCCATGGAATTGGAATTGGTTGTGGATTCTTCATTTCAGGCAGTGGATTGCCTATTCACTGGGACCCAAACAAATTCCCACACGCTACTGTACATCTGAAAATTGACATGGATGGTGGCGTCACAGTCCATACTGGTGCAGCAGATATTGGACAAGGTTCTGACACCGTTGTCGCTCAATCGGTTGCCGAGGTCTTGGGTTTACCACTTGACATGATTCGAGTCCGCTCACAAGAATCCGATACATCTCCAGTTGACCTCGGCTCTTACTCTAGCCGAGTTACATTCATGAACGCAAATGCGGCAATTTCTGCCGCCATGAAAATTCGTCAAGAACTTCTAGATGCTACAGCAGAAATTACTGGAGCAGACGCCGCCCACATGGTAATTGGCGACCGCAGAATCTACGTCAAACGAGACCCTGCGGTCGGAGTCTCATATCTTGAAGCGCTTCACAAAGCGCAAGAAGAGAGGGGGGCGCTCGTTGCATCTGGTGCATACCGCACCCCACCAATGGGGCGCGCTCACAAAGGGGCGGCCGCCGGTTTAGCTCCTGCTTACTCGTTCTCAGCATACGCTGCTGAAGTCAAAGTTGATGTTGAAACCGGCCAAACAAAAGTCATCAATGTCTGGGCAGCACATGATTGCGGAAAAGCGCTCAACCCACTATCTGTTGAGGGGCAAATAATTGGCAGTTGCCACATGGGAATGGGTCAAGTTCTATCAGAAGAAATGGTCTATGGTCGAACTGGCCATCTAATGAATGGGAATCTGCTTGACTACAAAATCCCAACCATTCACGAAATGCCGCATGTTACTCCAATCATCGTTGAAAGCAATGACCCCGAAGGACCATTTGGAGCAAAAGAAGCAGGAGAAGGGCCTCTTCTGCCAATACTACCTGCTGTATGTAACGCCGTCTATGACGCTGTCGGAATTCGCGTTGACGAACTACCCATCACACCTGACCGGATTCACCGCAATATCGAGAAGTTGTGCCGTGCACAAGGAGTTAGTGACCCACTTGACCTAACTACACCAAAACTCAAACTTTCATCTCTCCAAGAAACCCTTGCAAAACGTGCCGCAGAACACGAACAACGTGACATTGACAGACGCAACAATGATGGTATTGAACCATACCACAATGGGGCTCTGTTTGGTTATGACCCAACCCTCCCTGCAGACGAGCAGTCTGACGAATGGAAAGTATCCGTAATACCTACTTCTGAATACTTGGCAGAACCAAGATTAGCAGGCAGCGCTTGGAAACATACAGAGCGACGACACCGAGGTGAATCATCGTGAAGACGCCGCCGTTTGAGTTGCAAATGCCAAATAATTTAGCAGAAGCAATGGAAGTTGCTGGGCGATTTATTGCCGCTGGAGAGGAGTTTGACTGGATTGCCGGCGGGACTGATTTAATACCCAATTACAAATGGCATTTGAATCCGAAACCAAATGTAATTTCATTAGCAAATATTTCAGAATTAAACCAATTAACACGAACCCATATTGGTGCAATGGTTCGTCTTCAAGACCTTACAGAAAACGAGGAGATGCACCCGCTACTTGCAACAGCCGCAGGAAGTATCGCTTCGGTGATGATTCGTCGCTCAGCAACTGTCGGAGGAAATATTTGCTTGGATACGAGATGCTTCTGGTATAATCAATCAGAAGATTGGCGTCAATCCATTGATTGGTGCCACAAATGTGACTGCGGCACTGAGGCCGATTGCCGCGTCATCCAAAATCAAAATGATCTCTGTGTAGCCACCTATCAGGCAGACCTTGCCCCCGCCCTCATCTGCCTTAATGCAACAATTCACCTTGCTTCTCCAAATGGATTACGAGAGATGCCATTATCTGATTTCTTTGAGCTTGATGGGATGAAGAAAAATGTGCTAAACCGAGGAGAAATTGTCACCCACATTACACTTCTAGAGGATAGTTACTCTCTCATAGGCACATATCATAAATTAAGCCAACGAGAAACATGGGATTTCCCAGAAGCAGGAATTGCTGCTACATGGGATGGAAAGTCCCTTAGCAGTCTAAAAATCGCTTCAACCGGCATTGAATCAATTCCACGCGACCATTCAGAACAAGTTGAAGCGGCAATTGAATCATGGAATGGTTCACAAAGCATTGATGAACTTTCCGAATCAGTCCGAAAATCTGTTAAACCAGTAAATAATACAGGATTTCAACCAAGTTACCGCCGTAAAATGGTCAAAGTATTAACTCGTAGAAGTTTGAAACAATTGGGAATTAAGTAATCGGCGGATTCAACAATGAGAGGCGAGTCGAGATGAATGTGCGAACCAAATTCGTCTGCCTCCTGTTGGTCTTGGCAATGTTGCCAGCACTCGCCTCTGCTCAAGACGACCCACCTGACATCCCTGCAGGATGGGATATAGGAATTGTAAGCGAAATGGATACTGAACCTACATTTGAAATCGGTTTAGATGGAGAAGTCAAAGTCAAATTTTGGATTGAAAACCGAAATATGCTTTCACTAAATCTTGAGGTTGAATATGACCTACCTTTTGACGGATTGGCAAATGGGCCAGATACTGTTGAAGTTGCTGGGCAATCAAATGATTCGTTTGATCTAACCATACACGGAATTGATGTTGCAGCCTTCGCTGCAGACCAAAGTGATTTGTTCCAAGTAACAGCTACTGTCACAGCCTACAATGGAATACCGCTAACATCTGGCGGAGATACAAAAGATGGTGAAGGAAATGTCACAATACCAATGGTCGTTGACCTGACAGTTGATTTAACCGATGCAACTGGCCCTCAAAATGCTGGGACTACATCATCTTTGGAAGTAACAGTATCCAATGAAGGGAACGCCGCAGATTCAGTGTACAAAGTAACTCTAAGTGATTCTTGCCCACTCTTAGAAGTGACGGGTGCCGATGAACTAGAAGGCGTTGCTATTGAAATGGGGGCGAACTTAACTCAAGTCCTCAATATTACCGCATCAGCAAGCCACCCAAGTAAGAATTGTGTAATTGAAATCTCAATCCAATCAAAAGGCGATACTGATGCCGGCCGTTCACAAACGGCTGACTCTGATGAAACCACAATTCAAATCGTTGAGGACCGTGGTGACCAATCTAGCGGCGGTGATGATTCAACAAACAATAATGACGGCGATGATGATGACGACGATATTATCTCACAGAATTGGACACCTGTTTGGCCAGGGGCAACTATTGTTGCGTTATTGTTTGCTGCTTTTTCACGCCGAGAGTTTTGAGTTAACTTTCTGAACAAATTTGCCCACAAACCTTGATATTTTGAGAATGATACGCAAAGCATCTGTTTGAAACTACTAGTATTGACTCACTCTAACCGCCCCAACATATATTTACACAACTTTATTCCAAGAGTTAGTGCCCGTATCGGTATTACCGTCCATTGAATAGGAAGTGACTAGAAAATGGCAAAAAATGATGATGGTCCTAAGCACTTTGGAACTATCATCGGGGCAACCTTTGCAGTCCTAATTGTAGTCATGATGTTGTCAATGACTTTGGTTGCTGCCAATAAGGAAACTTACTATTCTGCATACGTCACAGAAGCATCCAGCGAAAAGGCTCAACTTGCTCAAGTTACTGACATGAGGGCAAGCCTTGGAAGCGGCTCTGGCGGAGAGGGATACAAAATTCGAAACACACTTTCTACTCCAATGCTAGTTAATGATTGGGAAGAGCCACACCGTACGATGCTCGTCATTGCCGGTACTGAAAAGCCAATTGATGAAACAGAGGCAACTGCCATTCATGAATTCGTTACCGAACTTGGTGGCAAAGTAATCGTAGCAACAGATGGAATCAATGCAAATCGCTTAGCATCAAAATTCGGAGTCACATACTTTGGAGACCCTCTCATAGACGAAAATCAATTTTGGAGAACCTATGATGATGATGGAACTCCTGGTTTTGAAAACCCTACAAATGTATGGGGAATTGCCGGAATTAGAAATGACGTCATTGCGAACGAGCAATATGGAATTAATCCAGTAGGATGCTCTGAAACAATGATCAACGAAGCTGGTGACGACCTAGACAACTGCCGCATTCCTGTGATGTTCAAGACGCCAACAGCAATGCGCTGGGAAGCCCTCCCCACAGACAACCCTACTCATGACGATTACCAAAAGAGAAATGTCAATGTTTTAGCAATGGCTAGTGAAGGTTCCTGTATTGATAGATTAGGAAAAAATAATTGTGACCTAGAGGCAAACCCCATCAGTAATCTTTCACTTATTATTCGTATGGACTACCCCGACGTAGAAGTTCTTGATGAACGCCGAATCCCTGGTGAAGATGGCTCATCCTACGGTAGCCTCAAAGCAACTGGTTCAATTGTCTTCGTTGCTGATGACGAGGCTTTCTCCAATCGTTTCTGGACTGCTGAACGCGCTGAAGAAACCGATGTTCGCCAAGATTGTGATACTGAATCTCCAAAATGCTGGCAGCGCCACCTTGAAGGAGACAATGGCTGGAAAGGTAATGAAAATTATTTCACTGCATTAATCCAAGATATGATGGAATTTGACAATGAGATGCTACCATACAGTATCCGCCTCAAGTATGTTGAATTCAAGATTGTTTTTGACGAGAGCCGACACGTGACTGGTGCGCTCTCAAATCCATTCACTGAAACCATGAGTACCATCGTTCTACTTACCTCAGATAATTTCCTCAAGTGGTTAATTGTACTGAACCTAATGCTCCTCTTGCTGGTTGCCATCATGGTTGTACCAGAAAAGGAAAACTGGCGCCACGTCTTTGACCTAACTAGATTTAGAGAACGGCCAGAGAAGATTGACCCCAGCACCTACAAGCAGCGTATGCGCGAAGCGCTGATGACAAAGGTCAGAGTATTCTATGATTTAACGCGTGATGAAATGGCAATTAAGACGCCAGCAGAAATCCAATCAATGATTGGAGACCCCCGTTTAGTAGAGTTAGCATACTCGCAAAACGTATCATATTCCCCTGAGAAGCAGAGAGAATTGCTTCAAACGATTCGTCGGTGGGGTAAAAAGTAAAACAAATTTGGAGATAAAAAGGAGAGAGATGAAAAATGGTACAAGCACCACCCCCCCCACCCGGAACGAACCCAGCCGTTGGAGGCGCAGCAGCGCCGCCACCCCCTGCAGTAGCAGCGCCGGCCGCACCAGCGGTCACAGCAGCAGCTGCGCCAGCGGCGCCTAGACACCAGAGCAGCCCTGAAGTCAAAGAACGACTTGCAGCCGTTGGAGCTATTGGACAGGCCATCAGCGCCGAAGTTCAAAAAGTAATTATCGGTAAAGCACACGTGATCGACAATGTGTTGGTCAATATTCTTGCTAACGGTAACCTACTGTTCGAAGATTATCCTGGTCTTGCTAAGACTTTGATGACAAACACATTCGCTGACGCACTTGGTTGTGACTTCAAGCGTGTTCAATTTACACCGGATTTGCTACCTGCAGATATCACAGGAACAAACATTTACGACGCAAAGAAGGGAGAATTTACCTTCAAGCCAGGTCCAATCTTCTGTAACCTACTGCTTTCTGACGAGATTAACCGTGCGCCACCAAAGACTCAAGCTGCTTTGCTTGAGGCTATGCAGGAAAAGCAAGTGACTATCGGTACAGTCACCCACAAACTACCAGCACCGTTCCTAACAATGGCTACACAGAACCCTGTGGAGCAAGAAGGAACCTACCCACTACCAGAAGCACAACTTGACCGTTTCATGTTCAAGATGAGTGTCGGATACCCTGACCGTGCTGATGAAGACGAAATTCTAGCCCGCCGTATCCAGAGAAAGAAGGATGCGGTTGATGTTGAAGTTATCACTGACCCACAACGTGTTATTGCTATGCAGCAAGCAATTGAGGATGTCTATGTTGACCCAGCAATTCGAATGTACATGGTTGAGGTTGTCGCACGAACTCGCGAAGACCCACGTGTACTCGTCGGTTCCTCACCAAGAGGTTCCCAAGCACTACTCAAGACTGGTCGCGCCGCAGCAGCAATGCGTGGTCGCGACTTCGTAACACCTGATGATGTGAAATCAGTTGCAACACTTGCAATCGCTCACAGATTGATTCTAAAGCCTGAGCATCAAATTAAGGGACTTGAGACTGACGAAGTTATTCAGACAATTCTTGGACAGGTTCCTGTCCCTACTGTCTGAGCGAAACATCGACTCAGTAATGCGGAAATAGGAGGTTTGGTTGAATTGGCATGGAGCCGGAAATCTGCCATGTTTGGCAGTTTAGCGATAGCGCTCTACTTGCTCGGCCTTACCCTTCGAAACCACCAACTTGTCACTGTTGCAGTTGTTCTGCTCTCGTTCTTGACGTGGGCAGCACTACGCTCAGCACACGCCGATGTGTCGGCGAGTGGACGCAGATTAGATGAGCGCTCTGAAGAGGATGCGGGGGCATCCCTCAGTCGCTTAGAAGCAATGCGAAAACTCAGTGCCGCACGTGTGTTTGAAGATGGATCTGTAGATATCACTCTAAAAGTTCAGAACATGTCACCACTCTCCAAGGTGCTAGAAGTTAGAGATAGTCTACCTGAAGTCATGCGCATCAAGCAAGGTGCAAACTACATTCTGATGGAACTCGGCCCACGCCGTGAAACCGTCATTGAATATACCGTTGAATGCCCACTACGTGGATTCTACACTATCGGACCAGTTTGCATCCGAATTCAAGACTCGTTTGGATTATTCCACAAAGAGAAAGAACTTCACATCTATGATGACTTCCTAGTATTCCCTAAGACAGAGGACCTCAAGGATGCATTTGTCAAGAGCAAGGTGCCAAAGATTTTCACTGGTGCAGTAAACATCCGTCAGCCAGGACCTGGTTCCGAATTTTACAACCTACGAGAGTATATCGCAGGTGACCCAATGAAGTCAATCAATTGGTCTGCATACGCACGTGCTGGTAAATTGATGGTAAACGAGCGCGAAAGAGATGCTGTCAGTGATATCATCCTAATTCTTGATAGCAGAGCGGTCTCAGAAACTGGGCCAGTCAGCAGAAATTCACTCGTTTATGGAACTAGAGCAGCAGCTTCACTTGCGTCTTTCTTCTTATCTCGAAGAGATTCGGTTGGGCTTGTCTCTTATTCTGATGAAATTATGTCTGTTGACCGTGATACAGGAAAGAAGCAACTCTACGTCATTTTGACTAAACTAGCAGGTGCAATGGCACGCGGTTCAACACCTCTCCAAGTGGTTACCAACCGTATCCTCCCTCACATCAACAAGGGAAGCCCGATTATCATCATGTCATGTCTTGAAGATGACCCGACAATAGTCAACGCTGTACGTGACCTACGTGCTCGTGACTTTGACACAACAATTCTCACCCCGTCAAGCCTAGAGTTTGAATTTGACGCACGCCGACTAGACCGGACCGGATATGAAGTTCTCAAGACTGAGCGAGATATTCTCATCAGCGAATTACGCGGGCTTGGCGCCTTTGTCATGGATTGGGAACCAGATATGATGCTTTCAACCGCTCTAGCAGGAGCAAGAGGATTCTGAGGTGTAATGGATATGGCAGGAGTTAGTAAGGACACAAGCCATCTCTATGATGGTAAGGTAGTTCGCTCATCTGCACCAAGTCGTAAAGCATTAGCAGCCAAGATGACTGGCTCATCAGAGATCCCAAAGGATGCAATTCCTGATGTCCATGTTCCTTCATTTGTTGAAAGCTTGTTTGGTGGACCTCTTGTCCCAAAGATGAAATTCCTACCTGCTGACAAAATGGTTCAAACCCTTCAGATGGCAGCAGGAGCAGTAATGATTCTGCTAGGTGTCCTAACATACATTGTCACCCCAGTTTCAGGAACCGCTTGGTTTTGGTTTGGCGAAACTATCGGAATTGAAGTCCTTGGCCTAGCAATTCACCTACTCATCGTATTAGGTGCAATCGGCTGTGGATTCTGGGGAATTTTCTCAAGAGATTCAAGATTTTTACTAATATCGTATGTTCTATTCATAATAGTTTCATTCAGATTCGCTGCAAGCAAAGTCAGTTTTGAATGGCTCAGTTTTGATGACGAACTCATTCAGAAAGTTGCCCTAGTCGCTTATGCTGTACTATTGGTAATGTACATGGAATTGACCAACGGAGTCATCCGCTTCTCAATGCTAGACACAAGCATTCGAACAGGTGAAGTCTATGTGATGAATGTCAAGAAGGTACTCACCAAATATCACATCAGCCTTGTAATTACACCAATCATTGCTGCTGCTGTAGCAATCACTACATTACTATTCAAAAATGTCATTTCAGGAATTGTGGGAGTATTCTCTGAAATTTCCGCGCTCAGATTAGAAGAAAGCGTTGAACTTGAAAGCGTCTATGGAGTTGCTCTTGGAACAATGATTGTCTTCTCCCTTGTTGCAATTGTCTTCGTTGCAGACCTACCTGGTCGCTATCAGAAGATGCGTGAAGAAAAGTAATATTGTTTCTTCACACGATAGTCAACATATTATCAAGAGACGAGCAGATCAAGATGCTTTGCTAGTGCTAGAAGAGCACGTCGGGTTTGTGAATCTGAAACAGTATAATGTAATGCATGGGCTCTTTTGCCCTCATCAAGATGAGTGAATTCTAAATCGGATTCATCAGCCAATAATTCTATTCGGCCCGATACTGCTTGACCTAATCCAATTGATTCACCCACCAAACAGAGAATTGCAATTGATGATCCTCGCTCTGGCGTAGGTAATCTAGGGCTCTCAGATATCAAACGAATTGCTCTTGATGCAAATCTTTCTGAAACGAGAAAACGTGCTTCATTAGGCCGAGCGCGAAGAGACCAAACACGAATACGCGCCCGCTCCAATATCATCGTCGCATCACCTACAACTTTAGCTACCGACATTACGCCTGAAAGATTCAATGTCAATGGTACGAGATGAGGGAGACACCCCACCGCCCGTACACGCGGCTCACCTGTGGCCACAGAGGGACCAATGCAACTACCAGCACTATTTGGGTCATGTAATGGTCGTAATCGAAGAGGGATACCCTCTTTGCGCAATGGTTCCACTGCGAAGGGATGCAACATCGGTTCACTGAACAAGGCTAGTTCTTGAGCCTCAGTATACGATAGATAAGGTAAGTTTCTCGAAGGGATTGACCACCTTGGGGACAATGCCAACACCCCAGGGACATCTCTCCAAATTGTCACCTCAGAAGCGTTTACTACTGCTGCAAGAGATGTGGCTGTCAAATCAGAACCACCTCTAGCCAACACCGCAATACTATCGTCGTGTTGCCCGTACCAACCAGTTACTACGGGGACCCTTACTGGAGGCAAAGTTAGCGATTTCATTGTTTCTTCAATATTAATCACTGATTCTCCTTTTACTTGGTGTATCTGAATGCCAATTTCCTCAGCCCACGCTGGAGCGCTATCAATACCTCTTTCTAACAAAATTGCAGCTATTGCAACACTACTAATACGCTCTCCAGCAATCAGTGCTGCTGTTCGAGATTGAACAGAAGCCTCCTCACAATTAATTTTCAAGGCCGAAGATAGAGATGAAATTGCTTCTTGAAATTTCTTACTAAAAAATCCATCAACCAAAGTTTGCGACATCTCAAGGTGAGCCATCTCAATTGAAGCGACAAAGGCAGGGATTGTTGGTTCATCATTTCTCTCTAATCTCTCAATTATTCTGTCAGTAACGCCATAAAAAGCAGAAACTACAACAATTGTTCTCTCGCTTTCTGATTCTCTAACTCTCTGGACAATGGCGTCAACATCATTCGATTCTTTGAGACAAGAACCTCCAAACTTGAAGATTTCAAATTCACTCATTAGACCACCCTCCTTTGACTGACAAATCGGCAAGAACAAGCCTAGCAGTAGCTTCAACAACCGCTACAGCACGTGGCGCAATAACTGGGTCGTGTCTTCCTGCCACTACTAATTCCTCCGTGTCCCCTGATTCTAAATTTAGAGTCTTTTGGGATTGTGCGATGCTACTTGGGGGTTTGAAATGTATCTTCACGAAAATATCTCCCCCTGTTGCCATCCCTCCAAGCGCTCCATCTGGCCTACTGCCATCAGGTTTTGGACCGTCGACCGTTGATGTCCAAGTATCGTTATGTTCGCTACCACGCATTTTACTAGCATTCAATCCTCGGCCAAATTCAATAGCCCTAGCAGCAGGTATTGCCATCAATGCTTTCGCTAATGCCGGCTCAATACCATCATACCAAGGTTCACCAAATCCTAATGGTAATCCTGAAATTCTCAATTCTACTGAACTTCCAATTGAATCACTTTCACTTCTCATTTGTTTTACAAGAGTAATCATTTTTTCTGCAGCGATAGAATCTCTACAGCGAATACTGTCCCATAATTCACCTTCTCCAACTGCTAATCTCTCAATCCCATCAGCAGTAACATCACCAATTGAATGGACATGTGCTTCTACCTGCCAATCAGCATTTGCTTCAATAGGCCGACAAAGATTGGCTGCCGCGACCAAACCTGCTGTCAAACGTGCACTGTTTGAGCCGCCGCCCCTCAAATCAGAGTGCCCTTTACTGCGCACTAACTCAGGAAGATCTGCGTGCCCAGGGCGCGGATGATTGGGCAAAAATGAGTAATCTGATGCTCTTGCATCCTTGTTTGCAATGATTAATAGTACGGGCCAACCAGTAGTTAGTCCATCATTTACGCCTGACAGAATATGGCATTCATCATCCTCTTTTCTCTTTGATGCGAGTTGCCCTCCGGGTTTTCGATTGGACAAATCCTCAGCGAGAGATTCTGCATCAATTTCAATTCCTGCCGGAATACCTTCAACTAAAGCGCCAACAACCAAACCATGACTTTCGCCAAAGAGAGTGACAGAAATTGAGTTGCCCAAACGCATGGACACGTTTCCAACTCCCCAATTACTCAGACCAAATGTCAGTGACTAGTGTTTCATGGCCACGCTGTTCACAGAGTTGAATAATTCTCCTCAATGTAGATTCATTGTAGGCAGGGACAAATGCTGCAATTGCTGGACCTGAACCTGTAATACCTGCAGCACGCGCACCCCATACAAGCAAATCATTGGCTAATCTACGCCCTTGACCATCACCTAATGCATTAGCGGTTGCTCGGCCATTCTCTGTTAATGACACGAGAACACCACCTTGTTCAATCGCTGATATGGCTTTTTCAAATTGCGGAGACATTTGGGCAAATCGTTGAGGGTCAGGCAATAGTTCTCTATCACCTCGTGGCACAATCAATACTTTCCATTCCTCAGGTTTCGGAAAAATATCTTGTAAAATAACACCCTCTGCTGCTGGAAGATTTGGATTGACTACTTTCCAACCAGGCTCAACTGCTGCCCACGCATCATCTACACTGCCAGTCATTGAGACGCCTGAAGCCAATTGAGCACGTGAAGATAAATCAACAATATCTGTATTCTCAAGTACCACGCCTGTTGCAGCACAAAGTGCCCTAATGCCAGCAACAGAGACTGCTGCAGAACTCTTCAATCCTTGACCAACGGGTACTGAGCTTCTAACTTGCCAAAATAATTCTTCAGCCGGTTTCTCTAAACCGGCCTCAACCCATACATCAACAACAGCAGCCAACACCCCATTTGGGTCATCAGCCCCTTTGCCCGGCTCGTTGTCGCGTAAACGGACTTTTGTTGAAAGGTCAACCCCAATGGAGCAACCATAGCCCGCACCAAGTGCATGAAGGAGACTAATGCCGCCATGGCCCTCTCCTTCACCGATTACACCCATTCACTTTTCCTCCACATCGCTACTGATTGCCTGACCTATATGACGTCCTATTTCGCCGCACGAGCCAAGAATCTGCATCCCCGCTTCAAGGTGCGTGACAGAGACTGTCTTTTCAATGTTTGACATGAGGCGAACTGTCTCTGCCTGCTGTAAAAATATTTGACCATGCACATCTCCACTCTTGTAACGGACTAATAGAAGTGGTCGTGGTTCTATTTTTAAACGCCCTACTCCGACGGCACGAGAGCCTTCTAGAGACACCACTAACACCTCATCACCTGCCACCAATTCTGAAAGATATTTGGTTGAACCATCGGCCATGAGAATATACGAATGAACTGGCCCGACATTAACGCGGAATGGCCGAGGTGGGACAAATTGAGAAGTAATTGTTTCACCATGTACTAAAGCAAATAATGCTGCACTTGAACCTGCTAATATTCCTTCACCTATTTCCAACATTTGCACGAAATCAACACACACACGGTCGCCCACGCCGCCAGGCTCAATCTCCAAGATTTCCATTTCCTGTAAGACGGGAGCCCCCATAACCATCGTTGCGCTTGACTCTTCAGCGCCACCAATCGTTGCAAGGCGCTGAGCAGCAAGTTGCTCTGCAACTTGCCACACCTCATCGTCATCTGGTAAAATAAGGGCGTCAACACCACGTTGCAATGCAAATGTTGCACCTTGAAGTTGGTCTATTGCTGCAATCGCTGCAGCGATTTTTGTACCACTACCATCTGCTGCTGCAACTAAATTTTCTAATGGGATCATTTTCCAATCCGCACAATCAACAAGAAGCCAGTTTGCCAAACCTATGAATTCCAATGCTGCATCTTGACCTTCATCGTCCTCAATTTGAATAAAAGCACCAATTGCTCTGCCTTGATTGTCAATAACCCCGCCTTCTTCAAGAGAATATTCACGAATATTATCATCTGAGGTGACCCATTTTGGAAGAGGATTTGTCCCCCCATTTACTACCGCATCAGCAGGACGTATTGATTCGCCTTCACGATAGTCAAGCCAAAGTTCCAAATTTAGTCCACCTAATTGTCAAATTTGCTCAATCGGTCGCGGAATGATTCATACAAATCTTCCATTTTCTCCGCATCATCACTATCGAATTTGAAACGACCATCAGCATCCCACGGAATACCATGGACAACTTCAACAATTTCTGCAACTCTAGTGGCTGGGTCATCATCTGAAAATATCTGGCGCCCCATGCATACGCCTCCAGCCCCAGCAGCCATAGCCGCCCTCACCATTCGAACTACACCCTTGAAATCTTCTTCTTTAGCGCCACCTGATACCAAAACAGGAATTGGTACTGAAGAAGTCACCTCTTGAAATGATTCGATAGAACCAGTCCATGGCACTTTGACAACATCGCATCCCAATTCCCAACCGACGCGGGCAGCATGAGCGATACCACCTGTAACATCGCCATCCATGATATTGAGATTTTTTCCACGAGGATACATCATCCCCAGTAATGGTACGCCCAAAAGATGGCATTCATCAGCGACAGATGCCAATGCTTGGAGCATTTCGCCCTCATATTTGTCGCCAAGGTTAACTTGCACACTTACAGCAACTGCGCCCCTTTCAAGTGCTGAAATCACAACATTAGCAACATCACCAGCTAGAATTTTGTTCCCAGAACGCTTGCCACCATGCCTTGTTGAAATAGAAAGATGGAGAACCCATCCGCCACGCCATGAATCATTCACATCTTCAAGATGCGATGATAATGGACCTCGCTGTGAAACGATTGCATCTGCTCCACGATTCGAAGTCAAATTGGCAACCAAAGTTCCAACATCACCAAGGCCAACAACTGGCCAATCAGATGCACCGTGGTCTATTGGAATCCAAACACCACGGCCAGTCGGCAATATTTGCTTGAGGCGCTCCTGTTTCAATTCATCAACTGTGATTTCTGACATTGATTGCGCCCCTTCCGCCCCTACGGGGCGGCGGTCATGCTATTATCACTCCTACCTCGCAAAAATAGACATCATTCTGCAAAACTTGTAAAATGGATACTTGAGTCACGTTTCCCATGAACGCATTTTTGCAATTTCAGCAGCCCAACCATCCATCCCTGATGGAGTCTCTAATGTCATCGGAATTCCATGGAATCTCTCATCCTTCATGAGACGCCTAAATGGCACTTCACCGATCTCACCTTGGGCGATTCCAGCATGTCTATCTCGCCGACTGCCGCAACCACGTAACGAATCATTGACATGAACTGCTTGAAGTGATTCTGCTGGCAACAATT
Organism: Methanobacteriota archaeon; assembly: GCA_018650285.1. Lineage (GTDB taxonomy): Archaea > Thermoplasmatota > Poseidoniia > Poseidoniales > Thalassarchaeaceae > MGIIb-Q1. Next base: position 97,370 of record JABIGF010000003.1, read on the forward strand.
CATCATACTCTTTCCACATTAAATCCCAACCTGCGTCAGTAGATATGTCATGCCCCGCTGCAAAAGCGTGACAAGTATCTAGACATACTCCTAAACGACTTCTATTTTCAGCCTTAACATATTTCATAATATCAGACAAGTGGCTGAATCTATAGCCGATATTAGTCCCTTGACCTGCCGTGTTTTCAAGCAAAATTTTCATCGCTTCTTGTCGCTCTCCGCAAAGCAAATCACCGTATAAATCCGCAGTTATTTCAAACACTGTATCAAGACTCTCAGCGATCGTTTTGACACCTTCGTCTTCACCAGCACCAAGATGGCTACCTGGGTGAAGAACTACTCCGTGAACTCCTAATTTTTGCGACCTGTGTAACTCACTAACCAATGCCCCATGCGACTTCGTCATTTTCTCCTCAGTATCTGCAGATAAATTGATCAAATATGATGAATGAACTATCACCCTCTTCATTGAATGGTTTTCACAAGCCTGCCACCAATCTGATATTTGAGAATCGGACAACGGTTTTGGCGTCCATTGCCGTTGGTTTGCTGAAAAAATTTGGATGCAATTCGCATCTATCGAATTACCCCTCTCTGGCGCTAATTCAACGCCTCCAGCTGCTGAAACATGTGCGCCTAACCACCGCATCTAGAAATCACTCACCGTTCAAATCATCATCAAGTAGGGACGGATCACCATGAAGGAAATATTCAATAATCGTTGATTCTGCCTTAATTAAATGTTCAGAAACAGTGCTTCTACCTAGGTCCATCTTATCTGCTAATTCACCTAAATTAATTTCTCTTGGAGTGTTATACCAACCTGAATTGAAAGCTTCTCTCAATACTTCCATCTGTTTATCTGAAATAACTTGATTTCCTCTAAAATCTGTTTGAGAAATTGTAGTTGCTGAAATCCTATCGGGTTTCAACATCATACGCGCCGCTGTCGTAACAATTTTTATTGAAAGTGGGCTCCCCCTCAAAATGTAAAATAATCCCTCTTCATTGAGGCATGAACCGGGTTTAACTGTCAACCTACCAACTTTTGCAGAAACCATATTCAAAGGGTGTCTCAATTCGGCAATAAACATCCATGCAGGGTCAAAATTATTAGGTTCTGTTAATATTTCTTTAACTAGATAATCATCGGTATTGTTCAAATCCCAAGGTGTTTTCCCAGGCTTACATATACCTCTTAGAAAACAGGAAACTACTTTATTTGTTCTATTTTCATAGCCCATGAAAACAATTTTTTCAAAAATATCGGATACAACCGAAACACGGTCAAGAGCAAGACGATGACGTTTCCAAAAAAGTGTGACTTCGCGCACAAATTGACCCCCGGGAATGCTCCACGAAAGCCACCACTATTCAAGAATCACCCTCTCTTGAGAAATGTGGTAAAGTGAAATAGTGGAATTATTCGTTTAGTACGTCAGACTGATGATACCGTTATCTATTCATAGTGGCAACTATTCGCAAACGGTGATAGTAATGGCACTAGTTGAAATTTCAGGAATGAAGCGACATTATGTGATGGCATCCGAGACAGTCAAAGCACTTGACGGGATTGATTTGAGTATTGAAAAGGGAGAAAGAATCATCCTACTAGGACCATCAGGTTCAGGTAAGACTACTCTACTGAATTGTGTAGCGGCATTAGACAATCCTACCGATGGAAGTTATTCTTTTGACGGCTCAGAAGTACCCCGCGGGCATGCGGAGAAAATGACCACCTTCCGCAGAGACAATATTGGCTATGTCTTCCAATTCTTCAACCTTCTACAAGACCTCACTGTATTGGAAAATATCCTACTTATTCAGGAATTATCCGGTGGACGAAACAAGGAGCGCGCTGTAGAATTACTATCCTTGGTTGGCCTTGAAGGCGAAATTGACCGATTCCCAGCTGAAATAAGTGGTGGCCAACAACAGCGTGTTGCGATTGCTAGAAGTTTAGCCAAAAGCCCGAAGTTATTGTTAGGGGACGAACTCACTGGCAATCTAGACTCTACCACTTCATCTAAAGTGATGGAGGTGCTTGTCAAAGCGTGCGAAGCAGAAGACATCACTGTCATCATGGTGACTCACGATGAAAACCTTGCAAAATATGCTACAAGAGTTGTGCGCCTAGATAGTGGGAAAATAATTTCAGATGAAAAGGTAAACAATTGAGGTGAACAAATGTCGATGTTGTTGACCAAACGATTGGCTAGAAGCCTATGGCGAACCAAGTTGAGACTCTCAGCCGTTATTCTGATGGTTGCGGTAGGCGTATTTGCTGGGATTACCTTTGGAGCTTATGCCAATGCTGCAATCAACCTATACGACGAAATTTATGACGAAGACGATGGCATAAATCTCCCAGATGTTTGGGTTGAAAATTCTATCGGAACATGGAATGAAAGTACCTCTGAAAATTTATGTCAATCTATATCTGATGAGTGGCCTGAATCAGAATATTCACTCAAAAATTGTGAGCCACGATTGATATTGAATGGATTAATGTACCATACTAACGCCGATGGCGAAGAGAAACTTGTCCCCGGAATTTGGCACGGAATTGATGAAGGTGAAGTAGACAAAGTCTGGATGCCTACTGAAAGCGAAATGTCTTCTGGACGTTTAGCCACTACACAAACTGAAATTGTCATTGATAGCCATGCTGCAAAAGGCATGGAAATAGATGTGGGCGACACAGTTGTTCTTGGAGCGGGACATGGTAAAAAGCACTACACGGTGGTAGGAATTGGTTTTCACTCCCAACATCTCTTCTTTTCTCAAGAAGGGGTAATGTTGCCCGCTGAGGCTGGCACCTTAGCAGCCGGATATATGACTGACACCGGACTTGAAAGATTGGCTAATCTTGAACCTGGCGCCTCTAATCGCCTGTTGATTGATATCAAGGGAACCCCTTCATACGATTTACAATCAACAGATGAAAATGAAGGGGAACAATTGAATGTCATCATTACCGACATTGAAACAATAGTAAGTTCCCATGATGATGCGCCATCATCTGCCCATGATAGATCAGGTGTACAATCAGTAGAATTCCTACGTGCTGACGCTGAAGGCGCAGTCAAGATGTTCCCCTATGTTACTGGAATGCTCGCCATAGTTGCTGGCATCACCATCTTCCTAAGTCTACAAAGATTAATCCAATCACAAGCCAAAGAAATTGCTGTTCTTCGCACTTTAGGAATACCAAAGAAATCAATCATGCCCGGATATGTCCTTGCTCCAATTTTCATTGGGATTATTGGGGCCATTTTTGGCACAATCCTAGGCGTGTATGTTGGAGCGCCTGCAATGCTCAATATGTATGGAGAGATGATTGGTCTGCCCATTAGTATTGATGTTAATACTGGATTAATTATTCAAAATATTTCAATTGCATTGGTAATAGTCATGCTTTCTGGTCTGCGTCCAGCATGGCAGGCATCTCGTATGCAACCCCTCGAAGTATTCCGTGGGCATCATGAAGTCAAACTCTCATCCCGTGGATTACAGAAAATCACTGCAGTATTTCCGACTACTATTGGATTATCAATAAGATCAAGTCTACGCAAACCAATGAGATTGGCCTTCACCTTTTTTGCTGTAGGACTCTCAATGCTATTGTTTGGTTCCATGTTTTTCATGATGGGTTCAATGGAAGACATGATGGTGGGTAGCATTGAAGAAAATCAAAACTGGGATGTAATGACATATGTCTATCCTGGTGGCGAAGATGCTGTCATCGATTGGGCTGAAAACCATAGTGTAGGGTATGAACCGATGCTTGTTTTCCCAATTGGTCTTCAAAACGATACTCGTGAGTTGCTTGGTTATGGTCTAGAAAAAATTTCTACAGTAGATGATGGCAAAGCAATGATGGTGATTGAACTGAAAGAGGGGGCACTACCTCTGAATGGGACTACGCCGCCTCAAGTTCTCATTGATGAAGGGGCATCCAAATTCCTTGAATGGGATGTGGGTGAAAAGAGAACTGTGATGGTTGGAGCAACACCTGTTGAAGTTGAAATCACTGGTGTGACGAAAGGAGATGTTTCAAGGACAATGCATTTCCACCGCTCTGATTTATCAGAGATGGTTGGAATTGAGGCTACGACGGTTCTATTACAACTTCCAGAAGATGGTGAGACTGAAGGACTTGCTGAAGTCACAGTGGGGCTTGTAATCAAAAAAGACATGATTAAATCATTTGAAACACTATTAGAAAAGCAACAAAAAATGTTTGTTGCGATTGAAGGGCTTGGGATCGTTATTGCTATTGCAGTATTATTCAATACCCTGCTCATGAACCTCTCAGAAAGAGATACTGAATTGGCAACACTAAGGGTACTTGGTGCTCCAATGAATAAATTGGGAACGATGATGTTTTGGGAACATTTAGCCATAGGCATTGTTGGCGGAATTCTTGGTGCAATCTTTGCATACTTCGGCACGGTTGCTATGATTAACTCCATAGTTCAATGGGCATTCTTCTTCACAGTAGAACCTCAAATTGGGCCCATCTTGTATTTGGTGGGAATTGTTACTGTAATCTCAATTGCACTCACGCCAGTTGGCATGTGGCGAATCAAGAAGATGGACCTTGTAGAGAAAGTCAAAGACCTCTCGCAATAATCATCAAGACGAGTCAGCATAGTTAGTTGCTAATTGTAAGCCAATGTAGTAGGCAACAATGGTCAATGCACATGCAGCCCCTAATGCGGGCCAAAACTCCATTCCTCTGCGAAGGAATACTGGTAGTGAGATAAATAGAACCAATGAAGGGACAACCATCCAAAGAATACCGTTGGTGAAGTCAGCCACCTGTTCTGTATCTGATGTGTCGTTGTAAAGCCAAACAATAGCAAGTATTGATATCAACGGAATTGAAACTAGTAATGCACCCATCAATTCGTTCCTCTTAGCTAACTCACTTGCACCTACGACAAGACCCCCCGAAAGAAGCCAGCGCGTTGCCAACTGCCACCACACCATGTGAGGGCGAGTGGGGTCAAGGTCAATGAAAACCACCCTAATAATCGGAGTTATTCATCAATATTACCTTTGAAGAACTCTAAGGAACCCTTGAACAATTCCTTTTGACGTCTCTTTTTGTTGGTTCTGATATGCATTACAGCAGCAATAAATATCACGATAATGATGATTGGAATAAATAATTCGGCATTTAGCGCGTGTAATACTTCAATGATACTTTCAGCTGTATATGCCCAAGTAATTGAGGCCGCCGCGCCACCAATAAAACAGGCGGTTAACACACGTAGGAATGGCATCCTAGCAACCAATCCCATCATCGCCCCAACAAGTACACCTGATGCCATGAATGGTATCCATACGAAGACAATTAGACCAAAGAATCCCCAACGGTCAATCTTTGCACGATTCTCGTGTGCCACATATTCTACTGAAGAGAGAATGTCTCCCATAAATTGAGATTGAAGAATTGCCCCAGCCAAACCATCTTGGCGCGCAACAAATGCTTGACCCTTATGGTCCCCAGCACCACTCTCCGTACGGCCAGCGCCTGAACGGTCTGCCAGAGTTGCAACCTCATTACGACATGAAACTATGATATCTAAGTCACCTTTGTGTCCGTCTAATACCCGATGCAAATAATCCTTCAATTCTTGTTCAATTTCAACAAATGATTCGCCGAAATTAAAGAAAGCAAATTTCATTTTAGGTTTGTATATGAGACGTACTGCAATACGTTGGTCATCTACTTGAATAAAGTAGCCCCTATCAATTAATTTCTTGTTCATAAGGAAATCTTTGATGCTTCCTTCTACTCTCTTCTCAAGCGCAGCAGAAGCATGAATTCCACTAAAGAATTCAGAGTAATCTTGAACAAGTGCTGGGCGTTCAACATTAAGATCAGGAAGTTCAACATCTTGACGTCCTTGAGAAACCAATTCAAATGCACCTTGATGGTCATCAAGTGCTTTAGCCTTCAATTGTAAAGGTGTTAATTCCCCGAATATTTTGAAGTCATCGAGGACCTCTTTCAGCATTGCTGAAGTGACTTGACTAGGCTCAATGACTGATGATAATGTCGCACGGTAAGGAACTAATACATCGATAGATAAGTCGCGCTTTCTCATCCTAAATTCGTCCCAATCAATGGCAATATGCAGTTCTGCACTACATCTTTCTAGTGCTCTTTGTACAATTCTTTCAAGTTCATCTTCATTGAGAATATCGTCAATATCTTTGTGATAAAACCGATACATCAAAGGATATTGGACACAAAGGAAAAACACACTCATTGATAGTGAAATAAAAGCCATCCACCAAGCGGGAACGCCTGCTGAACCGCCTGTTAGCATAGCGGTTTCACGCCCACCTGCCCATTCTGCACCCATTAAGGCCCAACTCCATCCTCCAAGTTGTCGAGCAGTGAGGCAAATTCTCTGGCCACGCTCAGTAACCTTTGCCTCTTGTACACTCTCAGATTCCCAAGGTAAACTCGGTTCTGCCGTATGAATTTCTATGGGGGTAGAAATCGGGCCTTCAGTATGAATTGGCGCGCCTTTAACTAACAATGTCTTATTATCAATATCTTGGTCTGTTAGATTAATCCCCGTCAAATTATGGAAGAATACTTTGACAACATAATCGCCATCTGGAAATGGTGAAAAATCAAAATTTCCTTCGGAAACATTTCCAATTATTTCTTCTTCAATAAGCCCGCCATCTTTCTCATGAATTTCCCAGCGTAATGCTTTCGCTTCTTGGCGTAACATTGCTACATTGTTCACTTTCATTTTAATAACATGTTCATCATTATCTATCCAGACATTTATCCACACAACACCTGAACTATCAAGGCATTCTCCACCAGGGTCAAGAAATGTTTCCGAAATTTGTTGGTCTACCCAAACTGAATCGTTTAGACTCGAACTCAGAAGGCCCGAAGAAAGAGCGGACATGATACTGAAAAAGACAACCCCGTAAATTAGGCCACCAAGAAATGTGATGCTTTCTGGGCCGCGAAACATGCCTTTCTTGCCACTACGCCTTGCTTTTATTCGGTCAAGATTTTTATCAATTTTATCATGGGCGACCACCTCGACATAGTCCTCAACTGATACTATACCATCATGGTCGGCATCAAAATGTGCGACTAATTCCTCTGGAGTAATAGTACCATCATCACTTACATCAAGATCAGATGGAAGCGGATATGCTTCATTTGGTGATGGCTCCCGCTCCGACATTGAACCACGACGTGCGGCCAAAGGACATGAGTCTTACCCACAATACAAATATCAATTCTGATATAATTTGATTATAATGGTGAGGGATATCACTTAATCATCGCCCCTCACCTCCGGTGAGTGATGCAGATGGCCCGGCCTACGATAACAAAACCCCTTGCAATACTATTGCTGTTGATTTTTACATCAATCGCGCCAATGATTTCGACCCCACTTTTTGAAGTATCAGAAGTGGGAGAATCACAAGATTTCGACCTGCCCAAAGATGCTGCTAATTGGCCCGCAGACACACGTTCTAGTGCTGCAACAGCATGGTTAAAGGAAAATGTAGATACTGATGGCGATACTGGACAATGGACCTCTTCAGCTGTTGCTGATGATGGAACTATTTGGGTCGCATTTTATTCAGCAGCCGGTCGTGATTTGAAAGCCGCACACTGGACTGGTTGGTCATGGCAAGTTGATGATGTCTATACCTTCGGAGATATTGGGAAATATGCGGAAATAGATATTGATTCGAATGACAATCCAAGAATTGCATCCTTTGATATCACAAATGGCGTACTAAGAATATCACGCCATGATGGAAATTCGTGGAGCACCAATACAGTCGCACCAGGCGAGAATACCGGGGATGGAAACCCGTATGCAGGTGAAGGGAGAATTGGGTTTGCGATTGATGATTCTGATTCCGAATGGTTCTCTTTCTATGTTGTTGATCAAAGTGTGGGTGAGTACATATTATCATTCGCAAATTGGGATAGCAGTGATTCATCGTGGGCTTACGGCGTGATTGATGACGGATTTGGAGAAGATAGTGCGAATTACGATGATTATACCGATGCTGGACAATTTAGTAGCCTTCAAATTGGCGCCAATGGGCATCCTCGCGTTGCTTACACCTGTGCAATCGTCAATAGTATTAGTGACCCCGTCACAGGAACTACAATCAACGCATGGTATGATAAATCATTGCGATACGCTCAATTTGATGGGTCTGGTTGGGGAATTACCGATATCCACATTAATGAATCCGGTAGCAATTATTATCCTGCATGGTGGCTACAATTAGAAATTGATTCTAGCGGGAATGAATTTATCGCCTATCAAAATACATCAGGTTGGGATAGCGTTCGCTTGGCAGTCAAGAGTGGAAGCAGTTGGAGCCACAGCAAAATTGCAAATGGCAGCAGCAATATTGGTGAATATATCAGAATAGAAAGTGACAGCCTCGGAGATAAAAGCATCACCTACTATGACTATTCAAACCAAGATTTGATTCTACTGCGCCAAAATGCATCTAGTTGGGATACTGTGAATATTGCAAGTATTGGTGATGTTGGCTCTTACGCCGATATTTCATTAAACCAAAATAATGAGGAGGTATTTTCATACTATGATGGTGATGAAAGTAATCTAATAATTGCAACACCAGCATCAGATATTGATGGTGATGGGCTTGCAGATGCACAAGATAGGTGCATGAATACCCCTAATGGGAAAATAATTGATGATACTGGTTGCCACTATGAGCAACAAATTCTAACTTCAGGAAGTTCAGATTTTGCTTATGTAGATGTGGCCAAAGGAGATGATGACCTACTACGCCTCGTCCATTTTGAAGGATATCCTGATGGAGATAGCACATGTGACAGGAACACTGCAAACATGACTGATGATTGTAATTTAGTCTATCGGAAGCAAAATTCAGATGGCAGTTGGGGGGCATCAGAAAGAATTGACCAAGGTGGCGAAACAGGAAGATATGCTACTATTGCGATTGCATCTGATGGCACTGAAAGTGTTGCATTCCATGCAAAAACTGCAACTGACCCTATGGTGGGATTTGTTACCCAAACAGCAGCTAAAATTGCCACCAACAATGGCGGCAGTTGGACTGTTGAAACTATTGCAGAAGATAATTCAACAGGATGGTATACAGATATTGCAGTTGACTCACAAGGAAACAATATTGTTTCATATACCGATAACACTGGCACCTATTCTGAACTAAAAGTAGCCAGAAAAAACGGTAGCCAATGGACTGAAAAAACGGTACAACTCAACGCAACTTATGCAAGTGTCAATTATGTCAATGATATTGCACACGTCTCATATTACAGCAGTAATCCAGAAATGATTCGCCTCGCCATTGAAAATGGTTCAAGTTGGGATATACACAATGTGACAACTAGCGGAGTTGTTGGATTTTATCGCCTTGATACAGATGTCACAGATGATGGTAGGCTGCTCATCAATTATTTCCGTGGCCGCGACAGTTCAGGTGACACAACTTGCGACGCCCCACAAGAATGCACAATACAAGTTGCAGAATGGAATGGCTCAGCATTCACCTACCATATTCTTGGCCAGAGGAGCGATACCTCTGTTTCATACCTCTCAGTGGTTGAAGATTCAGCAGGTTATATCCATTCAACTTGGTATGATAGTGGACAAGGTACGTTACAAATAGCATCTCCAACACAATCTGGTTGGGAAATCATTACTGTAATTGATAGTTCTACAGCAGGAACATATCCCAAATTGTTAGTTGATGATAATGGCTGGGAACAAATATGGTATCACACAAGCTCTGATGAAGATGAATTACGAGAGATCAAGAGATTTGCATGGGAATCCGACCATGATTTTGTAATCAATGATAATGACCAATGCCCTGACACCGCCTATGGGGCAGAAAATGTGGACCTATGGGGCTGTGCAGACGACCAGCAAGACGATGATTACGATGGCGCATCAAACGCTGTAGACCTTTGCCCAAACACCCCTGGGCATGAGAGACACCTAGCAGATTTGGATGGCTGTTCACCTAGTCAGAAAGATACTGATGAAGATGGTACTAACGATGCTCAAGATTTGTGCCCAAACACAACCGACTTAGTCACAGTAGACAATACTGGTTGCTCTGATGAACAGAGAGACACCGACGAAGATGGTGTTTATGACAACCAAGACCAATGCGCTAACACACCACCTGGAGAGAGTGTTGACCTCAATGGTTGTGGGTCAAGCCAACGCGATAATGACAACGATGGAGTCAATGACAAAGATGACTTCATGCCAAACGATGACAGCCAACATACCGATAGCGACAATGATGGATTTGGTGACAATGCAGATGGCACCAACGGCGATGATTGCCCTACTGAATCAGGAACATCATATGGTGAAATGCAGGGTTGCCCTGATGCAGATAATGATGGACTTGCTAACGATATTGATGATGATGATGATGGTGATGGCTATTCAGATGTTGATGAGATAGCAAACGGGACTGACCCGCTATACGCCTTGGATTTCCCCGGAATTGGTGAAGATAATGATGACGGAAACAACGGTGATGGAACAGGAGATGGCGGTGATGACGGAACCAGTAATACAACTGGAGATGGGACAACAGAACCTGAATCAGGTGGTGTCAGTAGTGCAATAGTTGGTGCTGTTTTCGCTGTTGTAATTCTTCTATTAATAGGCGTAGTAGTATTGCTAATGACTGGAAACAAAAACAAAAATGCAATGCCTGCAATTCCATCATTAGCAGTTGCTCAAGCACAACTCGACGCCACTAACACTGCACCAGCAGCAGATGCTGGCGGCCAAACAGGTGAAATGATTCCAACAGGAAAACCGTGCAAACATTGTGGGGCAATGGAAGTCAATCACATCCCTGCATACGGTGCAGATTACTGCAAGGCTTGTTCCCAATATAATTGAAATGGAAGTAATACCTCATCGGAAGAGTGAGAATATGAGAATCTCAAAAGTGATACTCGTTACTTTGATTCTTTTACTCGTGCCACTATCAGGATGCACGAGCGAGCCAAATGAGGAAGAGGATGCTTTTCACGGAACTGAATGGGAGGGGGCTGAATTTGCCCCTCTTTTCACCCTAGAATCAATGACTGGCGAGCTTTGGTCATTAGAAGAACAACAGGGAATGACGGTGATTTTGGCTTTTACTTACACGCGTTGCTACAATACTTGTCCTGTAACTTCTGCCGCGCTTAACGTGGTTCACGACTCACTAAATGCTTCTGAAAAAGAAAATGTCACCCTAGTTTCAGTCACCATTGACCCGTGGTTTGACTCACCATCACACCTACAAAACTGGACTACTGAGAGAGGATATGACTGGCCTCATTTAACCGGACATCCTGATGCAGTAATCCCAGTACTCACTACTTATGGTGTAAATCCAGTGAACTTTGATGATGATACAGATGAGGGATATGGATTCGCCCATACTCAGCCAACTTACATCATTGATGATGAAGGGAAACCAAGAGTAGTCTGGTCTGACGCAGAAATTCCAGTGGATCTATTTTTGCAAGACTTACGTGCTATTCTTGAAGAATAATGCAAACTGCGTATGAAGAATTATCATAAATCGTATACTAGTGCCAATTAATATCAGTAACATACTGATACGGTGAATTCCATGAATAATCAAAAAAAATCTGCAATGCTAGCACTACTCGCAATTCTACTATTGATAGGAGCAAGTAGCACAACTACAACTGCTTACAGTACAGGAATATCAGGGGAACAAGTACGAAATGGCTGTGTATGCCACTCAGGAAGTGCATCACCTGATGTCACAGTTACTCTTGACGGAGTGCCATCTAATTATTCCGCAGGTGATGTACTAAATCTTACAGTCACCATAACAGGTGGACCTGCTGCCTCTGGTGATAACCATGGAGGATTCAATCTCGTTGCAAGCGCTGGCACCTTGAATTCCATAGATAATACAACTCAAATAATGGACGGAGACGCGACACACACCGATATTGGAAATAACCAACGTAGTTGGCAGATAACATGGACTGCTCCCTCAGATAACGCTCAAGACATCACTTTCACAGCACATGGTAATTCAGTCAATGGAGATGCTACGGCATCCTCGGATGATATGTGGAACAAGGTTGAAGCAACCATTGCTGGTGTTCCTACAGGAGATTCTGACCGTTTAGAAAGCAAAACACCAGGATTCACACTGATGGCAACGCTTGCGATTGTATGCCTAGCAGGTATTGCAATCCAAAAGCGCCGACAATAGAGGCTCAAGTATCCATGATGCGGTCACCCGCATCACCTAAGCCAGGAACAATGTATCCTTGCTCATTCAATCTCTCATCGATTGAAGCCATCCAGATTTTGACATCCGCGTGTGCTGCTCTCAAAGCAGCAATCCCTTCAGGTGCGGCAATCAATCCAATAAATCGAATATCAGAAATTCCAGTCTCTTTCAAACGACTAATGCAAGCAATTGCTGAGCCACCAGTAGCCAACATCGGGTCAACAACCAGCGCCAAATCTACATTTGGCGGAGTTGGTAATTTATCATAATAGTAAACCGGCTCAAGGGTCTCTTCGTCTCTGAATAACCCGACATGCAAGACTCGTGCCATGGGAAGCATCTCGTGAGCAACATCACTCATACCTAGACCAGCCCGTAAAATTGGCACTATCCCTATGCGAGATTCCAATGTTGCACCAGTAAACGGGGAAAGAGGCGTATTCCTCTCATCAGGGGTGGTTGAAAGGTCACGTGTAGCCTCAGACATCAAAATCTGGGTGATTTCACGAGCTAAATTACGAAACAATACTGACGATGTCTCACGATCTCGCAGGCGCGTCAACTTGTGCGCTATCAGCGCATGCTTTGGAACTACCACCATTGGATCAGATTCATTTGCCATATTTTCACCTCAAGTTTTCTTTTCATAATTGAAAGCATCAGGAAGCAGTTCTGCAAGTCGCCACACTTTACCAACTTCGCCTTTTGGAGTGGCCCCTATCACTTCGATATCGCGACAATGATCCCACAACAGTTGCCTACATGCCCCACATGGGCCAAGCGCTTCGCTTGGAGAAATTGCCTCCCCAGAGCAAGAACAGCCATCAGCCTCACAAATTGGATTACCATTTTTGTCGTGCTGGATTCCAATAATTGCAATGCGAGTGAACGAACGCGCCCCCTCTGACAACGCCTTAGTCAATGCCACCCGTTCCGCACAAATGGTCAAACCATACGAATCAGATTCCACATTACAACCAGTATAGATTGTACCATCTTCTGATTCAAGCGCCGCCCCAACATGAAAATTGGAATGGTGAGCAACTGCATTCTTGCTTACTTCAACAGCAAGAGCAACTAATTCTTCTCTGCTTATTTGACTACTTGAAACCATGTCTGATTCAGCCCCCTCATACGTCGTGTTGCCGTTTTAGACTTGAACCCAATGGTGCAAGAAAAAAGTAAATGTTGGTTTTTGGTGCAGGGAACAGGATTTGAACCTGCGAAGCACTACGCACTGGGACCTAAACCCAGCCCCTTTGACCGCTCGGGTACCCCTGCTTGGTAAGTCGGCGACGTCCTATCCGACTTCAAATAAACGGTCAAATAATCCAATGTGGCGATTCGTATTACTCAGACAATAATATGAGAAAAATATGGTTTGAAATCTCTTTCAGTTTCAATTAATTCACACTATGCAGACCCCCCGAGGGGTTTCTTTGATAACCAAAAGGGCTGACCAAACGGTTAGGAGAGGTTGAAATGACCAAGATTGGCGTACTTGGACTAGGCAATTGGGGAACTTCTCTAGCCAATATCTGGGCAAAGGATGGCCACTCAGTAATCGGTTGGACCGTAGAGACTGAAGTCTACGAATCAATGATTCTCAAAAATGTCAATGAGAAGTACCTACCAGGCGTAGAACTTCCCGGAGTCGATGCGACTCTCAAAATCAGCGAAGTTTGCGAAGCGTCAGAACTTCTGATTCTCGCAATTCCATCCGCCTACATACTCTCAGTTGTTGATGAGTTACTTCCTCATCTTCGTCCATCTCATGTTCTCGTTGATTTAGCTAAAGGAATCGCTCCAAAAGAAGAGGGAGAAAGTGGGCTAATTTCTGCCGCTATTGAAAAGCGGCTGAAAAATGCAGGCCTAACAAATCCAGTAGTGGTTTTGACTGGCCCCACTATTGCTCCTGAAGTTGCTCGCGGTGTGCTAACTAATGCATTAGTCGCTGCACATGACCGCTCTGTAGCAGAACGTGTTGCTAGCCGATTGTCCACCGATTCACTTGTTTTGAAAGCCGCAGATGACCCTGTTGGGGCGGAATTGTGGGGCGCTTTCAAGAATACAGTCGCGCTTGCTTGTGGAATTGTTGACGGACTACGCGACGGTATCGGCGGAGACAACCTCAAAGCCGCACTTGTCCCAATCGGTTTTGCAGAAGGAAGAGAACTCCTAGTCAAATTAGGAGCAGAGGAAGAAACTGCACTTGGACCTGCAGGACTTGGCGACCTCTATGTCACAAGCACTAGTCCGAGCAGCAGAAACAGGACGTTAGGTCAAAAACTTGGAGAAGGAAAAAATTTGGAAGAAGGTTTGGCTGAAATGCACATGGTTGCAGAAGGCGTTCGCGCAGCACGAATGTTTCGCAAGCGAGCGAGCCAAGTTAATTGCCCTGCACCATTTATTGAAGCGCTGAATACCCTACTTGATGGCAATATTTCTGCAGAAGAATGCGTAAGACGCATGGTTGAACAAAGTTTGTGACACCCCAATAATCCAAAGAGGAGGAGCCCCTCGGAGAGTTATGGCGATTGAGGATTTGACTCAGTTAGAACGCAGACTGTTTGAATGGATAAAAAAATCCGACTTTGAAACAGTGCCTTGGTCAAGCCAAAGAGCCGCTGAAGCTTTTGATGTAGAAGAAAACGAAATCCTTGAGGCATTGGCCGCATTAACCTCAAAGGTACCACACAATATCTATGTCCACTATCAAGACGGTGCAATCCGTGTTTCGGCTGAATAATCAAGCATTAAGCCAAGCAACCGCATATGATTGGGCGCCAGGATTGCCAATAAATGGGTCCGAACCCATTTTTATCACTGTTAACAAATGCAAATCTCCACCCCACTGTGGGGACCAAATGGTGATCATTTCTCCAGAAGAATGCATGCCAAATAAATCAAGCATGATGTCATCGTGAGTAAAAAGCAGCGTTTGTTCTTGATAATCATGAGTTACACCTCCATGAATTGGAGATAACGAAAAAGAATTGGGGCCTGCCCAATCATCCATTAATGATACAGCCTCCATGAATCTATCTTCTTTTGCTCCACTCACTTGTGATAATTCATTTACACCCCACGAAGAAAACCAAGGGTTCAACACACCAGGTGTTTGCATATGAGTTTCCACGATAATTGTTCCATCAGATAATACCCAAATGTACTGTTCTGATGCTGGCCAAGGTGGTGCTTCATCTGAGCCTTCTGAAATTGGCGCCCCCCAAACTGCTTCTCCTTGAGGTAGGCTAGGTGGGATGAATCCTGCCATCAAGTTGATTGAAAGAATGAAAATAATAGCAAGAGCACGGGTACTGCTGCGTTGTTTCCACTCGCGGCGCTGTTGCGGATTGGATGCTAACGCGTAAATTGAATATCCAATGAAGATTACAAACATCAACCAAATTCCTAGCGGAATTAGCCACAAGAAGGTCAGTCCAACTATCAATCCGGCAATGTATGGGTCAGCCATCAACCAATCTTGAAAAGTGGCTTCGGGATGTTTTTCTTGCCATTGGCTCCACTGCCAAATCAAAATGAGTGCCAATGGGGCAAGCCAAGTTAGCAATGAGAAGAGTAGGGACATTGACTTCAAACAATGGTGGGCGCGCTCAGCGAAAAACCCTCTTGAGTAAGAACGGGCTGAAGCGGCACTTTTGAGAACATGAACATTCAATCAACTGGTATGGAGAGGGGGGCGGCACGGCTTTCGCTATCCGGCGTGACTTTCCGCTACCGCTACCGAAACTGGCGCCAGCCACTAAAAACGCGGCTTGGCGCAGGGATTCACGATGTTGATTTAGAAGTTAATTCTGGCTCTATTTTGGGACTTATCGGCCCAAATGGGTCTGGGAAAACTACCCTTTTACACACCATTGCTGGACTAAACATCCACGAAAAAGGCGATGTAAAATTCTCTGGGCAAGATCGAGAAATACTCGGATGGACAAATGCACAGCGACACATCGGCCTAATGCCAGAACGAGTCAATTGGTCTGGCTCATCTACACCACGCGAAATACTTGCAAGAATACAAACAATGAGAGGTGAAGGGGATTCACCTGAAAATTTACTCAAAACTGTTGGACTATCAAACCGCATTAATACGCCACTTGACAATATGAGCCAAGGGATGCGGCAACGTCTATCGCTTGCCTGTGCTCTACTTGGCTCGCCTGAAATATTGTTGTTAGATGAGCCGTTAAATGGACTTGACCCTGTTGCACAAGCAGCTTTTCGTCGATTGCTGCGAGAACTAGCGGATGCTGGTACTGCAATCATTGTAAGTAGCCATAACTTGCATGAAATGGAACTTTTTGTTGATTCTTTAGCAATATTGCATCGCGGACAAATGGTTGCTTATGGCACCTTAGATGAAGTTGACAGAGCACTTGGCTGCTCGCCATCACTACTAATCGCTGGAAACGGCTGGTGCCCCCCTTCTTCTGATTCCTTCGGCGCCGGAGTAAGTATGGAAATCATGGAACCAAAACCCGGAGAAAAGTGGCGATTTACACTACATCGTAATATTGCATTCAACAGCAACGAAAAACACAAAATCCTAACATCTATTGAGAATGCAGGTGGAGAAATTTGCCATTTGCAAACGATGTTCCCTAGCCTCGAAGATGTGTTAGCAGCTGCTACTGGAGAATCAGCAGAAACGGTGGGTCTTGAAGTCGGGAACGATGCAATGCTTCCAATAAAAAAATGGGAGGTTGGCGAAGATGAGTAGACTAAGCCGAGAAAAGAGAATTCTCCGACTATCATGGTTTGAGGCGCGTCAACATTTCAAAAGCCCAAGAATGATTGCTCTTATCGCTCTTCTAGTTCTTTTCATCGGAGGAGGGAGTTGGGGGTTGTCCGACCCATCCTCTCAAGTAACTGCGCAATTACAGATAGACAGCGCTTACGAAGTTCTATTTCTTGTTTCATTATTCGTTCTTTTCTCATCTACTCTAGGTGTAGTGCTACTCGGCTTTGATGGCATCAGCCGCAAGCGCCTTACTGGCGAATTAGCCATTGAACTCATTCAACCCATTGACCGAATTGACCTAGCACGTAGTCAATTGCAAGGGTTGTGGCTAGCAGTTTTTCTACCAACTGCAATTGCATGCGCCATAGGAACAATGCTCATTGAAGCACAAATGGATGATTGGCCAACGATAGGTGAATTTGTCTACTTCATGATACCAACTGGTTTGGTAATTTTCTGGTATGCTTGTATCCAACTTCTAGCATCGTCAGTCGCCAAGGATTTAGGTTCATCTGTGACATTAGGAGTCGGTGTTTGGATGCTTTTTACCCTTGTATGGTTACTAATCACAGCAGTATTGGCTGCATTTATTGGAGTAGATGTTACTGATTTAGAATCAGTAGAATATGACCACTTCAGTGAAATGGTTGACCTCTTTTCACCAAATGGAGTCTACCAACTACTGTTAGAAGATGGGCTCGATAATGAATCTGCACCTCAATTAAAAACGGCCTACATTTGGCTTGCTGCTATCGCTTGGTCAGTAATTCCTAGCGCCTTATTTGTGCGTCGATTCAAGACCTTGAAGCCTTGAAAATAATATAAAGAATCTCTATGAAAAATGACCTAGGATTGGTCTGTTCATATTGAATGTCGTGATTAATGGGATAATACTACTATTATTGCAGTAAAATGCAACCAAATAGGTTTCAAACATGGCAATTTAGCCCCTGTGTGGCGATTTACTTGGACCGGTGTATAATGTGACACTAAGTGTCAACAAGGAAAACCCTCTTTCAGTGGGCGCGGTCTCGCGATGTTAATGGCGAGCAACAATGGACGGTTCAACTTAGCATTGGTATTGATTGCACTGATGGTTTTTTCAACCATATCAAGTACGATGGAAACTGTAGAACCAACAGATATGACAAACCAAATTGAAGAGATAGAAACGATTGACGAAGTCACCGGCAGACAGGTTGATGCTGATTGTACCGGATATTCTTTTGAAGATATGTTCTACTACAATTATGGTGAATTTATTATTGAAATAAATCCAACATGGGATGGAGCTTTTCTCCGAGCAAAGGCAATGGTTAATGGAACCGATGCTGCAAATATGAGAGATGATCTTGACGGCCTCTTTGAAGGCCTTGCTGGGGGCGATAACGGTTGGCTTTCAACCGATGAAAGAGATGGTGTGGAAGCAATTGGAAAGGATTGTGTTGTTCAAACTTATACTCGTATCGGATTACGTGGCGGCCCGTCTCACCGTGGTGGCAGTGGAGTAAACTGGAACAATGCAACATGGATTAAGGATGGCATGACTCTCGAAGAAACAAACCTCATCCCTGAAGGACACCCTGAAAGAAGGGATTGCAAAGACCAATTTGGCGCACCATCGGGCAGCCCCACCTGTGAAGAGATCCCTACTTACCCTGCCAATGTAGGACAGTGTGGACCAAACAGTTGTGATACTATCATTTACCTTAATGCATCAGTTGCCTTCAACACAATCACTGACCCTTCAAACTTCACAATTGGAATGGTCGGCCGAAACCTGACAAACACCCAATTCACCTACATTTTCCCTAATCAGGCAAGTCCACTACGTGTCGCTAATTCCTATGAAGACCAAGACTGCACTGCGGCATACACTGAAGATGATGACGAGGCTGACGATTATGGCGTAACCTACACCACACGCGAAGAGTGTCAAACCTACACGAATGAAGGAGACCTTGACTACACCATGACAGCAGTAAACGATGGAACTAGTTTTTCACGACGATTCACATACGATGGTGCTGATTGGCCAGCAACTCGTGAATATTTCATTGATTTCACAACTGCACCTCCAGAAGTTGATAACCCTCCAGAGTGGTCTAGTGACGCTCCTGATGAAGGCGAATTGATACCAGTTGCTGGATTGGGTGACGCAGAATACATTGTTGAATTAGCAGATGTTACATCGTGGTTTATTGATGACCTTGGAGCAGGAATGCTTGATGTTGATTGCACTGGTGCAGCTGGTTGGAATCTACAAGAGACTGCGTCAAACCATTGGATGGTCACCTCACCTAGCGGTGGCACAAGCGCAACTGTTGAATGCTTAGCAACCGATAGCTCAGGACAATCAACTAGTTCACGTACATTCACTGTAGCACCGATTTTCACAATTGCTGTTGCTGAATTAACTGTCCTTGATGGATTCACTTTCACCATTACGCCTTCATCAAATGCCCCATCATCGATGAATGTAGTTCTCACACTTATGCAGAACGGACTTGAAGTTCAAAGCAGCACAACTGTTGGTAGTGCGACTGATATGACCTTGAGTGTAGCATCTCTGTCACCTGGAAGTGTCAATTTATTAGTTCAAGCAGATGGCGACGATATGAACCATTTTGAGTTTATGTATGAACTTGGAATTACCAAACAAAGCCTACCTCCAACAATTGAAATCACAGGATTTGAATGGGTTGATGCAAACTACATTTTGCGCGGACTATTTTCAGACCCCGATGGAGAAACTGTTTCATTCACTCTCAAAATAGACGGTGTCCAACAGGGCCAAGTTAGTGTGACTGGAAATCAGTGGCAAACAGATGAAATACCATTTGACTTACTATTGGAAGGATTACACACCATTGGCGTTGATGCTTGTGACGCTTCAGGTGAATGCACATCTATCTCAGAAGATGTAGAATTGGTTATTGAAGACCCTACAGACAACCTCCCAGATATCATCTCATCCTCTGATGATGACTCAGGATTGCCAGCCGCTGGAATCGGTTTGACAATGATGGCACTAATTGGTGCTGGATTTGTGGCAAGTCGTAGGCGTGAAGAATAATTTCTTCTGTTTCTGTCAAAATAGAACGTTTAATTTGCGGCAGATGACTGCAAAATACAATGCCAATGCTCAAAACAGGCGGGCTGCCGGCCTAACTCATGGAATTCGTTGGCAAGTACGATCGCGAGAGCCATGAAGGTGGTATACTCATCACTTTCATTGGTGAAGCACCTCATCTTGGAAGCGCACTTGAAACCGCTGATGGGACCTACCTTGGCAGAGTTGATTCAGTCATAGGAAGAGTAGATGCAGCCCTTGTTCATGTAATGCCAACAGCGAACGGACTTGAAATCAATACAATTGGTGATTCTGATATTTCAGTTCAAAAGCGCCGTCAACGTGATGACAACCGAGGTGGACATCAAGATAGCCGAGGTGGACGTGATCATCGTGATGGTCGTGGAAACGACAGAGGAGGCAATCGGGATAGCCGAGGTGGACGTGACCAACGAGGTGGGCGCGATAGAAACCAGGGGGCTAATGACTGGGACTGCCCCAAATGTAACAACAACAATTTCGGATGGAGAGATACTTGCAACCGCTGCCCAACAAAACGCCCATCAGGCGGTGGAAACCGTGGTGGTGACCGAGGCGGTAACCGTGGAGGATACCAAGGTGGAAATCGTGGCGGTGACC
>JABIGF010000025.1 GCA_018650285.1 Methanobacteriota archaeon
CCTTGAATGTGAATTCGGCATCTTCGCCTGTCTCGGCTACACGGAACTCTTTGCAGACATCCCATCCATCAGTGACCACCATGTAGGCGTCATCCTGCATGGTTTCGATCCAATATTCCATGATTTTCTGGTATGCCCCGTACTTGTCGAGTAACGGGTCACTGGTAAATCTCGAAAGAAGATCTTCCGACAGAGTTTCAATCAATTCCTTGGGTTTGTCATCGCTGTTTAGGTTGTGCAATGCCGAACGGTGTGCTTCCTTCCAACCATCCAGCGTTGTATTCACTGCATCCTTGTAAGATGCAACCTCTTGGTTGGAATTGACAAGTCCGGCGATCTGGCTGGCTTGTATCGCTGCTTCACTGTACCCTGCACGAGAGGATTCCGTGAACAATTGCGCTCGGAGAGAGGGGAATTCATTCCAATACATTTCGAGGGACTCAATATCGAAGTTTGGAATTCCACCACGAAGATGGGCTTCAAGGTCGTGAATATCCTCTGGGTCTGTTGAATCGATGTAGCGTGGAATGTTGAGGTTGTAATCATTCGATTCGGATTGAATCTCATTGAGAGGCACAAGTCTCGAATATCCTTCCTCTTCGATTTGACTCTTGAAATGGTCGACAATCTTGTGAACGTCTTGTTCCCTCAAACGATTCTTGTTACCATCCTTGACAAATCCTTTGCTGGCATTGATGAAGAATACATTCTCACGCTGATTGGCTCCTTCTTTGTCAAGCACGATGATACACGCTAGAATGCTTGTTCCGTAGAACAAATTGGCTGGAAGGCCAATAACACCCTTGATGAAACCCTTGTTCACCAATCGCTTGCGGATATTCGCTTCCTTGTTACCCCTAAACAGAACGCCGTGGGGCAGAATGATGGCGCCTTTTCCGCGACTCTTCAATGACTTGAGCACATGGAGCAGGAAGGCATAGTCTCCGTTCTTTGGCGGAGGTACACCATACTCAAATCGCTTGAAAACATCATTTTCAGGATTCAACCCACTGGTCCAACTCTTGTGAGAGAACGGGGGATTGGCGACGGAGAAATCAAAGGTTTTCAGACCATCATCTGGATTTTTGAAATTCGGAGAAGTCAATGTATTTCCATTCCATATTTCGGCTGATTCGCTTCCATGAAGAATCATATTCATCTTTGAGAGAGCCCAAGTTGCATTGTCGTTTTCTTGTCCATAAATTGTAATTCCATTCGGTGCTTCAGTTGCAGCCTTCAGTAACAAAGAACCAGAGCCGCAAGTCGGGTCATATACGGTCATATCTTGTGTAACAGATGCGTCAATACCGACGACTTTTGCGAGGATTCTCGATACTTCAGCAGGTGTGTAAAATTGGCCCTTGCTTTTACCGGATTCAGTTGCAAAATTGCGCATCAGATACTCGTAGGCGTCACCTAGAAGATCATCGCCACCTGATTGATTAGAATGGAAATCCATACTTTCGAAAATGGCGATGAGTTTGGTTAGGCGGTCTTGCATTTCTTTGCCACGGCCAAGCAAATTGTCATCATTGAAATCGGCTTGGTCGATGACGCCCTTGAGGTCATTCACTTCTGCCAGTTTGGTGACGATTTTGTTGATTTTGACACCGATTTCTTTGTCTCCTTTGAGTGACACCATATCGGAGAAGGAAGCCCCTGTAGGGACCTCAATGAGGGCATCAGCGTCATTTTCGTGTTTATCAGAGACATATTTGACGAATAATAATGTGAGAATGTAATTCTTGTATTGTGATGGGTCCATCGGCCCACGTAGTTCATCGCAACTCTTCCATAGCCGACCATAAAGTTGGGACTTCTTCAATGCCATACTACACGCACCGAGTTGTCCTAGTGCTCACACATCTAAACCCTAACGCTCATCCAACGCCAGATTCTCAAAAATCTACTGAGTCGTGATACGGTTCTTTCCCCCACCATTTCGGTTGTTTGAACATTCTTCGATTTTCATGGAAGGTGTATCGGCATGTTCTCAAAATCATGCTCGATGTCCATGAACCGCCCATCTTCCCCTTGACGCCCACTTGGTTGAGGTGCTTGGCTATCCTGTTGCCTGACCATCCTTGGACATAGTGCCGATGTCGCATGTAGTCGATTTTGTCTTGTTCCAACCAATTCGGAATCAAATCATCCCCCTGCCTATCCCAACCAAAGACTGGCCCTGTGAACACTTTGGCATTGTCTTTGAGGTGCTTCATGGCAAACTTGGTTCGTTCAGAAATCTGTCCTCGCTCAAGCTCTGCAAGACTGGCGATTGTGGTCAGGAAGAACCGCCCCATTGCATTCGAAGTGTCGAGGGTGCCACCGTTCTGGTCGAGGATGTGTATGTCTACCCCGATCCCCGCCAACTCATCCACTGATGAGAGGCAATCTTGGACATCTCTGAACAATCTGTCCATCTTCAGAGTAAGAAGATGGCCTACTCGTTCCTGATAGATGATTTTCCGCATTTCTCTACCTGCTGGTCTTGACCACAGGTGAGTTGCTGCTGAAACCCCTTCCTCAATGAAGATGTCATCAGGGTCAAGGTCTAATCCTCTGAAGTCTGCATAAGCAATAAGTCGCTCAACCTGTGCTTCAAGGCTCACACCTTCCTCTACTTGTCGTTTGGAAGAAACTCGTGCGTATGCTACCGCTCTGTTCTTATTCGGGCTAATTTTTGTATGCTTTTTATTCAACATACATTTACTTCTAACTTTTCGACTAGTTAAAGACTCACTTTTCAGACCCCTCTGGTCTATACCAACCTTGCCCCCTATGTGCTGTTCAGTTGCTCTATCTAAATGGTGCACTGCGCTACCGTTTAACTTCTCAGACGGATGGGTGATTAATGACTCAGAGGGTTGCGCAGAGGGTCTAGTGGATCTATGCTGAAATCCCTCTAGTTCTTGTTCACTAATTGCAGTGCCAATCTCGGAGGGTCGAGAAGGTGGTTCAGTATGCTCAAGGGGTCCGCTCACGGACTACCCCTTAGTTGAGAGCAGATTTTTTGCAAATCAGTAGTAGCCGAGCAAGCGAACGATGAACTGGAATAGAAATCGTAGATTCAATCTCCCACCCAGCACCTCGTATCTCCTCAACAACCTCAACCCACTGCTTGCCAAAAGTCACACAGACAGGATTGGTGGCATCATTTTGCAAATCCACCTCCGAAGCTGCTGGTGGCCAAGGGAGCAGCGCAGTCAGGCCGGCATCATCAGTAGCAACACTAGCGCAACTTGCTAACGCATCAACAAAGAGTTGCCAACCATCATCACTTTTCCAAGAGTTTCTACCATAAGGTGGGTCAAAAGCGAAGCCGGAAAAAGGTGCAGTATCGCCCCATAATCCACTTAGAACAATTGCAGAACCTCGCCTAGTTTCTGCACTACCAATTGTTTCACTACTATCTGTTTGAGTCGCTAACCATTCCAAATTCTCACGGCTTCCCCAAACCATTCTTGAATCTGCATCGCTACCAAAAGCGTGCAAACCAATTGATGCTGCTTCTAGCAAAATTCCACCAGTTCCACAAAATGGGTCAAGGATATTTCCGCCATTCGGACAAGCAAGGTTTACCATCGCCCGAGCCAATCTTGGGTCAAGGCTTATTGGTTTGAAAAATGGTCGTTTTGGTGCTGTTCTTCCGTCCCACAGAGATGTGCCACTGCTCTTCAATCCCCAGACAATTAGTGGGTTGTTTTCACTCTCTACAGTTGTACGTGAATCATTGTGATTTAATGCCAATATTCGCAAGGTTATTTGTGGTGAAGTTAGATCTATTTTCCAACCTGCACGGTAGAGCGCACCACCTACCGATTGTTCAATCCCCCTCGATGACCAACCAGCCAATTTGATGCCTATCTTTTCGGCTCTTACCGCAATAGTTTTCCCTTCATTTTGCAAATTGTTTTGACACCACTCAACAATCTGTTCTACATGTTTATTTTGGGTTGAGAAATTATTGTGACCTACCGGATGAAGAGTTTCAGTCACAAGTGAAGAACAATGAGCTATTTTTTCTGCGGTTTGCTTGGTACAAATTGTCACCCGTTGATGAATTGTTTTTGCTGTCTTGTCTTCGCTGGCAAGTGCGTGAAATTCGATTTCGGCCAAATCATATTGCCAACCGCTAGCAATTACTGCTGCATCTGCAATTTTGGCTGAAATATTGGACATCTGACCCGACCTCGCCCCTATCTGCTGCTATGCGCCCGGCCTTCAATTCTATATCATCCGGTGGGGTCGGCCACATAATGGCGGCGCCAAATAAGCGAGTTCGCGGCACCGCCCTATGGGCGGTGTTGGCATTATTCGGTATCATGATGGTTTCATCACTAACTGTTGCAAGTGGAGTTAGCCCTAACGCTTCAACCATGCAAGACGATGAAGCAGACCCTGACCGTGTTTTGACTTACGAGCAACCAACTCTCTACATGTATGGTGATGATTCTGGTGCTGACCGAACTCAGTGGACTACTTGGAATCATGCTGAATCCAATGATGGTCAATCTGCTACCAGTTTCTTTGAGGGAAATATTCCCGGCGATGCAAATGCTGGAGGTGGAATGAGAGAATTCACATTTGACGGAACTGATGCTAATGAAAATGCAACTGGCATTGATGCTGAGCAACCTATTACTGGCACTCTAAACTTAGCAATCAACTGTAACAGTTGTAGCAAAGAGGTAACATTGACACTCAGAATAGGGACAAAAAATGGATTAACGGATATGACTTCAATTACACTTGCAGGTCCTGATGAAGTGGATGGGGACATTTACACATACTCATTTGAAGGACATAATATTGATGAATTGGAAGGCGGAGATGTATTTGGAATGCGTATTCAATTTACAAAACCCGGCACTACCTTTGATAGTTACACCCTTTCACTTGGCCGCGATAATTTTGAGATGACCATACCTGTTCTACCTCCATACGAAGAAGAAGTACCTGGCCTTGAATTAAATGAAGGCGAAGATTATGTTTCACCATACGCAGTTGGTACTGCTGGCTTTGTTGAACTAGAGGCTGCTTCAAATGGAATTGGCGGACCAATATTCCTCCTCCTTATCACCATCGGAATTGTAGCCGGAATAATGTTCCTAATGCCACAAACTGGCATCTACAAGGTTCTTGCAATCATCTTTATTGGCTTAGGAATGATTTCTTCATTCACTATCATACCACTAATATCTGGGCCTGTAGCAATGGCAACGTCAGTTGATGAATCCGACCCAAATGTATTCACAATTGACGATATTGCGGCAATGCAAGAAAGAGAAGGGACTTTCCTTGGTGAATTAACTGCAGGTACAGAATTCCAAGTTTACATTCCATACGACGCCGTCTACAGAGCAAAAGATGTCAACGGCCACGGAGATTGGCATTATGGCCTTGGTTTTGAATCGTCAGCAGAAACTTTGAGTGACCCTGTTGAAAGTTCTTCGAGAGGTCGTGAATATGTGCAACTCTATTTTTCATTGACTTCACTTGACCCTACACCGGGTTCTGCCCTTATTCTAAATGTCAAGTTAGTCAACATCACCACTAGTGATGGAGAATCACGAGTCGTTCCTCAATGGGCTGATCCAACCGAAGAAGGGAACCAATTTTGGGTCAAGGATGACACATTTGGAGGACGCTGGGTAATTCCACCAACGGATGTCAATGGAGACAAAGCCATTGAACTTGTAGGAGTCAAATACAGTTGGCAGCATTATCCACTTCTAGCATCGTTGCTTGGATTTATATTGGCTGGAGTTGGCCTATTCCAATGGAGCCGAGCGCGGCGTCCAGCAAGAGTAGATGATTTCGATGAGGACGACTTCGATGAAGACGATTTTGACGATGATGATTTTGACGACGACGACTTCGATTTCGATGACGACGATTTGTGAATGGGGGCCATACCTTGGGCTGTAACCTAAGGGACTTAGCCACGCCTCATCAAGTTGAATTGAGGGACTTGTCAGGGCAACGTGTTGGGATTGATGCTTTTCTCATCGCTTACCAATTCATTACTAGTTTACGAGCCCGTGGAGAAGGACAAGATGGTGGCCCTTTACGCGATTCAAATGGACACCCAGTCTCACACTTGATGGGTTTTCTTGACCGAGCAACTGTAATGGTAGAGGCTGGCATTGACCCTGTCTTTGTCTTTGATGGCAGGCCAGATGAACTCAAAATGGAGACTTTGGCCGGACGAAAAGCTCGAAAAGTAGCAGCAAGAGAGAAATGGGACGAAGCAGTTGCTGCAGGAGATTGGGCAACAGCACAAAAACTCGGTTCACAAATTGTCTCCTACACCCCAGAAATGGTTGCAGAAACTCGTCGTATGTTGGACCTGCTAGGAATCGCCAACATCGAAGCACCAATGGAAGCAGAAGGCGCTGCGGCAGTGAGATGTGCTCGCGGTGAATTCTCTGCTGTTGCCAGCCAAGATTGGGACACGCTTCTTTACGGCGCTCCAATCATGATTAGAAATCTGACTTCACATGGAACGAAAAAATTTGGACGAATGGTTCATGCTGAGAGAATTGTCTTGTCAGAACTTCTTGAGAATAATGGCCTGACCTACGAACAACTTGTTGACCTCGGCATCATGGTGGGTACAGATTTTCACCCTGGAATCAAAGGAATTGGTCCGAAAACCGGACTCAAATTAATTCGTGAATATGGCACAATTGAGGAAGTATGCGCCGCAAAAGAGAAGGAAATACCAGAAAAGCTTGAAGAAATAAGAAAAATTTTCCTTAACCACCCAGCCTCGGATGAACCAATACCAAATTTTGGAATGTGTGATGAGAAGGGATTGCGAGAAATGCTAGTTGATGGACACGACTTCTCTGAGCGAAGAATTGGCCGCGCCCTCAACCGAATGGAAGCATCTGGAAGATTACGCTCAGGTGGGCAAACCTCGCTTTTTGATTTCTGATTGAGCCGAAGGCTCAATTGCAAACCAACCTCAGCCTAAAATTGTGGAAGCATCTGTTGATACCGAATCTGTTGAAGAATCAACAGCGGATTGGTGGTCATTTGTTGATAGCAAACAGTTTTGGAAATGGTTGCTGATTGGCGGCATCATACTCAACGCATTCACTGCTTTCACCAGCGATTTGGGTGTAGACACTCATCTTCATCTTGCCGAAGATGATGATGGAAGTCTTGTTTGGGGACACACAAGACCAATTGACCATTCAGCAAGTGACCCTAATTACGCACCATCAGGTGGTGAATGGGATCTATCTCTAGCCCCCACATCCTTTGGAGAAATAGGCGTCAGAGGATTAGCTATCACTCTCACCCTGTTGCTAATTGGACTCGGTGGAGCAGCATACGGATTATTTTCGAAAGGAAATGGAAGACGGGCGGCAGCCCTTATTGCATTTTATCCAACATTTGTATTCTCAACTGGAAGAGCCTATGCTGAACCAACAATTGCAATGTTTGTTGTGCTGATTGTTTTAATCAACGCAAAATTAGTTGCTGAAAAAGGGGTTGGATACCGAATTGGTGGCGCTTTAGCATCGGCTATTTGCATGATAGGAATCATGTTGCTAAAAGGAATCAATCCAATTTATGGCGGTTTCTTTGGATTGGCAGTATTGGCATTTCATTTGATTGACATCTATCTACCATCACTTCACTCTCTAACTCGCAATCCGCTGCGCGGCGGATTGCTGACTTCTGCCGTTGTTGGAATTACTATGCTAACACTTGGGGTGGCTGGAAGTGGGGCTACTCTCTCTGTAATCTCAATGGATGCACCAAGATTTTTCACAGCCCTGCTTGTTTCAATTTTTAATATTGTATTAGTATACTCATTATTTGGCATGATGATTTGGCCTTTTGTTGGTGATGCTTGGAAGAAATTAGCAGATACAGAAGATATGCCGACTACGTTCTTGACGATTACAATTTCCGGATTCACTACAGCAATCACGATTTATGTTGCAGCATTATGGACTTATGAATCAATTATTTGGAATGCTGATTGGCCTTGGGTGATGTGGACAATGGGCAATAATGGTCGCTACATTTCACTTATCATGATTCCAATTTTAATGCTCTTAGCCCACCTTAATCACCTATATCCTGAACTCCCCTCTCTTGAAAATCCAGGACGAAAAAGTGCCTCCTTCGCTATTGGAATTCTACTAATAATCCCTCTTACTCTACTTGCAGGGATACATGGACAGACCTTTTGGACTGACGATGCGGCTGAATTATTAGACAAAAATATGGAAGATGGAGAAGATTTTCTCTTCATTCATGAAGGAACGTTGGGAATGCACTACCTCTATACTTTCCACACAGGAATAGACGACGTAGATCAAAGAAACATCACCGGACACTGGCGCTCTCCTGATTCTGGTTGGCAAAACGAAATGGTAGATGGGGTGAAAATGGAAAATCGTGGTAATCTTTCCAATGTGCAATGGGTCGTCTTGTCACCGGGGTTGGAATGGTCTTTACCTAACGATTGGAACCTCGTGGGCGAAGGAAATGTTGACTTCATGAACGGCGGGGGATTGTGGGAAATCTGGTCGACACACACTATTGAATAACAAACAATACCCTATTGATTGAGTTCAATCAAGTTTGTCAATGATTCTCTGCCTATCTTTGCGGAACAGTTTGAGTCTCTTCCTCTTCTGCTTAGAAATCTCTTCATCAGGATTATCCCTCAATGATTGGAAAGGAATCCACTTATCTGGGACAAGTCTCCATGGGATTACAAATGCGACCACACTGAGTAATATTTCAGAACCCGGAATTAGAAAGACCCTGAGAGGTGTAACAACAAAACCAACCAACCCAAGTTGTTCAGCAGCCTTCTTCCTCTCTGCTCTGCTAGTTTTTCTGCCTAGAGCAATTTTACCAAGTGTACCAAATGCATCCTTAGCTTCAATTGCCTCAATTTTAGCAACGTCCCATCCTTTGGCAATTGCTTCACCCCAAGCATCAGGGTCTTTTGCTACAGCAATCAATTCCTGACGCTTCTCTTTTGGCAACTTCTTAGCAACTTTGTATCCACCTCTTACAGCCCAAGGGATGAAAGCGAAGATTTTGCGCAATCGGCCTCGCTTTTTCATAGGCTTTGATGGTAACTTTGAGTCCTTTGCCACAACCTTGCGAACAGTTGCTACTGCATTAACCCATCACAAAAAAAAAAATGGCCCGCCTGAGGGATTACTCCCCCAGGACGGGCCGTGTTCGCATTTACTTGAAAGATTCAAATTGGCGCTGAGTTATACTCAGTTGCGCTCGTCTTGGATCTGACCGCGAAGTGTCTTGCAAGACTTTGCGGTTGCTGAGAGCACACCGCGGAGGCGGCGTGAGGCGGCATCGGTGCCGCGCTCGTGCTTTTCAGCGTCTTTCATTGCGCCCATTAGAGCGTCGATCATTGCTTGTAGGTTATCTGATACAGATGCCATATTTTATTCGGCTAAAACGACCGTTATATATTGTTTCGGCTGTTTTCACCCTCCTATATTAAGGAAAATGCGTTTTATTGATTTTTCTAACGAGTTTTTACCATGCAATATTGGCATAATCGCGAGAGGTTTTCAAAAAATACATCTTGAATAATCATGATCATCATGAGCCATAATGAGCAATTAATGCTTCTAAATCGTGATGGTCAACTGTGGAAAGTGAACGCAAACCACCTGTAATCGCTTGCAATCCTGGGGCAAGTACTCTCCACTTTTTACGAAATCCTGCTTTCTGAGATTTCACACAACCACTCTTCTCAAGTGAAATTAGATGGTGGCTGACAAGTTGTTGGCTGCATTCTAACTCTTCAGCAAGCATGCCTTGTGTAAGTGGACCTGTTTGACCTACTGGCTTAGGGTTTCTAGCTAAGCGGTCAATAATGCGAAATTGCATAGTATCGGGAGTGAATGATTGAGGTGGATTTGGAAGTTGTTCATGGGGTGTATGTGGGGGAATTGTGCTTGTATAATATCTCAACAATTGACCTTCTCGCCGCCCCCATAGTTTACTTTGCCCTTCCAAAGTCTTGAGATGAATCGTTGCTTGATGGTTACCAAGTTGCAAAGCACGAATTATTGCCGAAAGATGAGAGCCCTGATTCTGAGTTAAAAACTTGAGAATCCGTGTGCGTGTAGCATCGCCGTCTGCACGAGGGCCGCTGCTCATCATTTACTGCAAATATACAAAGCAATTGAATTAACCGCATTAATGCTAATACAGAAATTATTCATTTCTTATTGCTCTCACTACAATCAATAGCGTTTATTCCTAGGCCAAGGTATACCTTGGCGTGGGATTTGAAACTATTCTATCATCAGCGGGTGCGGATGAATGAGTTGTCAGGCTGCATTGTCCAGTCTGTGTTATCTGGTGAGAGATAGACTGTTTGGCCCATGTCGTTAGTAACATAGTTGCCACCTGCTGGAAGCTGTGTGTAGTCAGGAACCATTGCGGATGGCGGTGTTGCTGCCATTGGTGCTGGTGGCATTGCCATTGGTGATGTTGCACCGTAACCCATTCCCAAATCCTCATCCTTACCGCCACGTAGGAGCATGACCCCTAGAGTTAGAGCGATTAAGAGGGCAACAATGAATGCTCCAACTACGCCGTAAACAACTATTCCTGGACCTGCTGCTGCATTGTTTGATTGATCACTATTGGTATCATCATCAGTATTGTCATCAACAACAACTACCGGACGCTCTTCTGTAATATCAAAGGTTGATGCTGATTGAGTCTTGCGCTCAAATCCATCAGAACCCATTGCTGAAACTGTAATCTTAACTTGGTCTTTGAATATCATGGTACCAGTATTCTTAGTGACATTAAACACATGCTCATTGTCAAGATTGGCCACGCTTTCTGTTCCAAAATCAGTACATACACCTGTTTCACTGTTACAAACCTGCCACTCAATAACAACATCAGTCAAGCCTAATCCACTGTGATGAGATACTGTGAATGTTGGATTTTCATTAATGTACAGATTATCTGCATTTGCCATTAAATCTCCAGACTGAGCATTTTCAGACCAAGAAAGAGGAAGGCTATCAACCACATCAATAGTTACATCGTAAGCGTTTGAACCGTCATGTACATCTGTTGTCACGATTGTAATTGTGTGAGTTCCTTCAGAATCAAACCAAGCGGTAATCGCTCCATCAAGTGGGTTGTAACGTGAACCACTCTTCCATGTGTCACAAGAAACGGTGACATAAAGCGGGTCAATTGCATCATCAACATCATACAAATTTCCAACCACATCGAAATTGAATTCCTCATCAATTTTTATTCGCAAGTCATCAAAAGACGAAGCATCAAGAGTTGGTGCATCATTGACATTTGCAATTAATACAGTTACATCATTATCAGTAAATTGGCCATCTGCATCTGTTGCGCGGATTGTCACAATCGCTGAACCAAATACATCTTCATTGACACCATCAATATTCAACGTGTGTCCATTCAAGTCTGCTGTTACTAGAGATGTATTAGAGATGTACTCAATAGTTAGTGCAAGCGCCATTGGGCTTGCTGAATTACCAGAACTATCGGTATCAGTCAAGTAAGTAGTCAAAATTACTGAAGTTCCTGAACCCTCATTGAAGGATTGTGTTGGAACTGATGACCATCTTGGGGCACCATTCTCAATCACCATGATATTCAATGTGCCACTGTTACTCTCTTCACCATCATTGATAGTTACCTGTAGAGGCTGAGTAATGACTTCACCTTGCGGGTTTGTGTTAACTGTGTTAAACAGAACTTCAATCTCTCCTGTAACCGGGTCCCATTCACGGAATGCTGGGTTCGTGCTGCTTACAACAAGTTGGTTTAGAGGAGTTTCTGCATCGCAAATAAGTCCTGCAACATCAATACGCTCAATTGTTTCAACCTTTACAGTTGGCTGACCAGGGTATTGGTTGCGACAATCTTCTGGTGCTTCGTTAAGATTATCAGATGTGACAACCATTGGTAATCCGTTCATTAGTGTGAAAGCGTCATTGTTGACAGTAGACCATTCTCCTGTTTGGCTGCGTGCATCAGTCATTCGTGCGCGTACATCATACGAACCACTACCTGCACTATTTGGCGGAGAGATTGTGAAAACAAAACGCTCAGCACCAGTTCCTGCGCCCATCAATGTGCCGCCTGATACCCAATCTGAAATCCATTGATTCGTTCCTGATTCGCTAGTTTCTAACTCAGCGGTCATTGTGCTCATATCGTCAACATTATCGTTGGACATTCCTGTTACTTCGAAATCCAAAGTTGCACCACGAGGAATTGATGTTGTTCCGGCAGCAATCGGCTTCGATGTTGAAGGGGCCATATCATGAGGTGCATAGACCACAAGCGCGTTGTTTGTTGGATTATTCTCTCCACTTGTTCCTGTCATCTTGAAACGGAATGCTGTTTGTGGATCATTTGAGTCCATTTGTATTGAAGTCGTATCAAACTGTGTTGATAATGTCTGAGTTTGGCCGACAATAAGATTATTCAATTGAACTGAAGAGCCAATTGCATTCTCTTGTCCATTCTGTGATATTTGGTAGAACTGAAGTTGTCCACCGTCTGAATAATCTTCAGCACCGGTATTTCCAACAGTTGCTTCCAACTCTAGCATATCTCCAGTTTGGAATCCTGATGAAGACTGTGCGTCAAGATTTTCAAAGGTAAAATCTGTAACTGACAAATCCATTGGATTCATGGTGCTGTCAACTGCATGGTATGCGTGAGCACTTGTGCCACCCGCAGAGACGCTGTTACCAGACATCAATACACCTATTACGACAGCCTTTGATAATCCACCTGGGACGACTCCTGTAGGAACTGAAGTCCATGAGACTGATTGAGATGTTGCTGATGGTGTTACGCTCGCAAACGATGTACCGGTACCACCACTCTTGGATTTGTATGTGTCACCTGAAGTCAACCAACCCATCCAGCAATTCCATCCGTGTGGGATACCGCTTGAGTAACTGTATCCTGTACAGTCCTTGTCAACAAGGGCTGCGTATAGTTTCATGTTACTAGCTGGACTTCCTGAGCCAGTATAACCGTATGAAATTGAGATGTCATAATTTGCGCCGTTTTGGCTGATTGTTGCACCCATTGTGTAATCGTTAGTAGTGGAAGCCATTCCTCCACCTGTTGAAAATTCATTGTCATATGTATCATAATTGGCTGAAGCACCACCTTGGTTACGGTCTGTGCGGTCACCGAAGTAAGCATCTGGTGCACCACCTGTTGACCATGCCCAGTTGTATGGAGCAACATTTCCTGCACGTGCTGTGTCTGTATCACCATATGATGCTGACATGTATGTTATGTACACATATTCCATTGGGAAATTATTTTTCAACAAATGGTGTGTATCGGAACCGCCTCCTGTTTTAGAGCAGTGCCCGCAATTATCAGATGAAATGTATTGTCCAAAAACAACATGCCCTGGGCTTGTTGCTGATGAAGCATATTCAATCACTGGTTCTTCTTCAAGAGATTGAATCGGTTCAAAAGTATTCAATTCTTGATCCTCACCTTCATTCCCATTCATTTCTACTGCATCAATAAGAGCACCCCAGCTCATCATCAACATCAGTGCGGCTAAAATCATCGGGGTCAAACTACGTAGTCCCATAACTTCGGCTGAAGTATGCACCTATAATAAGCAAAGTGGGAGACTATATTGGTAGACTTTTTGCTTTCAATTGGATTTTTTATCAAAAATAACGGTTTACTCTTGCAAATTTCAGCAATTCAAGAAAAGGACACCAATTCGCGAAATGTGTCAAATAATCGGCATTTACTCATCTAATATTTGACGGTTAATCCCAGCCATATCTTGTAAACGGTGCCAAAAAGCGAGACGGTCATCTTCTGCGGCTAGAATTGCTTCACTTGGCCCATCACCTCTGAATTGTTTTCTAAAACGGCCCTCACTAGCAGCAAAATCTCGGAATCGAACTTCGACTTTTTCACCATCTGTATTCTTTCTTTTATGCCAGTCATTATTGACACTTGGATTTCCTTTCAAACTCCACATATCTTGGAATCGTGGCCCTTTACGAGGGTCAAATGTGAATATTGGAAATGCACGACTATCAACAGCAAGTCGGGATTGTCTAGCAGATGCGTCATCTGCAACACCATGTTCTGGTTGGCAAGTAGTGTAAACACTGATTACTGCGGGCCCATCAAATTCATTTGCTTCCATTATACACTTGTAGAAATGATTTGGTAGCGATGTTACTGTTTGAGCAACATAAACATCAGGATGCATTGCAGCAATTCCACCAATTTCTTTGCGTCGTTCTGTCTTGCCATGAACTACTGTACCATGAGAAGAAAACTTGGCATCTTGGCCAGTGAACGTAGCGGTTGAGGCTTGTCCGCCGGTGTTTGAATAAACTTGAGTGTCAAGAATTATCACATTGACATTCATTCCAGAACTCAGCAATCGTGAAAGCGAGCCAAAACCAATGTCAAGCATCGCTCCGTCTCCCCCTACAACCCACAATTTTTTGTCTTGCCAACCGAGTTGATCCCAGCGAGCGCGCACGCCCATAGCATCTGTAGCACCATTTTCAAACAACGAATTGGTCCAAGGAATATCCCACGGATTAAACGGGTAAGTTGAACCGTAAACAGTAGAGCAGCCTGTTGAATTGACAATCCCGAATTTTTCTTTCCCATAGACAAATCCAGTCGCTGCTGACATCATTCTCAGGGCAGTTGCTTCACCACAACCAGCACATGAACCTGCACCTCCAACATAGAGAAGTGATTCTTCTGCTAACATCATGTCCATCAATGATTTCTCATTGATAAAATCGTGGTCAGTAGGCCCTAATGCTTGGAAGAACTCCCATAACTTTCGGTGATGCTCCATGCCGAATTTTTCTTTGCCGACCATGGCTAGAGCATTTTTGTCACCACATACATCAACACATTCTGCACAACCTTTGCATTTTGAGGGGTCAATGAAAATACCAAACCGACCAGGGTCTTTTCCCTTCTTTTCTCGGTTAGCCCAATACTTGCGAGTCTTTGGCCAGAGGCGGTTCATCTCATCATGGCTTATTTCCTCAAGGCTGCCTAGTTGTTGGTTGAAATTTTCTTCACTTACCACTTTTCCAAGAATTGCAGTATCGGGACACATTGTTACACAATCCATGCAGCCAACACAAGATTCTGCAATGAATTCAGGAATTTCAGGCGCGATGTATGAAAAATCACGGTGGCGCCCTGAACCTGCAGCAATGATTGAACGGGCATGAACCACATCTGCCGCCAAACCATCTGATGCCGAACCATCGTTGTAAGCAGCAACAATTCGGTTCTCAAAATCCTCTAAGTCAAAGAATTCTTCATCGTGTGCTGTTGGAAGTTTGATGCTCATGCAGACACCTCCATTGCATCAATATCAGCCGCTGTAATGACTTCGACCTCTTCGTATCCTCTGCGGACACAAGTCAAATTATCGGCAACAACTTGTTCACCACGTTTACCGAAATACTTCTGCAACGATTTTTCAATTGAAACGTACATCTTTTGGTCATCTACTTGACTAGCAAATGGGGTGCACTTTAGGAAAATACCCAGCAATACAATTCCTTGCATCCTGACAACCAAATCCGCACTACTACTAACCTCACGAGCAATCTTTGCTGTATTCAGATAAAGAATTTTCAAATCGCGCTCAGCAATTTCCTTACGAGCGCTAGCAGGAAGTTTTGCGACTACCTCTTTAGGACTTACTGCAGTGGATTGGATAAACACACTTCCACCATTTTTCAAACCCTTGAGAGGATTACCTGTAACAAAGGCATTCTCATCCTGAACAGCAATGAAATCAAGAATATCTAATTCATGATGAATGCGTATTCTTTCATCTGCTATTGTCAAGTAGAAATTTGTTGGCAGCCCCTTCTTTTCGGAACCATATTTGGGGAATGCTTGCACTTTCTTGCCAAACAAATCCGCTGAAATTGTGGCGATGATTTTGTTTGTTGTAACGCTACCAAAACCGCCAACACTGTGCCCACGCATACTGAATGCATCTGCTGGTCGGCCATCGATTGTCTCTGTGCGAGCCAATCCCGTTGGATGATTAATTCCAAGTGTAAAATAACGTGCATCATCACCACTAGCCAACAAATCGTAGGTCGCAATAATATCTGCTGATGTCACATCACGAGAACCAAGTCCGTATGAACCAGAGAATAGTTTAGGAGCCATACCAGCATCGTATAATGCTGTTTTTGTCTCCATCGTTAATGGATTATCGGCAGCCATTGGGTCGTCCATTCTCTCAAGTACTGCAACGGCCTTACAATTGCCAACCATTTCAGCCAATTCTTGACTTGGGAATGGTCGGAAGCAAGTAATGTGTACACAACCTACCTTGCGCCCTTGTTGGCGGAGGTGATCTACAACCGCAGTAGCAGTTTCAATCATTGAACCAATGCCAATAATCGCATATTCAGCATCTTCCATACAATATCCATCAATTAATCCATAATTGCGGCCAGTTAATTCACCAAACTTTTGCATTGCTTCTTCAACAGCTGGCTTGACCATGTCGGTAAAATGCCGCTGTGCGATTTTTCCCTTCATGTACGCATCTTGATTTTGAACAACACCAGTCATTACAGGGTTATGAGGGTCAAACAAATTACGAAGTTTGGTTGCAGGGTCGCCAACAAAATCTCGCATCATTTCTGGTTCAATCAACAATGCATTTTCAATGGTGTGTGTTGTTAAAAAACCATCTTCAATATTGAAAAAAGGTGTATGGCTTGCTTCAGCGGAACGGCGAGCAATCAATGCCAAATCTCCTGCCTCCTGAGCATTTCTAGCAAACAGCATTCCCCATCCCACATCAGAAACACCCATCACATCGTCATGACCAGCATGGACATTCAGTGAATGAGATGTCAGTGCTCTTGCACCAATATGGAAAACAATTGGTAATCGCTTTCCACTAATGACATAGAGAACTTCTTTCATCAAAATTAATCCTTGGCCACTGGTAAAATTGGTTACTCGCCCACCGGCTAAAGCGAAACCTTCTGCTGCTGAAGCAGAGGAGTGCTCAGACTCTGGCTCAATGAAAGCAAGTCTAGTGCCCCACAAATTTTCTTTCCCATTGGATACTTCCATATTGTACCCAACACCCATTGTTGTTGAAGATGTAATTGGATATGCACAGGAGCCATCGGTAATATGGCTCTCAACCCAGACAATATTGCCCGCACCATCAGTCGTTGTGGGGATTCCAGGATACTGAACATCTGCCATTTTCTCACCTCCGAATTACCACTATTGGGGTATAGCGACCTAATAGTCGATTGGGACGACTTAGGAGGCTCATATTACCGTTTGGAGGGTTCAGACATTACACCAAATTGCAATGTTGGATGAAGAGGGGGCACCCATTTCCCTCCATTCATTGAAAAATCAATGAGGTGCCAGTACAGTGAATCTACTGCATCTTGAGGTGTATGAATGACCAAATCTGAGCAACAAATTGCGTTTTTTGTGACTTTATTCCAACCTCTCCTCGACAAACTACGCAGCACTGGTATTCGTAAAGCTGGCCCTGTCAATGGTATACCAAAACGTGAGAACCATTCTCTCTCCACCATGCCACTTGCTGCTACTTTCGAACATACCATATTGTATCCATTTTTTTGTCCGATTTTTCTGCTACTAACTCTAGTCTTACTTATTGATGAGTCTAGAGTCACCCCATGGTGGCTGAGAACATCAATCATCCATGGAGCGATGTAACCACCAGGGGCACGAAACCATGGACGGAATTTGTCACCGGCGAATTGTGATATCCGCCGCATTGAAATAGCCAACTCTTGGCTAAATTCCATCTCATTTTTTGGCCAAGCAGACCAGCAACGATGTCTATTGCCATGGCATCCTATTGTTATCGTTTCATCTGACAACAACCGAGTCAAATTTGCCACAAAATCGGCGTCATCTAATTGCTCTGCAATAACAAAAAAGGTGACAGGTAAACCATTTCCTGCATCCTCTCTCCAAGCAAAAAATCTCTCCCAAGATTCACTTAATTTCTGACTCATAACATATGTGTCACTTTTCTTACCCTTTGACCTGCTTGGGTGCCCAGAAATTTTGGGATGGTGACAAAGGTCATCTGTATCAAGAGACAACCAAAC
Organism: Methanobacteriota archaeon; assembly: GCA_018650285.1. GTDB lineage: Archaea > Thermoplasmatota > Poseidoniia > Poseidoniales > Thalassarchaeaceae > MGIIb-Q1. The sequence goes on from JABIGF010000025.1 coordinate 18,201, forward strand.
GGTTCCTTTCTCTCCAAATGCTTCCTCAACTATCGGTAAACGTGGTAACAAGTAGGTGATATGATGTCGCATTTCTCCTGCAACTTCGACCTTGCCGTCAACTTCTGGAACTCGATTTCCTCTCCATTTTGCTACAATTGAATTGCATGTTGCAAGCCCCGCCTCATTATTTGGGTCAACAGTGATTTCTACTGCTGTTGGTCCTCCATGGGCTATTGGCACCCAATCCAATACTTTGTTTGAAACAAGTTTTGCAATCCCACGACGAGTGGCTGATTTTCTTACCCAATAACCTAGATTCCAATGTGCTTTTTGAGTTCTAGTAACTCGATCAAAAGCAACCAAACCAATGAGTTTATTGCTCTCTTTTTCAATAATTGCCCAATGATGTGCCCTGCCTATTCTACCACCGCGGCCAACCTCATGAAGATACTCTTCTAGTTGTACTAATGTGCCTTCATTAATGTCATACCAAGGCAATCCAGCAATGACCTCTGGCAATGATTCCTCAAACGCTTCAAGCAGTTGTTCAAGATGATAAGGGCCTGCTGGTTGAAGCAACAACTCATCGTTGACGATGAGGGTTGGAGTCGCTCGCATCGCTCTGTCGGGGCATCTAGTCTGTGATATGGATTCGCATGAAGCAAATTAGTCAAATGGGCTAATTTCACATTCCAAGGCTAGTCAAAGCTGTTGCGACATGTTGGTCTTCTGGGTGAAGCCTACGGGCGGCCTCAAGCATTTTGCGAAGTGCTTCTTCGCGCCCTAACTTTTTGAGTACAACACCTACATGGAAAAGAATCTCTTTTCGGTCCCCAAGATGTGGACCTAATTTATCGAGATTCCTTGCGGCTCCGTCAAGATCGCCTTCTTTCACCGCCTCCATCACTTGACGCAATTCTCTTCTAACCGTCAAGTCATCAAAAGCATCCTTCTGGGACCAAGGCCACATCTGGTCATCAACAGAAGAAGGTGGACTACTGCCTGAAGATTCTGCTTGAGGGTCCACATCCAAATCCATATCTTGATTGAAAGCATTAGCATCAGGCTTTGCAGAAGGCGGAGTAGGTAATGCAGGAGTACTAGGGACTATTGGTGTCGCCGGCAATTGTGGAGCAGTAGCCCCGTTTGCGGCTGCTGATTGCCCTGGGAGTTGAGGGATTGCTGGCCTTGGAGCAGATTGTGGTACTGCCACGGGGGCTACTTGGGTTTCTGATTGAGGCGTTGTAGGTAATGCTGGCACAGGAACGGGCACAGAAACAGGTTCAGGTGAACTTGGAGCAGGGTTTGGTGTTGCTTCTTGTGGCACTACAGGGGCAGGTGCGGCAACAACCTCTGGCTCTTCTTCGGCAGGTGCGGCAACAACCTCTGGCTCTTCTTCGGGAACTTCTGAAGGGTCTTCTAGAGGACCTTCATCATCCGATGATGAAGCATCTTTTGGAAGAAGTGGAACCACTAAGTCAATTTTATGTTCAGGCTCTACAAGTGGGTCTTCCATAGCAGTTTTTGGAACAACAAACTTTTCAACATCCTTTGGAGCATCGGACAATTTTAGTTCGTATTCTCCATCATCCAAATCCTTTGGAGTTGGTTTTGCTGCGACTGGAGCATCATTTTCAATTGCTGCAAAATTTGGTGCTGCTGAAAGAGAAACTGATTCAGAGTCTTCTTCATATTGGCTAACATCAATTGTCACATCATCCATTCCAAATGTATGCTTTGACCAATCAACAATATCATCGTCATCGTCATCCTCTTCTTCTGCTAAAAGTTCATCAAATAATGAACTGCTAACCTCTTCTCCAACAGTTTCTTTTTGTTCAAGAACTGACTTGCCAAGTTGATGGTAACACTTTGGGCATTCAGCGGTATCTTCGGGAGATACTTCGCCACAAAGAGGACAGGTTAGGCCTGTCTCTTCCTTGTCCTTACGCCACCGCCCAAACATTTGCCTCATTCTATATCCGCGCACGATTATCGTATAATAGTCACCATTCTATGACCCGTATTCTCATTCGCCTACGGCGGTTTTCAAAAATGCTAAATTAATGATTTTGATTCAATAGTGACATTGTATGTGCAATTGGAAGGTTGAAGGCTGACCCGCATCCCGCCACAACCGTGGCGAAAGAGAAACGTGGTGAAATCCGCCGCCTCAAACCTGGAATTGAAGGTGGTGAACGCTACTTTGACGGAGATAACGATACCACCCGTTTCATTCGTTCCCAAGATTTTTTCAACCGCTATTCACGCTTGTTAAACTGGGAACTTGAAGATGAGATGGCTCAAGTTGAAGAAAGATTACAACAATGGTCAAAGAAAAAATTAGTGGAGCACGGCTACGCTTTAATCGGAGTCGTTGCGCGAAATAATGGCTGGCTTTTTGGCGAACGAATTGTGAAATTTCAACCTGAAAAAGGTGCAAGCCTAGGTAGTCATCGCTTTTCTCAAGGAGATATTGTGACGATTTGCCGTACCGACCCACTCAAAGAAAGTACAGTTGAAGGAATAGTATTACTACGGAAGCGCAACTCATTATCTATTGTTATTTCAGAAAATTTAGACCGTGTTAGAACAGGAACTTGGCGAATTGATCGTGGTGCCAATAGGGTCGCCCATGACAGAATGCAAGATGCATTACGAGAAATTCTCCGAGATGACCCCCCTACGACACTTTCTGATTTATTGCTAGGGCGACCTAGAGATGTCAATGATTCTGCAAAAAGTAATCCTGAATTCAAAGGAGTAAAATCAAGACATGTAATTGTTCCAGAAAACCTCAATCAGAGCCAACAAGACGCTTTTGAATCAGCAATGCATTCCCGGCTCAGTATTATTCAGGGCCCTCCGGGTACTGGAAAAACACACACCGCAGTTCGAATTCTACAAGGCTGGGTTGAGCAGGGTACCGGCCCAATTCTTGCTACTGCTGACAGTAATGTTGCCGTTGACAATTTACTAGAAGGGCTCATTGAATTAGGAATTAATGCTATTCGGGTAGGTCAGCCTGTCAAAGTAAGAGCGCAATTGCGTAGCGCAACTGTTCGTGCGCGAGTTGAAGAACATCCACTTCAAGAAGAAGTGAGAGAGTTAATTGGCCTACAAGAAAGCCTGCAACGCCGGCTTCCATCACTAACTGGAAAAGACAAAGGTTTAGCTCACCGTGACTTGAAAATGGGCTGGAAAGATATTCGAAAACTTGAGCATTCAATGACTGATGATGTGATTGATGGGGCGCAAGTCATCTGTTCTACCTGTATTGGTGTTGGGCACGATATGCTTGGGCGAAGAAAATTTTCAAACATTCTTATTGATGAAGCAACTCAAGCAATTGAACCGGCAACATGGGTCCCCATAATGCGTGGTTGTCGTCGTCTAGTCTTAGTTGGAGACCACAAACAGTTACCACCAACTGTAATCTCTCGGCGAGCCGAAGATGATGGGTTACGACGTAGTCTGTTCGAGCGACTGATTGATGTTGGAATTACTCCTACAATGTTGAAAACACAGTATAGGATGCATCCTGTAATTGCTGAATATTCATCGGCCCGATATTATGACAATCAATTAGAGAACGGCGTGACTGCAAATGAACGCCCTGCGCCTGCTGGATTTCTTTGGCCTGATTGGGAAGCACCAGTAGCATTCATCCCAGTAGATGGCGTTGAAGAATTAGCAGTTGATGGAAAATCAAGACTTAATCGCGATGAGGCTGGTTGGGTTGTAAAAATTGTAGAACAACTGCTTCAACCCGGTGACTTGCAACCATCTGATATCGGAGTTGTTTCACCATACAACGGTCAAGTTCAACTCTTAACTGATCTATTTGATGGGCGAGGAATCCTTGCAGGAGAAGGAGATGACGAAGCAGAAGGGCTTGAAATTCGCAGTATTGATGGCTATCAAGGACGTGAAAAGGAAGTGATTGTTCTCTCCACAGTTAGAGCCAATGACAAAGGCGAAGTTGGATTTCTTTCAGACCACAGAAGGCTAAATGTTGCTCTAACAAGGCCTCGCCGAGGGCTAATCGTGGTAGGGGATTCCGATACCCTTCGCCATGACTGTGATTGGGAAGGCTGGCTTGACTGGGCGCGGGAGAGGAAACTTGAGGCGTGGCATGTGCTCCAGAGTTTCTGAGAGGTGGTATAATGGCCGACGAAGAGTCACCAATTTCATTGCATACTGGAGAGATTATCGAACCTGCGAAGGTAGAAGTTGGGACCAGTGACAATCATTGGAAAATCCCAGAAGGAACTATCCTATCAAGTGCAGGCACTAGAGCAATGGCCTATCTAATGGATACGATATTTGTGATGGGAGTTCTCTACCTCCTCACCTCAATTCTAGGGGGGCAAGCGGCTAGTATCGTACAAGCATTCAACCTAAGTTTAGCTAGTTCAGGGGGGCGTGGGACCGCTCTTTTCATCGTTGATTGGTTCTTGATTTTTGGTGGCAATTTCCTTTACCACAAGCACACAGGTATTCGTTTTGGCCGTTCTTTTGCTCAGCGCTGGTTTGGCATAGCAGTTGTACGTGAAGATGGAAAAACATTGACCAGAAAAGATTGGGATGTTCGAGCCTTTCGAAAAATGAAATATGCCATCCCTGGTATTGGATTACTCTGGTTTGGAGTTAGAGATATATTGTTAATTCGTCAGCGACATACTCATCAAAGTTCAATTGATTTAGTTGTTGGCTCCATTGTTGCCGATGGTAGTAGTTTACCACCTGCGTGTAGAAAACATCTACGATAATATTGATTTCTGCGAAATTATTTTCTTACTAATATGCCATTCTATTTCTCAAAATGATGTGCTTTATGGGGTGCGCTTCAAGTAATGGGGCGGTCGTCGCTGTGTTTGGGTGCCAACATGAGTGACGACTTCACAATTCATGCAGGGGCTCTCAAAGTTCATGTTCACTGCATTGTTGATGATATTGATGATGACGATAGAGATTCTCTACGAGTTGTCATTGAAGTCACCAATGAAGGGGCTAGTAATGTCACAGGACTTTCAGCACGTATGCGCACTATGGATGGTGGGAAAGTAGATGCTTTTGAATCATCAAATGAAATTGCAGCAGGACTGAGACAAGATTTTTCCTACTTTGTTTCACCCGATGCGGGTGCTTGGTTATTCAAAATAGAAGCAGATGTCAATGGCACTCTTCAAAAAATCGAATTAGGGCCCCACTCATGTGATGTGAGAATCGCAGAGACATTCCGGAAACCAATACAAGCTTCTGGAGCGGGAAGTGCCGTTGGAGGAAGCATTTTTGATGCTGCGTTCGGAACGGCACTGACTGGTTTTGGAAATGAACCAGAACCGGTTGTTGCTGCAACTGCCCCCGCAGCAGATCCGTTTGCTACTGCATTTTCATCAAATATTCCTGCACCTGAAATTGCTACCCCTCAGCCTGTGGAACCAGTGCAAGCACCCACTCTAGTTGCACCAACCGCCGCTCCAATTGCACCAGTAAGCGCTCCAATAACTCCGCCAACAGGTCCGCCGCAAGCCCCAACAGGGCCGCCACCAGAAATTCAAGCACCCACGCCGGAACCCGAAATTGCACCTCCTATCGCACAACCCACACAACAAGAACTGCATGTTATGCCTCCACAAGGAGCCCCCATGGGCCCACCGGGTATGATGCCGCCTGGAGGTATGCCGCAGGGTATGATGCCACCAGGAGGTATGCCACCGGGTATGATGCCGCCTGGAGGAATGCCACCGGGAATGATGCCGCCAGGGGGAATGCCACCGGGTA
>JABIGF010000002.1 GCA_018650285.1 Methanobacteriota archaeon
GGTGGAGCGCTTGGAGGCATTGGACCTGGACCACTTGGTGGGCCGGATGGAGGCATTGGTGGAGCGCTTGGAGGCATTGGACCTGGACCACTTGGTGGGCCGGATGGTGGCATTGGTGGAGCGCTTGGAGGCATTGGATCTGGTTCACTCGGTGGAGCGGGATCATCGACAAGAGAACCCGCCAAAGAATTGAGGTCAACATCATCCAAAATGGATGCTTCTAGTGAAGGTGCATCGGGAGTTGGAGGTGCTTCCTCCAATATTGGTGTTGGAGGCGCTAACAAATCAACTGGTTCAGATGCAGGTTCTTCCTCTATTGTAAGAGGGGGAGTTTCCTCTACCACTTCTTCGGGTTCTGATTCAGGTACTTCTATTGCAGAAGGTTCAGAGTCTGTCTGTCCTTCAGTAGCAGGTGAATCCGGTGAAAGAAGACGGTCGATTAGGACGGCTTTTGTACCATCACTTGCTACCCCACGGGCTTCTGCGAGAGTGACTAATTCACCCTTCTTCATCTTGCCTATTGCAGATTTGGAAGGGAGTTTTGGAATTGTCTTAATTGGCTCAGCACTAGGGTCCCATGCTACTTCTTCGAACTTGACTTCTGGCTCAGGTTCTGCATCTTCACCCTCAAAAACGGCTGCTTCTCCACTCCATTCGTTGTCAAAGTGACCTTCCCACTCATCAAAATCCTTCACCTTAACATCCTCTGTTGGAACCAACACTTGAACAGTCTGAGTAGGTGGGTCTTCAAATCCATATTTTGAAGTTGATTCAGGCTCATCAGATACCACAGGTGGACTAGATAATGGCAGAGGAGGTTCTACTACAGATGGTGCGGGTTCTGCTGGAGCCATCAAATCTGAAGCCATAGAGGTCAATGCGCTAGGAAGCGGGTCTGTTGGCAGTGGTGCTAAAGGAGCTGCAGGTGGACTTGGGTCCATCGGAGGCATTGCTGGTGGTTCTGCGAGAGGCATTGGTGGCATTGAAGACGAATCGGGGGCTACTGGTGGAGCAGCAGCAGGAGGCATTGGGCTTGGTGCGCCCATTGGAGGCATTCCACCCATTGGAGGCATTCCTGGTGGGCCTGCTGGAGGCATTCCACCCATTGGAGGCATTCCTGGTGGGCCTGCTGGAGGCATTCCACCCATCGGAGGCATTCCACCCATCGGAGGCATTCCACCCACCGGAGGCATTCCCGGTGGACCTGCTGGAGGCGTTGAGCCTAACATTGGAGGAGCAGTTAGTGGAGTCAAGAGAGGGTCTGCCATTGGCGGCGCTACTTGCACGGGTTCTGGTTCCGGTGTAGGCTCTGGCATTGGAGGGGCAACTGGCGTCAAAAGAGGATCGGGCATTGGTGGGCCCACAGGTGCAGGCTCTGGCATTGGAGGGCCTACTGGAGCACTCTCTGCAACAGGAAATAAGTCTACTTTAGGAGCCTCTTCTACCGGTTCTGGCTTTGGTGCGGACTCTTCTGCCTTCACTTCTTCACGGGCGCGCAGCATATCATCCATTCCGCTCGCGAAAACATCTTCTAGAGTCTTCTTAGAGTTCTTTCCACCGCTAGCCATGGTGCACGCCGAGCCTCGCGATTATGGCACAAGACTTGAATGCGTTGGCCAACTGACTAACAATAATTGACTAGTTATTGACAAATAATGAGTGAATTTCTCTACCATTATCATCCTCAACAGCCTTGATGAAGTGGCCTCTCCTCGCCTAAACATGGCTTTGGTCGGCATCCTCGTTAATCCCGATGCTGGCCTTGGTGGCCGCCTTGGGTTCAAAGGCAGTGATGGCAAAGCCGAAGAGGCTAGAGAAGCGGGGGCAGAAGACCGCTCTGGACCGCGAATGAATGAAACGTTGAGCCACTTTATAGAACTTGGAATTGATGTCAATTTTCTCACTTGCGAAGGTCGAATGGGCTCAACTTGGGTGCCAGACAATTTGCCAAATGTAGATACTATCCCTGGAGCCGACCCGAGTAATGCCGAGGATACTCAGCAAGCAGTAAGTGATATGATTGCCCAAGGAATTGATTTACTTCTCTATGCAGGAGGCGATGGTACAACAAGAGACATTGTTTCTACACTTCAAAAGGTGGACAGAGAAGAACTACCTCTGATAGGAGTACCGAGTGGCGTCAAGATGCATTCTGGCTGTTTTGCCGCCTCAGTAACAGGTGCCGCAGAAGTATTGGGCGCGTGGCTGAATGGAGACTTATTGGTGGGCAACACCGAAGTCATGGATTTGGATGAAGATGCATATTTGCAAGGTGAATGGAAAGTTCGCCTCTACGCAGAGGTGATGACTCCTTCTTCTCCACGATGGATGCAAGGAGCAAAACAACGAATGGAAGCATCTGATGAAACGGATATCATTGAAGGAATTGGCGACCATATCGGTGAAATGATGCAAGAAGATGAAACTCTTGCTATCGTTTGGGGTTCTGGTGGAACCTTGAGAAGAATGGCTAAGCATCTTGGAATGTCAAAAACTGTTCTTGGAATTGATGTCGTGATGGCTGGCAACATAATCGCATCTGATGTCAACGAATCTGACTTGATGCAACTACTCACTGGGCATGAAGGCAAAGCGATGATATTGCTTTCACCGATGGGCGGACAGGGCTTTTTGATAGGCAGAGGAAATCTGCAAATATCACCTGATGTAATTCGCCAAGTGGGGATAAATCAAATTCTTGGAATCGCTACACCTGCTAAACTTCTCACGCTGACAGCGCTAAGAATTGATTCAGGTGATTCAACTCTTGATGACGATTTTAAAACTAAGAAATACCTCAAAGTGTTGCAAGGTTATCGAACCACTCGACTCATCAAAGTATCTCAAGACTGACGGGCATAAGCCGCTTCTACCAAACCAAAGAATGGCGGACTTGGCCTATTTGGTCTGCTCTTAAATTCAGGATGGTATTGAGTTCCAAAGTAGTATGGATGGTCGGCCAACTCAATGATTTCCATTCTCTGACCAGTTGTATCCTTGCCGACAAATCGCAGACCTGCTGACTCTAAATCGGATATTAAATCAGGATTGACTTCGTAACGATGTCGATGACGTTCATGTATTTCCATAGCCCCTTCATACAATCGGAAAGCATCGCAATCTTTGGTCTGTAAATTTGTTTGACGGCTTCCCAAACGCATCGTGCCACCCATGTGTGTACGGCTGCCCTCTGGCATGAAAATTACTGCAGGGTGTGGTGTGTCCTCATCAAATTCAGTGCTGTTTGCACCTTTTAGACCAAGCACATTTCTAGCAAATTCAATGACTGCAACTTGCAATCCTAAACAAACTCCAAGATAGGGGACCTTGTTCTCTCGTGCGTATTGTGCTGCAAGCATTTTGCCTTCTACACCACGTGTTCCAAATCCACCCGGCACAAGAACGCCATCAGCTTTTCTTATTGCCCCCCAAGCCTCTTGGTATTTGTCTGGCTCATTGGTTTTTGTTTCAGGCTCCAAGCAAGTTGCTTCAACCCAACTAATATTCATCTTGCAACCAACCTTGAATGCTGAATGTTGCAATGCCTTAATGACGCTCAGATAAGAATCTGAAAGGCCAGTATATTTTCCAACCATGGCAATTGTAATCTCACCTTCAAGTGAGTCAACATGGTCTGCCATTTTCATCCACTCATCAAATTGTGGTCTGTTTGCTGGAATCTCTAAATTGAGTTTCTCGGCTATCATTGCTGTTGTATTTTGCTCCTCAAGAAGCAATGGAACACGATACAAATTTGAGACGTCGTGAGCACTTAACACGTGTGACTCGTGAACGTGGCAGAAGAGGGCTAACTTCTCCTTAGTCTCCTGTTTAAGAGGTTCTTCTGCGCGACAAACTAGGAAATCTGGTGTAAGACCTGCAGCGCGCAATTCTTTGACTGTATGTTGAGTAGGTTTGGTCTTTTGTTCACCTACTACGCCGATAACTGGGACAAGACTGACGTGTACCAAAATGAAGTTCTCCTTTCCGACACGAAATTGGAACTGACGCAATGCCTCAACAAATGGAGCACTCTCAATGTCACCTACTGTGCCTCCCAATTCAATAATACAGATATCTGGCTCGTCACCATTGCCATCTACAGGAATACTTGCAACCCTCTCAATCCAATCTTGGATTTCATCAGTAATGTGGGGAACTACTTGGACAGTTTTTCCGAGGTAATCACCACGGCGCTCCGCTTCAATTACTTTTGAGTAGACTTTCCCAGTAGTCAAATTGTTATCGCGAGTAAGAGTGATATCTAGGAATCTCTCATAATTACCAAGATCAAGGTCAACTTCGCCGCCATCATCCAAAACAAATACCTCTCCATGCTCGAATGGACTCATCGTCCCAGCATCGCTGTTTAGATAGGGGTCAATTTTGATGGATGAAACTCTGTAACCAAGAGATTTCAACAGCATTCCGATACTGCTAGCGGTGACGCCTTTACCTAATCCTGAGAGAACTCCGCCGGAGACAACAACATACCTCATATCAATCAACGGGATATGGACCCGTTAAGCATAGCCTATCAAGGTTAGTGAAGAATTGGCGAAAAAGCAAGCCTACAGGCGTTGGTCAATTTCAAGTAGCGCCTGCTATAGCGGGCATTGATGACTGAGGTTCTACCCTCCAAAGTGCTTGTCACCGGCGCTCTTGGACAGATTGGAACTGAGTTAGTGGCTGCGCTTCGAGAACTTCATGGAAACGATGCTGTAATCGCCAGCGACATCAGAGAAATTGACGACCACCCAGTAATCACCAACGGCCCCTTCACTGTCGCAGATGTATTGGATAAAGATGCATTAGAAGAGATTGTAATTGACAACTCGATTTCAACAATTTACCATCTCGCCGCCCTGCTTTCAGCTACTGGTGAAAAAAATCCAGAACTATGTGAGAGAGTCAATGTAGGAGGACTTTCAAACGTTTTAGAACTTGCAAGAGTGCACAATCTTCGTCTGTTCTCACCCTCCTCTATCGCCGTTTACGGGCCTGATTGTCCTAAACATGCACCTCAAATTACCCCACTTAACCCAACCACGGTTTATGGTAAAACAAAGGTCGCAGGAGAGGTGATGGCGCGGTACTACTGGGAGGCTCATGGAGTAGATGTTAGGGGACTACGCTACCCAGGACTAGTCTCATGGAAAGCGCCGGCAGGTGGAGGCACAACAGATTATGCCGTAGATATTTTCCACCATGCAATCAAAGATGGGAATTACGACTGTTTTGTTCGCCAAGATACCCGACTCCCAATGATGTACATGGATGATGCTATCAGAGCGACTCTTGAGTTGATGGCGACTCCTGTGGAATCACTTACAGATGCAAGGGCTGGCTACAATATTGCAGGATGTTCATTTACTGCAGAAGAATTAGCAGATGCGATAAAATCGCGAGTAGATAATTTTGAATGCACATTTACGCCCGATATCAGGCAAGAATACGCTGATTCTTGGCCTGATTCTGTAGATGATTCTGAGGCGAAAAATGATTGGGCGTGGGAAGCCCAATATGGGTTAGAAAATTTAGTTGACGAGATGTTGGCAAATCTGATTCATAAATACGAAGTTGAGGCATGAGGTGAATAGATGGGAAAAGTAGACAGATTCTATGGTGTGAAATTGAGTACTGCTGCCAATATTGCCATTCTGCTGCTTGTCTCAGTATTAGCACTCATTCATCTGAAATCTGTGATTCAACCATTTGTGGTTGCAATCCTACTTTTCTTCCTAATCTATCCTCCTGCACAATGGCTTGAGAAGCGCTACGGCCATCCCTTGATGGCGTACGGAATACTGGTGTCCTTGACAATTGGATTCATTTTCTTGGTAGCAATACTACTGTATGCGAATATGCAATCTTTTTCAGACCAAGTCCCCCAACTAACAGAACAGTTCCATGCAAAGGTTGCTTGGCTTGAGGGACTGACCCTATTTGGTTACTCAATCGAGTTAGGCTCTGTAGTTGACCAAGTTGGTGTTGAGTCAATTGAAGCGATGTCAAAGGGTTTCCTTGGCTCCCTAGCTAGTTTTACTGGAGGAGTGGTGACTACTCTCATCTTCCTGATTTTCATCATTCTTGAGGCTGAGTCGCTACCTAATCGCCTACGGGCAGCCTACCCCGACCAAGTGGCTCGGTTTGAGAAGATCGCTGAAGGTTCTGGAGAAAGTGTGACCACCTATGTCGTCACAAGAGCATCTGTAGCATTCGGGCAATCGGTAGTAGTGGCGCTGATTCTGTTTTTCTTTGGAATACCAGGATGGTTATTGTGGGCATGCATTGCTTTCTTGCTTGATTTTGTCCCCTACATCGGTGGACTCATTGCAACAATCCCCCCAATTATTCTTGGATTTGTTCTATTTGAACCAACAACTCTTGCCCTGTTAGTGGGCCTACTAGTTGCTAATCAGCAGACTTGGGGTGGCTTCATTGAGCCACAACTTTCTGGCAAGAGGCTCGATATTTCGCCGATTGCTCTACTGCTTCTAGTCGCTTTCTGGGGTTGGCTCTGGGGCCTGATGGGAATGGTACTTGGAGTACCTCTTGGTGTCATAATGAAATTAGCACTTGAGAATGATGAACGCACCAAACCTATGGCCATCATGCTATCAAAGAATCCGCCTACTGAAGAAGAATAACCATTCTGCACAGATAAACAAAAGTAGAGCCGTTTGTACGGCGAATCATGGTGTTGTTGAATCTTTATTCGATTTCACATTTCTTGATATGGCTATTATCTGGGCGGTTTATTCTCAGAAGTTGGCCTTTGTTTCTTGCCCTATCTATTGGGTGGGAGTTTCTAGAACTAATACTTCCATTCGAATTTGCTGTTGAAACATTGGATAACAAATGTGCTGATATTGTCGTCAACTGTGTAGGGTTTTCAGTTGGATCATGGTTGTATAAACACAAACAGCAAGAGTGAACATTGAGTGAATCCACAAGATTCCAGACTCACAAGGTTCTGCTACATTCACAGGATTAAACCCATTCAGGTTTCACCGGGTGTGCCATCAGATTTTTCCCAATCTGGAATTGATGGGTCTTGATTCGCCCACAACACATCATCGATTCTAAGAACTGAGACCGCTGCTTCCATTGCTCCAGCGATACCATTTCTGCTGACTACAAGTGGTTCAATCACTCCAGCATCATACATTGATTCTGCTTTCCCTGTATGGATGTTAAGACCAATCCAACTACCATTCTCTGCTTGAGCGGCATTTAGTTTGAGGACTTCATCAAGAGGAGATAGTCCGGCATTTTCAGCCAATATTCTAGGAATAGATTCCAATGCTGCTGAAAATGCCTCAATCGCCAATTGTTCACGACCAGGGACTGTTGGTGCAAATTGGCGCAAATGGCGCGCTAAAGCCATCTGTGTAGCCCCGCCACCAGGTAAAATTCGGGGGTCTTTGACCAAACCACAAGCGACGCTAGCAGCATCATCAAAACCACGAGAGACTTCGTCCATTCTAGTTTTACTAGTTCCACGAACAACAAGGGTTTGACCACCTTTCTCGCTGCCGATGAGTTGCATGTGAGAGACACCTGCCCATTTTGAGGAGGTGAGGGATGAGAAATTTCCGAGGTCACTTGGTTTAGCTAAACTAGGCTCATGAACAATAACTGCACCAGTAGTACGGGCTAAGAGTTCAAGTTCCGGTTTCTCAATTCTACGATATGCTGTGATACCGGCTGCTAAAAGTAGACCACGTGCGTCATCATCAATCCCATCTCGCACGCATAGAAGATTACAACCGGTTGCAGCAATAGCATCAACACGCTTTGAGATGTCTGCTATTTCCTGCGCGTTAAGAGCGTGAGTCATGCCGATGTCTGTTACTTTCAAATTAACATCAATGTCTGGCTTTCTCCGACTAATGCCTCCATCTAAGATGAGGATTTTTCCTCCATCTGGATACATCTTCATTTCTGAATGAAGTGGTTCTTTGGCGATTACTAATCCTGAAACTAATTCAGTTTCAATACTTGGACGGCCGCCGTCATTGATCTTCTTGATTAAAGAGGCGTCCGCTTCTATTCTGCCATCAATGTCTGTTGCTAAAGATTGTGCTGCAGCAACTGATAACTTAGAAAGATGGGCGCGGATACCCTCATCTGATTTCCCTGAAAGTGAAGTCATTACTGCACGTAATGAATCCTCCTTTCCTGCCTCGCGTGCAATCTCATCCAATTGTGACATCGATTCTTTACTAGCCAAACGGTAACCCTTCTCAACAAGAGTTGGATGGACACCCATCTCAATTAATTCAAGGGCATTTTGAAGAAGTTCGGCAGTCAATATCACAGTAGTTGTAGTGCCATCACCAGCAACACGGTCTTGAGCGCTGGACTGGGCTATCAGCATAATTGCTGTTGGATGTTCAACTTGAGCTGACTGCAAAACAGTAACCCCATCATTGGTCACAATGGCTGGTGAATTGCCACTAACAAGCATTTTGTCAAGCCCCTTCGGGCCAAGAGTACTGCGTACGGCATCAGCCAATGCTGAAGCGGCAGCAACATTATTTCGCAGAGCCACACGACCCTGAGAACGCTCAGTCTCACTGAGAAGAGACTCATGCTCTTGTGTTACCATTGGTTAGGCGAGCGGCAGGTCTGTCTTAAGGCCGATGGGCGAATGTTAGGCGAATATTAGGCTCACAAAATGTCATGTTTTTGAGGGGTTTTCAACAGGTCAGATATGCTGTACCGTACTGCGTTTTTGCCTTATGACAAACAAGGGTTCATATATGGCTAGCATTTCCGACTATACAACCTAAGGTTAACAAGTTGGTATTGGCATGTCAGAAAAACGATTTACAGCAGGCGGCGATGACTGGGAAGAGAAGCTCCTAGAACAACTCTCTAAGATGTTTAATGACATGGGAATGAAGATGGATACCGCACAACTGAAAACCATGATGGATCAGATCCGAAGTCAATTTGAAACAATGGGCCTTGACCCAGAAAAAATGGCAGGCGAGAAGATTGAATTGAATCTTGAAGCAACCATGAATGATTTGGCAAAAATGATGGGCGCTAACTTACCAACAAAAGAGCCAGCAGCTGTTGAGGTCAAGACTGAAGAAGTCTCTGAATCAGATAATGAAAAATTAATTCCAGTCAGTGAAGATGACATTTACATCAATGATGATGAGATGATTCTAACAATTGACTGTAGCAGAGTTGACGAAATTGATGATGGCGGCGAAGGTGTCGAATTCATCCTCACAAACGGCGGCTCTGTTCTCAGCGTCATGAAAGAAGGTAGACCAAAACCTGTACGTAAGTATAACATTGGTAAAGTCGTGAAATCAATTGACGAATGGTCATTGAATAACGGTATTTTAGACATGACTCTAAAAATTTGAAGGAAGTGAAAATAATGGCAAAAAACCCAGTAATAGGAATAGATCTTGGAACAACGAATAGTTGCGTAGCAACGATTGAAAGTGGAGAAGCGGTAGTAATTACTAACGCTGAAGGAGCGCGAACAACCCCTAGTGTTGTTGCATTTGCACAAGACGGCGAGCGTATGGTCGGCGTTACAGCAAAACGGCAAGCGGTCACCAACTCTCAGCGCACCATCCTCTCTGTCAAAAGAGAAATGGGTTCTGATTGGACTCAGAAAATCGATGATGCTGAATATACTCCTCAAGAGATTTCAGCCTTTATCCTTCAGAAGATGAAGGCAGATGCTGAAGCATACCTTGGTCAAGAAGTCAAGCAAGCGGTCATTACCTGCCCTGCATATTTCACTGATGCTCAGCGAAAGGCAACCAAAGATGCTGGCCGAATTGCTGGTTTGGAAGTTCTACGAATTATCAACGAACCTACCGCTGCAGCACTAGCATTTGGTGTTGACAAAGATGATGACCAAACTATCTTAGTTTACGATTTGGGCGGTGGAACATTCGATGTTTCCGTTCTTGAAATTTATTTGATTGATGGACAACCACAAATTGAAGTCAAGGCTACAGCAGGAAACAATCGGCTTGGTGGCGACGACTTTGATGAAGAAATCATCAATTGGGCTGTTGCTGAATTCAAAAAGTCAAGTGGTGTTGACCTATCCAAAGACTTGCAGGCAATGAGTCGTCTGAAAGAAGCAGCAGAGAAAGCTAAGATTGAACTTTCAGGGACATCTCAGGCACAATTAAATCTCCCTTTCATCACTATGGTGGATGGACAACCTGCTCACTTAGACCTCTCACTTTCCAAGGCGAAATTTGAGGACCTGGTTAGCGAATTAATTGAGAAGTCAATGAAACCTACCCGTCAAGCAGTCAAGGATGCAGGCGTATCTGCAGGTGAGATTGACAAGATTCTCCTAATTGGTGGCTCAACTAGAGTACCAGCAGTACAAGAAGCGATTGAGAAGGAACTCGGGAAGAAGCCACACAAGGGAATCAACCCTGATGAGGCTGTGGCTCTTGGTGCTGCTCTACAGGCTGGTATCATCGTCGGCGATGAGGCTGTGACTGATGTATTACTTCTTGATGTCACCCCACTTACTCTTGGGATTGAAACTCTTGGAGGAGTTACAACTACAATGATTGAACGCAACACAACAATTCCAACAAAGCGCTCAGAGACATTCTCTACAGCAAGTGACAACCAACCAGCAGTAGAAATTCATGTATTGCAAGGTGAGCGAGAATTCGCTCGTGATAACATCACTCTTGGAAGATTCTTCCTTGAAGGAATCCCTGCAGCACCTCGTGGAATGCCACAAATTGAAGTCGCTTTTGACATTGATGCAAACGGAATCGTTAGCGTATCTGCTAAGGACTTAGGAACTGGCAAAGAGCAATCAATCCGAATTGAATCTGCTACATCATTGAGTGAAGATGAAATTCAACAAAAGATTACAGATGCTGAAAAATTCGCTGAAGAAGATAGCGCTCGTAAAGCCAAAGTAGATCTACGAAACCAAGCTGATAGTATCATTTACCAAACTCGAAGAACTCTCAAAGAGGCTGAGGACAAATTGAGCGAAGAGGATACTGTGCCGGTTGAAGAAAAGTTGACTGAGCTAGAAGAACTCATCATGAATGACGGTAAGCCAAAAGATATTGAAGAAATTGACGATGCTGCAATCCAGACAAAAGTCAAGGAGTTGGAAGAGACAATGCATGCTATCTCAGCAAAGTTGTACGAAGCAGCATCAGCCGAAATGGAAACTGAACAGGCTGTTGAAGAAGCTGCGGCTGACGGAAGCGATGTCGTTGATGCTGATTTCGAAGTCGTTGATGAAGAAGAGAACTGATTCAATCTTCAAATGAGTAATTCCTGGTTCAGTCCTTTCACTGATATTCAATCCTGCCAGTTTTGCAGCAGTGGTTGAATCGGTCTCCATTTCAATTCCTCTGAATATGAGAACTTAGTGTATTAAATTACATAATACTCATTCGTCATTGATTAGGCGAACAAGTGTTCGTACATGAACTCCTGTTGCACCATGGGCGACGGTTGCATTGTTTGAAGTGCCCCAAGCAGTTCCTGCAATATCTAAATGAGCCCATGGGTATTGCTTTGCATCATCCCCTTCACCATTCTTTGGCACAAATTGTTTGAGGAACGCTGCAGCGGAATTAGAGCCACCGTAACGCTCTCCAAGGTTCTTGACATCTGCAATCTTTGAACCAGTAACCTGCTTCTCAAATGCTGGCAATAGAGGCATTGGCCATGCTAACTCGCCACTATCTGCTGCTGCTTTTCGCAGGTTCTCTAACAAATCATCGTCGTTAGACCACAAGCCGCTGGCCTCGTGTCCTAATGCAATAACACAAGCACCAGTCAAAGTAGCTAGGTCGATGATGTATTCAGGATTGAACTCACCTGCTTTCCACAATCCATCAGCAAGAACTAGGCGCCCTTCAGCGTCTGTATTCAACACTTCAACAGTTTTTCCTGAGTAGGTATCTATCACGTCACCTGGCCTGTAAGCAGTAGAACTTGGGCTATTTTCAGCCATGCAAGAAATGGCCATCATGTGGCCTTTGTGCCCGACCCCATGTAATGCAACCATCAGGCCGAATACTGTTGCCGAACCATGCATATCAAATTTCATTTCATCCATTGCTGCACCTGGCTTCAATGAAATTCCACCGGTATCAAAAGTGATTCCTTTTCCAACAATAATTGGACATGGACCATCTTTTGCCTTCGCGTTTAATTCCCAAATCACCATGCAAGGTTTGTGTTCACTGCCCTTTCCGACATTGATTAGACCACCCATGTTGTTTTTCTGTAATTCATCCCAATCCAATACTGTCACAGATAAGTTTCCTTTGCCTTTAGCAAACGCTTGTGCACGTACTGCATATTCCATTGGGTAGAGTTTGTTAGCAGGTTCATTTCCAAGGTCTCTTGCAATGTGAACTCCTGAAGCCATTGCAGCGCTACGATTACAGCCTGCTGTAAGATTGACGAGATGACGGACTGATGCTTGGAAAGTAATGTTGTAAGGAGTGTCGTCGTCATTATCGTCCTTGTCATCCTTTGACAAATATTTGTCAAACTTGTAATCTCTTAGCATCATGCCTTCAGCAAATGCTGTCATCATTGTAGCTTTCCAACCACTTGTGAATCTAACTGTAATCGCCTTGCCATGTGACTTGTTAAGAGAAGCCATTGTGTTTGCACCCGCATCTCTTGCAGAATTAGATTTCAAATCACTGGGTTTCCCCATACCGACTAGAACTACTTTGCAATCACCATTCCACAATGAAATCATCTTACCTGATTTGCCATCGAAATCATCGCTGGCAAGAGCCGCTTTAACCTGTGATTGAGCCGCTCGACTAAGTCCTGTAAGTGAACGATTTGGTGGTTTATCTACCGCCTCAAAAAGTGGCAATATTAGCGTCTGTTCAACTGTTTCTATTGGAGTTACTCCGTGTTCCATACGCACCCCGATTGGGCGACACTATTCAAAGGTAAGTATCTGAAAAATTGCTTTAAGTGTCAATTTTTCAGCCGGCTACTCAGAATTTTCAACGAAAATGTCACCTTTACGGCGTTCTGTAGCAATAGCAGCACCACATGCTGCCAACAAGGAAATTACAAGACTTGGCGCTGGAAGGAATCCTTTCCCGCCCCTTTCTACTTCTTGAATAACCTCATCTAGAATCGGCTCAGCAACCCAAGTTGCTGAATCAATTACTCGCTTTTGATAGTACAATTCGAAGTGACCATCTTCTGTCATACTCAGATTCCTCGTATTGAGGTATACATGCGAACTGTTGGTTGCATTGACGCTAAACAACTCTGAAGTCCACATCACTTCACCGCCATCGATGTATTGAACGGTGGCGTTCGTTGTACTCGCCCGCCCCAAATTGTCAACCTTGAGTTCAATAGAATCCTCACTGTACTCAAACGATGTGACCAAAAGGCGGGCTCTCCAATACCAAATATTGGAAATCAGATATCGCATCACATCTAACTCTTCACCGAGGCGACTTGACAATGGTTCTGTTGTCCCAGGTAACCATTGCTCATCATCTGTTTCGAATGTGAATGTAGGGAACCCCATCACCCCGTATCCATAATCGCGACTGGTTCCACAATTTGGGTATAATCCTTGATTTGCATTTTGAATTGGGATATCGGATATATTTTCATGAACATCATCTCTGATGGAATGAAACAACTCCCAATCTGAGGGTTGTTCCGGCCATTTGCCCCAGGGATAGAGCATTATCCAAACTCCAGTATGCATTGTAACATACAGATCTGCGTCAGGAACTACCGTATTCATGTAAACGGAATTAGCAAGAGTTTCAGATTCACTGAATGCTGCACTACCTGGCTGGGTAACCGGACAGGTATTCCAGTAATGGTCGTAGTTTCGATTCAAATCAACTTGGTTAATATTCCAACGTGTGTCGATATCATTGCCATCCGCATTCAGCAAAATGAGAATGTGTAGTTCAGTAGTTGACAGAACATCAATGACTTCCTGATCTCCAGCCGCCCAACCCTCGATGTAATATTCAGCTGTCAAGAAAGCCAATTCAGTCCCCAAGTGCTCATTTCCATGGTGCCCACCATCAATGTAAACAATTTCTTTCTGTGCCCCATCTGGTTTGGCATTTTGCGCCCAATCAGAGATTTGAACAACCCAGAGATTGCGCCCCAGTTCGGTTTGTCCTGCAACAGTCAACATAACAATTTCAGGATAATCAGCAGCCCATGATTGTACATCGGCAGTAAGCGTCAGATAGGAATGGTACCAATGTTCCTGGACAATGTCAGGTTGTTGTGCCGATGCCGTAGGTGCGCTTGAAAGTAGCAGCACGGCTAGAACTAAGACAGGCGTAATGCGCGACACAAATGGCCGCTAATGGTGAGATGTTTTGAGCCTTAGCATTCTAATATCACAGTGTAGAAATGTGGGCAGCGACAATTTTAGTCGCTAACATTGCTGCTGTAAATTGTGTCAAATTGCTATCACTACCAGGAACTATCTCAACTACATCAGCACCTAAAACTTGAGATTGTGTACCTGAAAACAATGTCTCAATTACTTCAACAGCCTGCCAATATGCTAGGCCACCAGGGACGGGTGTGCCGGTATCAGGGACAAGTGAACCATCTAAACCATCGATATCAAGAGTGAGCCAAACTGGGCCTTGGATGTTTGATAACTCTTGAAGCAAATTGTGCCACACCTCCTCACCCCCGCACGGGGTGATAAAATCACGTGCGAACCAAGTGGTAACTCTCTCGTCTGAAGAAATAAATTCGCCCTCCTCGCGAGAGAAGGCTCGGACACCAATTTGTAGTAAATTCCCCACACCTTCGTCTAGAGCACGTCTTGCCGCACACGCATGACTGAATTTTTCGCCATCTAATTCATCTCGTAAATCTGCGTGTGCATCAATCTGTACAACGGTTAGACAACCCAAATCTCCACCTAGTGTTGGATGTTTTGCTAATGCCCTCATTTGCGCTGGTAGTGAACCATGCTCACCCCCAAGAATGAGAGGGAACGCATTGGTTGAAAACCACTCATCAAGATAAGATTCTATGCCTTCCAACTGTGCTTCAAGAGTTCCCCCTTCACCATCCCATGGTTGGGCTGTGTGAATGCTGCGACCAGCCGGTAAATCCTGTTCTAAAAGTGTGTCAAAAATTTCAACTTGTGCTGATGCTTCTATGCAAGCAGCGGGTCCATTTTCAGTCCCTTGACCATATGACACTGTCAACTCATATGGTAGTGAAAGAATAACAATATCACAACCCTCAGAACCTTGCTCGGGCAAGCCGAGAAAATTTCCTTCACTGGACTCTTCGGCCACAATACTCAAACTGCTGCTTGAGCGGTTTAGTTTTATGCGTTCTCGCCGCGTCAAAGTAAAAATAAAAATGGCCCTTTGGGCCAATCAAACCGATTTGTTGATATAATGCGGGATACAAGTAAAAGGTGTACCCGAGGAACATTGTGTTTATGTTACTCGAACTGGGAGATGATTACAAATGGGAATGACAATGGCAGGGCTGACCGCTGCAATTCAACGACATATTGACAAAGAAATGGAAAAGACTGTTGCCGAAAGCATGGCAGAGCATGCGCTTGGATTCTTTGGATATTATGATCGCATCATTGATAATGCTCTTGAACCAACTGACAGAAATTTATTCTACATTTTTCAAGACTACAACCTTCTAACAACTGAATCGGAAGAAACCACGCTTTGGGATGGCCGTGAATGGCGTATCCATTACTGGAGATTCAAAGCAGAATTGGCTCAAAAGGCTGCAGGATATCTTGAAGACCAAGACGATGAAGAAGAAACAAAAAAATTCAACATTTACGAAGATATGCCAATGGACATCTGGAATAGAACAGATGATGGTTACCAAGAGCCATTATTCTGAGGAATAACAATCCCGCACGTAAAACAAGTAGGGTTAGGATTCATTAGGGAACAGACCGAAGGTCTACACATGTCAGAAGACGCACCTCGCTGGCCGGCAGTCGCATTAATACTGATTTTTCTCATTTCATATGGTACATCGGTAATTGCTGATGGTGTTGGCTCACCTGATGTATCCATCCATATTGATTGGCTTGATCAAGATGATAATGGTGAGGCTGAACACGCTTATGTCATTGAATTCAGTGAAGCCCCAATTCCTTCAGATTGGAAGGTGGAAGTTTCACATTATGATTCAAATGATACACTCCTAGGCAACTGGACATTTCGTTGGGGTGATGCAAATTATTCTCTTGAACCTATCAACTCTACTCACTATCGTGTTGTGGCCCCAACAAATATTTCATTTGATGATTCGATTGAATTAGAAGTATGGATGGAATCGGGTAGTTTACCCTCTGCAACAAGAACTGTTGAAGTGACCCTTTGGAATCAACCCTTAGCAGACCACGAAATTACTTTGACTACTGATTGGAGTATGCGACATCAGTTAGAAAATGAAACCAGTGAAGAATATCTCTTAGAATTTACAGGGCAAGGTTACCAACAACGAAATGAAGGAATATTAATTCATGATGAATTGGGTTCTGGAACCTTGAGCATAAACGAAGTCTCTCCTACTGGAAGCAATATCATCATCGCTCTAAACCTCAACCGTATTTGGTTAAATGAAACTATGGAGGGGGAAGAACTTACTAGCCAAATATTTGAAATGGCTGGCACAGGAAACATGACAATTACAGATGATAGCGAAGGAAATATGACAATATTGGCATCTATTGCTGATGCCTATGTCTTACGCTCAATGATTGCAGGTAGCATTGAAGAACAATTGAGATTAGAGGCAAATGGCAATTTGAATATCACTAATGTGGATAGTGAAGAAGAGATGTATATTGATGCTGATATTTCATTACTACTCGTGGAGATACACGATATTGACGGTGTCAGGGTTCTCGACCATTCTCAATTTGAAGCAACAGGTGATTTAGAAATACAATCTTCTGGTTCATACATCAACGTTGACTTAGAACAACTAATCAATCTTGTAAGATATGAAAATGGAGAAATGGTTCTTCAACATTCCAAAACTTATGGAGATGGTACATTTTTCTTCTCAGACACAAATGATGAGAATGGCTCTATCGTTATTGATGGAGACGTCATCCGCCTTCACCAAGAAAGTCAAAATGGTACAAAAACTGCTGACACTATCCATATTGACGCAGATATTACTGGCGCCACCACTGGCGAATTTGGCGTATGGCGCCGGATTGTAGACAGTGGCCAAACAGCCAATTCAACAGGCACGTTGTGGGATGTAAATCGTATTCACCAAGAAGATTGGCTTAATCTTACAGGCGGTGGCATTCTAGAAGGAATGGGCCCTTCTCAAACCTATAATGAAACTTGGGACCATGAAGTGATTTACGATAATTACACTAATCGAACAGTATACTACACATGGTACGAACAAAGTAACGACCCGAGTCAAGGTGAAGAGTGGCCTGAAAGATCACCCATACCAGTGGAAGCAGAAAATCTGTCAATTGAAGAATCTTCTCTTGGAGATGTGAATATCAGCAGAGAGAGTGGACTAGCTCCGGCTGAACTGCTCATTGGAGATAACCTCGGGCTCTACTCAGGTGATTTAATGGCGCTTGAATTAACTGCAGATGGTTACCAAACATACACACGTGATGGGCACACAATGGATGTCACTTCATGGAGTGGCACCTACATGAGTGAGCAAAGTACTGCATCAGGATTAATTATCAATGAAGGTATTCTAGCTGGACTAATCGCAGAAGTTTCTCGTCAAGTTTACATTGATGTAAATTCTACAGAAGATGTCTGGTTCTGGGAGAATCAGTCACTTGAAAGGGTCCTTTCTCCAAATATTGTCACATCAAATGAAAACACACCGCCATCTATTGTTGATGTCCGCCTTCATGAAGGCAGAGTTGTCAATGAAGGTGGCAATCTAGTTCACATTGAAGTTGAAGTTGATGACCCAGACTGGAACCTACGTGAAGTTTCAGTTGACCTCACAACTCTTGGCCTTGGTATACTAATGCTAAACGATTTAGGGCAAGATGGCGATATCATCGTTCACGATGATAATTTCACTGCTTCTTTCATCTACCTAGGAACTGATAGTGGAAACATATCAATCGACATTATCGCAGAAGATGCTTGGGTTACAGAAACTGAAAGCCACCTCATTGAAGTAGCACATAGAGCACCTAGGTTGGTTGATTTCACGCTCAGTACTGAAAATATTGTGAGGGGGGAAAGCGTAAATGTTTCAGCAAAACCATTTGATTCCTTGACAGTCCAAAGTGTAGCAATTGACCTACGTGGCGAAGGTGGAGAATTATTCAATCTCACATTAGATGGAGGAGTATACTGGACTGGAACAGTAATTATCCCTCAAACAGTTAGCCCTGGTGACCTCTACTTACCTGTCAGAGTGGAAGACACTGGAGGAGGATGGGCAACCATTACTCAACTCAATATTCCAAGTGCAAACGCTGGAGTAGGCGGCGATGCTTGGGATGCGTCAACGAGTAGTATCCCTGCACTTCACATTACCAACAACGGACCTGAAATCTCTGATTTCAAAATATACAAAGATGGAGAATCTGTTGAAGAAATTATTGTACCAGACAATGGCGAAGGAGCCTCTACATACCTCCTAACGGTCAATGCTACCGACCACGACATCATCACAGTAGTACAAGGAAGGTTGGGAATGTTAGCACCTGTTGGACAAGATAACTCGTGGTTGACAATGCGTGATGATGGGCAAAGCGGAGATGCTGTTGCGGGTGATGGTGTGTATTCCATTGAGATTGCAGTACGTGAAGGCCTTCCTACAAATACCGTAGAACTTGAATTCAGGGGGATTGATGTATATCTCAAGAGCACGGCGCCAGACTTTGAAGTGGAAGTTACTCTTTCAGAGGGTGATATTGACCCATTGACAAATCCAACAGATGCTTTATCGGATTGGGGCTCTACAGTAATGATTGTCCTAGTTCTATTAGGCATCGTAATGTTAGGAGCTGGCGTTGCAATTGTGATGTTGATACGCAAAGGTGGTAGCCTTGATGAACAACTTGGACTTGATAATGACATGCGTTTGCAGTAAATTAATTCAACAAATACCTGCACCATTCATGTAGTGTTAAAACGGTGATATATTCATGCGACTTCTCTTTGTTTGTGTTGGAAATACCTGCCGTAGTCAAATGGCTGAAGGATGGGCAAAACACCTTGGTTTTGAGGCGGAATCTGCAGGAACACATCCTGGCAGCAAAATAGCAACAAATGCTGTTGCAGTAATGGCAGAAAAAGGAATTGATATTTCCAATCAAAATCCAACAAACATTGATGATGTTGATACAGAATCTTTTGACCTAATATTTTCAATGGGTTGTGGTGTTTCATGCCCAGATATTCAATTTAGTGATGATTGGAATTTGGATGACCCTTACGGAGGAGAACTCAAACAATACCAATTAACTCGCGATGAAATTGAACGCCAAATCAGAGAACTACCAAAGGAATGAAAAACATCAACTAATCATTTTGATAATCAATTCAATGACACTACTAG
Source organism: Methanobacteriota archaeon (assembly GCA_018650285.1). Classification (GTDB taxonomy): domain Archaea; phylum Thermoplasmatota; class Poseidoniia; order Poseidoniales; family Thalassarchaeaceae; genus MGIIb-Q1. The sequence goes on from JABIGF010000002.1 coordinate 19,588, forward strand.
GTTGTCCATCATAATGCATCACAGTATTTGGCATCACATCACCCTCTCCAAGAAAAATTTTAGGAACTGATTCTTGCTTCCATCCTTCAATTAATATCACATCAATAGAATGGACTGATGTAATCAATTTCACAGTGTCATCAAGACTCAACTTCCGGCCTAAAAAGAGGGCTGTCTCAACGTCAGATGTGAGAACAACTGGGTCTGCACCTGCTTTTCGATGCCGCCAAGTATCTTTTCCTTCTGCATCAGCAGTCACATTGTGATGGGTTTGTTTGATTGTTGCAACCCTCAAACCTTCTGCCTCTAACAGAGGAATTATCGTCTCAAGAAGAGTTGTCTTTCCTGAATTTGAACGGCCATAAAGGCCCAACAGAAGTGGGGAAGAGAGTGTGCCTTCTCTCTGAATTAAATCAGCCATAGTCACAAGTCCTGCGTAGTGAATTATTCATAGCAACTTCGCTTATCACCCTAGTTAGCCTACCCATTTCTTGAATCAGTGAATTAGCACCCGTCAAAACGCTGGCAATTGTTGGATCTTCTTCCTTACTAATGAAATCAAGCAGCGGAGTGCTAGCAATGCATTCCAAATCGTATAATTCTTGGAGCGCTGAATCCGGAAGCGCTACTGAACCTGAAAAATAACCTTCAACAGATACTTCAATTAATTCACAGATGTGTTTAATTCGCTTCTCCATACCCTTTGCTAGAGTCTCATCAATCTCCCATTGACCCTCATCACTTGACTCCACAAGACGAGCTAAAACTTCAACACGGTCACAAATCTCTTCTAGAAATTTAGCAATTAATCGCCCACCAACAACCTCTTGAGGTGAATCAATACCCAAATCAATCATTAATCGACGATTTGATAGTGAAATCAAAAGGATGCGTACTGTAAGATAATACAACATATCTGATTGATTACCTAATGTTGAGGTAACACGGCATAATTCTGAACCACCCGGATTTGAAAGCAATCGAGGAACCATGCCAACCATTCTAGTTGTTGTAGAAAGAAGTTGATGTAAATGTTCACTAAAAAGAGTCCCCGTTGGCTCTAAATAATTGTGGACACTGAAAATATCGTCAGTCTGTTCAACTACCAAAAAACCAGAAAGACGGCCCACGCTTGCATTTAGTGCTTCTAATTGAGAAGCCAATAGTGGACCATTATTACAAGTAAATGTGACGTCATTCGCCCCAACTACGTAAGAGCCGATCAAGAGGCGTTTTAGATGGTCTGGTGGCGTATTTGACCTAACATCAAAGAATTTTTCGTTTCCCTCTGTTGAAGTTTCTCTTACGGTTGTGACAACAAGAGTTGATTCATCAGACTCATGGATATACAAATCATCCCCTGGATTCACTTGATTGCGATTAATCCATTCGTGGGGCATGGTAACTGCAGTACTGCTTCTTCCTACGCGATGTGCCTTTCGCTTTTCCATTGGCAACTAATGTTCTTATCTTCTCGTAATGGTTATTGCCGAACATATCCGGTCCCTACCAGTAATGAGAGTGCGAGCGCCGGAATTTGAATCCGGGTTCAAGCGTTGGCAACGCTCGGTGATAACCGCTACACTACGCTCGCAGCAATCTCTCGCCAAACCGCTTCAGTATAAACAATTACTGTTAAGCCAACACCACAATATATCTCATGAACTACAACTATCTTCACATTCAATCAATTCATTCAAGACTAATGCCTCCCTCCGATAATTGGAGAGGTTGAAAAATATGAGAACAATCTTTGTTGGAAGAAAACCTGTACATGCCTATGTTGCTGCAGTATTACGAGCGATGCAAGACGGCGACAGAGAAGTAGAAATTGTTGCTAGAGGCAACTCAATGAGAATGGCTATTGACACCGCTGAAATATGTCGCCGCCGCAACGGCCACATCGCTGGATTACTCCCTGAAACAATGGTCAACAATGGTGTTGAAATTGGCACCGAAGAGATTGAAATGGATGATTCAACTCGTATACTTTCCTACATAAAAATCAAATTAGAAGGTATTGGCGATATGCCTGATGATGGCGAAGAATAGCTGTTTATTCAAAAAAAAGGCAGTTTTCATTCGCTTTCTAGAGATATCTGTTCAGTAATGCATTGCATAGAACAATCGGGAGGACAAACGCCACGGTCCCATGCTTGGCACCATTCCACAGTCATACTTGGTGGGTCTCCTGGTTTGATACTCAGTCGAATCTCTTTGTCATTGTTTGAACTAGGGCAGTGTATGTTTACTGATGGGATGTATGATGTCGTGGGCTCCTCTATCAAACGAGAAATATCGGGAGCTCGTCGATGAATCATTCTCTTAATCACAATATGCATCCAGATAAGACACGCCGCAGATATGATTGCGAAGAACGCCCATGTCACAGTCCACAAACCGGTCCATTCTAGTAAGTAACCAAAAATGACAGGGCATACAAAGCCGCCCAAACCGCCAATTACGCCAACTATCCCTCCAACAACTCCAACATCTTCGGGATAATACTCTGGAATGAACTTGTACACCGCTGCTTTTCCTATTCCCATCATGATACCTATCACAAACACGAAGATTGTGAATACGCCAATGTTTGCTTCAAATGAAATATGTGAAACACCCTCTGCCAACAATTGTTTGCGTTCAATATTCTGACCTTCAACCACTACAGGTTCCTGCCAACTACTGACTACTGGCAACAAATCCCAATCATTTGTACCCGCAGCCTCATCTTCAGCATCAAACCCATCATAATTGTAAACCGTATTATTATCAATTGTGATTGTATTGTTAACTTCATTAATCTCAGTAACAATACCTCCACGCATTGCCATAACCCCTTCACCTGGTGAAGTAACATCCATCTTTGGAGGAAGGAGAAGTAATGATGAGGCGAAACAAATTATCAATAGCCAGTACATCACTTTACGTGCGCCCCAGCGATCTGACATCCACCCACCCAATGCACGAATAACTCCAGAAGGAAAACTGAATACCGCAGTGAGCAATCCAGCAGTAGCAATGGAAACAGTATAGACATTTACGTAGTATGGAACTAACCATTGAGCTAAAGCAACAACCCCGCCAAATACAAGGAAATAATAGAACCCGAAACGCCAAACTCGAATCTCCTTTAACGGCTCTAAACGTTCACGTAGTGTTGTACCCACTTCTTCCTTGACTTTGCGTTCTAATGTAAATAACCAAAAAATAACTGCCGTTACAACTAACATTGCGGCGTATAGTTGAGGTAATGTGCGCCACGCCTCTAAATTTGCTCCATCATTAGTCAAATAATCAAGCACTATCGGAGCAAAAATAACGGTAAATGCGGCCCCTGCATTCCCCGCACCCAAAATACCCAGTGCGAATCCCTGTCGTTTCTTTTCAAACCAAACAGAAGTGTACGCTATACCTGCAGCAAAGGTTGAACCTGTCAAACCAAAGCCTAAACCTGCGAAAAAGAAACCCCAAAATGAATCTGCCATACTAACCAAATACATTGGAATCGCTGCAATCAACATCACCATAGTGAATACTTTACGCCCCCCATACATATCTGTCAATACGCCAACTGGTAGACGAAAAATGGCGCCAGTCAAAACAGGGACTCCAATCAACCAACCAATTTGTGCCCTATCCCAATCATAAAGACGGTTTACCATGAGAAAAGTGATTAGCACGCCATAAATCATCCAACATGCAAAATTGATTGTGAATGCTATCGTATTCAATGATAACATCCTAATTGATCTAGATTTTGTCGCTTCAACACCGGAATATTCGGTTACAAATCCGGACCCCATGTCTATCCCCTATCTTCCCGTTATTACTTACTGAAACAATCTATTTGCCGAACATGTTCTGTTAATTACTACTGAACTTACCATCTAGAACCACAATTGAATGATGTGGTTCCACCAAATCACTGCCATCGGGCATATGAATCAATATTCCAGTATTAATTGAATAATCATATACAGTTGGGTCTAATATTTCTTTAGCCAATCTCGTCAAATCAGAAAATATTTCTTCTTCAGCCCTCAATGTAATATCCCATAAAGACTGACTTTCATCGCCATAAACTGATATATTTCGTAATAATTTATTTCTAAGATTACTATATTCAATATCATCACTATCAATTGGGGGTGATTCATCAGCATGTACTTCTGATAATTCCTCACAAAAACGAACTAATGCGCCACAAGCACGACTAGGCCCTAGAGTTCCGAGCCGTTCAACATCACCAATAGTGCCGTCAGCACCTAAGGCTACATGAGCAAGTCCAATAAACAAGATTCGGCGTTTTCCATCAACTTCAGGAGCATGGTGAGAGGCTGCAGTTACAGCAGTTAATCCCCCAATTGGGATGCCCCCTAGGCCGTTTAGATCAAAGGCCTCGCCCCAACTATTCTTGACCTCTTCAACAAAAGGTTGGCACAACTCATCTCGACAAGTTGACACGCATGCTAACGTTGATTCAACATTAAATCCCAATGGAGAAAGTTGCTGCCTAATTGATTGAAGGTAGCCTTCTGTAGAAATTCTGTCCGATGATTCCCGAACAATCATCCCTAGCACCATTAATTACATTCATGCATACTAAATGGGCTGGCACCTGAATTGTATTCTAGTTCCTCTACTTCAACAACACTTTCAATCCATGCTTCCAAATCAAGAGGTGGAGTTGCTTTCAAATGTGCCAGCAATTCCTCACGACTTTCAGGCGTCAACATGCTTTCAACCGCTTCATAAACAACATTTTCTTCAGCTTGATTATGTTGTAATAGAAGTCCTTGTAATGTACTTGGAAGGGTCATATCAAGCGTACCATTTCTCACCCCTTGAATCAACTCATAGAGAAGTTCCTGGATAGTATGATGGTCAGCACGCATAACAAAAGTAGGGCCTTTATCGCTCATTCCACTAACATGCTCAAAGACAGGAAATAGATACTCATCCTCCCAAATTATGTGTTGAATAAGTCCGCGGGCAAACTCCTCTAAATCTTCTTGAGAATTTTCAAATCCTGCAGTCATACACTTATGAAATAAGTTATCTAAACGCGCATGGTCGTGGCTAAAAAATTCGTGTAATCCACGGGTTAATTCAGTTTTTTCTATCATAATATACACCTCAACATGGGATTTCAGCACCCTTACGTGCGTAATACCACCAGTTCACTCCAAGACAAGAAATGTAGTAAGCAGCAAAGCCATACATTGCATATTCTGGAACTTTAGCAGCAATTGATACTGCGAATACTGCTGGAATGATAAACGCTCCATATGCTGCAATCGAAGAGGTCCATCCAAGTACTGGGCCAACCTGTTTCCGAGGGAAAATAATAGCAATCATTCGGAATGTTGAGCCATTACCAATGCCTGTTGTGGTAAACAGAATCATGAACAATATCATGAATGTTACGAAGTAATCCTCCGGAGTTTCAGATACCTTTGCCTTGACAATAACTAGTCCTACAGCAACAGTAGCGACTATCATCACTACAGTTGCCCAGTGAGTCACTCTAGCACCACCCCACTTGTCGGCCATCCAACCACCCGGTGGGCGTAATGCTGCACCAACTAAAGGCCCGAGAAAACCGTAAGTAAGCGCTTGATCGATATACCAAGGGTTTGGGTCACCATTTGGAAGATATCCAAATACATCAAGGATGAGTTTTGGAAATACTGCAGCAAAGCCGATGAACGAACCAAAAGTCATGACGTATAGCCATGTCATCAACCAATTATGTTTCTCACCAAATATTTTCCATTGGTCTAACAAACTCTCCTTTACCGGACCTGGTGTAGCGTATCGCATTAGAGCAAGCGTGGTCATCACTGATACCACGACCATGATAAATATTCGAACAATACCCATGAAAGATGAGTCAAAAATGTCACTATTACTAGTGGCAATCAATACTAATACGCCAACGCCGGCTGCAATGTAGCCAATCGCTTCAAGCCAGAAATATTTCTTCAGCGAGTTTGCTGTGTTTGCTACATCATGCTCTGGCATGTTATTCATCCATAACCATGCGGCAATCATGAAAAAGGCGCAGAATGGCACCCACAACAAACCTGCATTGGCTACATAATAGCCACCGGCTGCAGCTCCTGACATCCCACCGAAAAGTGCAAATCCCATCACGAATGGTACTGTGAACTGCATCGCACTTACACCTAGATTTCCAATCCCTGCATTGAGGCCAAGTGAAAGACCTTGCATCTTACGTGGATAGAAAAAGGAGATATTCGACATTGAAGAAGCGAAGGCTCCGCCTCCCACTCCGGACATTAATGCGAATATGATTAACACTGTGAATGAAACATTAGGGTCCTTCAAAGCGATGCCAGCCCCGACCATCGGCAACAGCAGCAACAAGGTTGTGGCTGCAATGACATTGCGTCCACCAGATATTTCTACCATGAATGAATTCGTAATGCGAAAGGTCGCACCAGCAAGTCCAGCTACACCTGGGAGTATGTACAATAGGGCCTTGTATTCATCTCCCATCAATCCGCCCCATCCATCAAATGAGAATAGAGAGGGGTCAATGTCGTGTATTCCTTGAATTTTTGTGATGATTACGCCCCATACCATCCATATAGCAAATCCCAAAAACAGGTTGGGGATAGATATCCACAAATTACGCGTGGCTATTTTCTTACCGTGCTCCTCCCAGAACACCTCATTCTCAGGATCCCAGTAATCAAACTGGATTCCTGTCCCTGGGTCCATTGATTGAGTTTCAACATCTTCAACATTTGCTGTTTCGTCATCACTCATTGTAATCCCTCCCATAGATGTAATAATTGATTAAATACGCTTCTAATCTTTACTTAACCCAGCGGCCAGAACTTCGCATTGAAATGTAAGGGCGCCATGCATAGATGAATGGGTAACTCCACATGTGAACCATTTTGGTAAATGGGAAATAGCAAAAGAACAGCATGCTTGTTGCAATATGAATTTGCGTTAATAATGGGGCATTTGCCATTCCTGATGCATCCGGTGAGAAGGTGAAGATTGATTCCAACCATGGGAAGACTGTCGAAGACATTCCCCATGTTCCATCAACAATAACCAACCAAAGTGAAGTAGATGCTGCGGTTATCAATAAACCAAGGATTGCATAATCCTCAAACTTACTCATCTCCTTTACTTCTGGAATCATTATTCTACGCAATAGAGCAACAACCAAACCAAAGAGGAACATTAACCCGCCTGCAAGACCTACCCACTGGAAGTAATCCACTAGAATTATTGGGCCCCAAAGTGCACCAACAAGACCTAGGAATATATGGCCGAAAATTAGAGTTAATACACCCCAGTGAAGTGCTAAAGCACTCATGCCCATCATTCTTCTACCAAAAATACCAGAAGGACGTGGTGTCCATTGAAAATCTCCTCTTGAAGACCAATCCCAATGACCTTTGAATGCTCGCCAAATCGGAGCAAAGAAGAAAAGCAATATCGTCACATATGGTAAAGCCAAGAAAAACATTTCATTCCAATTCATTATTCATCACCTCTAATATTATCATTTACTTCTAGTTCTATCAGTAATTCTGTTGCTTCAATAAGAAGAGCCCATGGTTTGCCTTTGAATCCCTTCTTCAATTTTGGCAAAAATGGAGATACGAGTGAATCAATATATCCACGTCGCAAGATTCGAGATTCTGGATGCTTTTCTGCTAGAGAAATTGCCAAAAATTCGTTGACTGCTGGGACATAATCGGGCATTTCGCCATGTTCCATTACCATTCCATAGTGCTTGTAGACTGCTGCTATCTCAATCATGTAGATATTACGCTCACTAACACCAATTTCACCGCACGACTTTGGCGCATCAAAGCCATAGTGGCCGAGATATGGTGGTGATGATGGTGTCATCTCAAGAGCAAACATGTGCTCATCAGAGGTGATCTTCCAAAGTTTCTTATGAAATTCTGAAAACTTTGCTGCTACTTTGTGAGCGCCTGCTTCACGTAATTCTTCGCAGAGTGTAGAAATTCTTTCGTCGGTTGATTTCTTATCCATCTGCTCTGGGTCCGCATAAAGAATAGAATTGAGCAGATATGAATCTGCCAACAATTCTTCAGAGACGCTTGCTGATTCATTCGATAGCATTCAAATCACCTGGTCCCCTTGCACATCAAGGTGCATGAACTCTCTGCGCTTCATCTTCTGTGGAGCCATCTCTTGGAATCCAGCAAATCCTCGCTCGGAGAATGGGCTAGTATCACGGTCATTCTCTCTATGAGTTGTTGGAATGACGAACCTTTCATCGAGGAATGCAAGAGAGAGAAGTCTCTGCATGTCATTCGCATCTTTTTCGGTTAGTCCTGCTGCTTCGAGAACTGCTAGGTCTGGTGTCCCATCTACTCTTACGCTCCTGCGGTATGCTCGTACTGCAAGTTGGCGACTGAGTGCCTTCTCCACTTCACTAACATTTCCTGCAGAAAGCATGGTTGCTAGATATTGAATAGGTACTCTGAATTTGTCAAGACTTGGCAATACTGAATCTGCGTCAGCTGCAGAATGCATTCCATTTTCATCCAATACTGACTCTACCGGGCTCTCTGGTGGAACATAGAACAGACTTGGTACTGTTCTAAACTCTGGATGTAATGGTAGAGCAATCTCCCACTCTACAAACATACGATAGATAGATGATCTCTGTGCTGCTTCCATCCAAGAATCTGCAATCCCCTGCTTCTTTGCCTGAGCAATGACTTCAGGGTCATGTGGGTCAAGAATGATACTACGGTGAACTGCGACCAAATCTTTCTCATCAGCAGTTGCTGCCTCAATAACTCGGTCTTCATCAACCATAATTGGGCCCATGTATCTTATTCGACCAGGGCAAGCGTGGAAGCATGCAGGTGGTTGTCCTGTCTCAAGACGCGGATAACAAAGAAGACACTTCTCCATCTTTCCGCTACGCCAGTTGTAGTATGGCTTCTTGTAAGGACATGCTGAAACACAATATCTCCAGCCACGGCAACGGTCTTGGTCAATCAAGACTACACCATCTTCCTCACGCTTGTGTGCTGCACCAGATGGGCAGGCTCCAACACAAGCTGGATTAGCACAGTGGTTACAAATACGTGGCAAGTAGATCATGAATGAATCCTGATATTTCAGATAGGCATCCTTCTCTTCCTGAGTCATGTCATCGAAATTAACGTCAAACTGGCCGGTAACATTTGCACCTGCAGCATTGTCTTCCCAATTGACACCCCAATTTGGCTTTACATTTTCTTCACCGGTCAATTCTGACTTAGGGCGAGCAACTGGTTGTTGCTTCAACTCCATTGGGTTGTGTAAGTCTTCATAGGTGAAAGTGAAAGTTCCTGTATCACCGACATAGTCTTTCATCTCAGGCTGTTCTGGATTGTAGAACAAGTTTGCCAATTCATACCACTTTGGTGCAATTTTCAATCTCAATGGACTACTCTTCTTGCCTGTGAGAATCCAGCCACCCTTGTACTCTTCTTGGTTTTCCCATTCTTTTGGATATCCTATTCCGGGCTTTGTTTCAACATTGTTCCAGAACATGTATTTGGCGCCTTCGCGGTTGGTCCAGATATTCTTACACGCTACCGTACAAGTGTTACATCCTAGACATTTATCCATATTGAATACCATTGCCATTTGTTGCATTATCTTCATTTTCAGACCCCCTTCAACTTGTGCAGATTTTTCTCTTCGTAGATGACTTTGCCCTCCACAAGAGGCATCTTTCGCACAATAACACCCATATCTCTCTCAGACGGACTTGGTCCGAGATAATTGATGAAGTAAGTAAATTGAGCATAACCACCAATCATACAGTTTGGATTCATCATCACACGAGTTGGTGCGTTGTTTCCACCTCCTCTAAGATCTGTTGCGCCATACTTCTTCGCTAATGGTGAAAATGGTACGTTGACGTGCCGTTCGTTCTGATGGTAAACAATACATGCTTCTGCTTTTACTGTGTGAGAAACAACAGCTCTTGCAACCTGAATACCATTATTTGTGAAAATTTCAACCCAGTCGTTGTCAACAACACCAATTTCTTTCGCATCATCATCATTAAGCCAACATAGAGGGCCACCTCGGAAGAGATTGGTCATCTGCCATGTATCACGGAAGTTCGAGTGAATCTGCCACTTTCCATGCGGTGTCAAGAAACGAAGCAACTTAGAGTTACCATTCTCCAATTCATGCATTGGCAAATCGCCAATTGCAACAGTATCAACTGCTGGCTTGTAGGTTGGTAGTGCTTCACCAAGGTCTCTGAAACCTTGGTGGTCAAAGTAAATCGCTTGCCTACCAGTCAAGGTATGCCATGGCTTGAGTTTTTCAACATTCATTGTCCATGGACCATAGGTTCTATCTGGGTCCTCAATAGCACTCCAATGAGGCGAGGTGATTGAACGACGAGGTTGGCTTGAAAGGTCCTTGTATGAGTGAGCAATATCTCTCTCTCCCTCAACCATCTCAGCTAGTGGCAATCCTACTCTCTTCTCAAGGTCAGTGAAAATCGCGTGCGACACTTCACCATCACTTTCTGGTGACATTCGCAAGATTGCTTCTGCAACTTGACTCGCATTAGAAATATCTGGTCGACCATGTTTCTCACCAATTTGGCGATTCTTCTTCATCGCTTCATAAGTTTCAGTCAAATCAAAATTGATTCCTTTTGCACCATAACCTTCAGGCTGGCAACCAAGTGGTCCAATCGTTGTGTATTGTTCATACAACTTAGTGTAATCACGCTCAACAACCTTGACATGTGGGAATGTCTTGCCTGGAATTACCTCGCATTCACCAGATCTCCAATCCTTAATTTCACCGAGTGGCTGAGCCATTTCATCGGGACAATCTGTATAAATCGGCGTTAATACAACCTCTTTTACGGGACGTGAGAAGTAATCTTTCGCCATTTCTGAAAATACTTTACCAAGGAACTTAAACGCCTCCCAATCAGACTTTGCCTCCCATGCTGGGTCGTGTGCCGGGTTGAATGGATGGAAGAATGAATGCAAATCACTGCAAGTCAAATCGTGCTTCTCATACCAATGAGCAGCAGGAAGCACAACATCAGCATAATTTGCTGAAGAGTCCATTCTTAAATTCAGTGAAACAACCATGTCGAGTTTTCCAACATCCACTTCTTCGTGCCATTTCACTTCGTTTATCATATCCTTTGAGCGCTCTTTGCCGAGAACATTGTCATGAGTTCCAAGTAAGTACTTCTGTCCATATTCTTGACCGCGAGTACTAGTTCCAAACAAATTGCCTCTCCAAATAGTGAGAACCTTTGGATGGTTGGCTTTTGCATCGGGATCTGTAATTGCGAAATCCATTTTTCCATCTTTGAATTGCTTTGCTACCCATTCTGCTATTTCGCCATCATCTTTGCAACCTGCATCAATTGCGTCTTGATAGACATCGATTGGGTTCTTCTTGTCAAATTCTGGATGGAAAGGCAACCAGCCGTTTCTTACTGCCAAGTGATTAATGTCAGCAGCATGGTTTCCATGCTTTGGGAGAGTCTTAGCATCTGGCGACCAAAGTGGTGTCAATGGCATTCCATCGTAGCGCCATTGGTCTGTGTGGAAATATTGCCATGAAGTACTGTTAGTATGACGAGATGGACGATACCAGTCTGTCGCACCAGCGAGGAATCCAACTGCTGCATAATTACGAATCTTTTCTGTTCCGACATAGTGAGCAAATCCACCACCATTGTTTCCTTGACATCCACAGATGATACCCATCACTGCTTCAGCACGGTAAGTCAATGTGCCACCATGATACCAATGTAAAATACCTGAACCTGTGATGAACAGCGACTTTCCTTTGGTTGCTTCTGCATTGTCGGCCCATTCACGAGCTACACGAATTGCAAGGTCACGGCTAACACCAGTCTCTTGTTCCTGCCATGCAGGGGTGAATGGTGCATCGGCATCATCGTAGTCTTCAGGATAATCACCAGAAAGTCCACGCCCGACACCATATTGTCCCATCATCAAGTCGAAAACAGTAGTGAACAGAACCTTGCCATTCTTTGTCTTGACTTCACGGGCTGGAACTCCACGAATGCTATTGATTGCTTTGTTACCGGTGTTCTTTGTTTCTCCAAGTTTATCGTATGTATGTGTAAAGTCAGGGAATCCAACCATCACTTCCTTGCTGCCCTTTTTGTCAAGCAACGATAGCAGGGGGTCATATTCCTCTCCAGTCAATGCATCTTCATGAGTTAAATTCCAACGACCTGTGTTTTCTGTTTCCCAGCGATGACCAAGAGTACCGGTTGGAATCTTCATATCACCAGAATCATTGTCTACCTGAACAGGCTTCCACTCATCATATTCTTCACCTTCAAACTGAGCAAAGTCAGATGCACGTAGGAATCTTCCATTTGTGTAATAACCATCTTCTTCATCTAGCATTACCAAGAATGGCATGTTTGTATATCTCTTTACATAACTGTGGAAATACTCGGCTTTTCGCTCATGGTGATACTCATTGAGAATCACATGGATACAGGCACTGAGGAAAGCATTGTCCGCGCCCTCCTTAATCTGCACCCACAAATCAGAGAACTTGGTGACATCCGAATAATCAGGAGAGAGATTGGTAATCTTTCCACCGTTATACTTGTGCTCAGAAGCAAAGTGAGCATCAGGAGTTCTTGTCATTGGTAGATTTGAACCCATGACAATCCAGTATGTTCCTTGATACCAATCTGCACTTTCTGCAACATCGGTTTGATCACCCCAAATCCATGGCATGATGTGAGGCAGGTCGTGATACCACTCATAGAACGAAAGCATGCTTCCGCCCATCAGTTGGTTATAGCGCTGCCCAGATGAGAATGAAACCATACTCATTGCTGGAATTGGAGAGAACGCCTGAATGTGGTCTGCTCCGTACTTCTTGATTGTGTAAATCTGGCTTGCAGCAATAATCTCTGCACTCTCTTCCCAGGTCCCGCGCCTCCATCCAGCTTTTCCTCTTGCATTCTTGTATGCTTTTGCAAGTGTTGGATTTTCCACTACAGATGCCCACGCTTCGACAGGGCCAATTCCTTTCTTTCGTTGTGAATTGTATGCATTCCACAATTTTCTGCGGATGTAAGGGAATTTAGGTCGCACTGGTGAATATGGATACCATGATGCTGAGATACCTCTTTGACATCCGCGCGGTTCATAATTAGGTGTTTCATCATTGATTTGAGGCCAGTCAGTTTTCTGCAACTCCCAGCAAATAATACCATCTTTGACGAAAACTTCCCAACTACAGGAACCTGAACAGTTGACACTGTGACTAGTTCTTACTGAGTAATCGTGTGCCCATCTGTCGCGGTAGAATTTTTCCCATGTGCGGGATTCTTTCGCCTTCTTGAACCAAGTGAATCTTCCATTTCCTTTCTTGTCGTCATCCATAATATCACCTTTTTTCTCAAATCTCCCCACGTCTACCACGTGGCTTCTTACTACTTCCAAATAGTAACATGAGCGCCATCAAAACAACACATCCTGCGATAATCGCATTCATTGTCCAGTCAGGGACGTCGAGTCTTGCTTCAGGCTCAATAAGAGTTTGAACAATGCTTCCATCTGCATTCAGATAGAAAGTTGCCATGTTCCAATCGTCAGCATCAGTAGCTGAACTGTCACCGTTGACAGAGTTAGTACGTAGAGTAAATTCAGTAACATCTGAAGAGCCTGCAGTCCACTCTATTTGCCAAGAGCGCTGATCATTTCCTGCGGTAGAATGTGTTGCCTCATCGCCATCCGCTACAACATTTGTATTTGATGCAAATGAACCGGAGTCAGCATTGACTAGGAAACCACCGGAGTTATCGCCAGCCTCAGCAGGGCCTCCTGTGAAACTCACTTCAAGGGCGTATGTGTTGCCTTCGACTATTGCTTCACTGTTGACCATCGTCAAACTTGGAACCACTTCTTCGGCTTGCGCACCATGGCAAATACATCCTGAACCCGCACTTGTCGTACTAAGGCCGCCATCCATACCAGGACTATAACCCGTACTTGTTGGAGCTAACAATAACCCCAATGCGACCAAAATCAAAATACCTGAGAGGGTTTTTCTTCCCTTATTCGTACCTGTAATCACTTTCATCACTCCTGTTTTATTCTATCGTTTGAAATTGGTTACCGTCTTCATTTGATTATCAGACTATAGCCCAACCTCTCTCCGTGTTCTTTGCCTGTAAAGAATTCAAACAGTCTAACTGCCGAACATGTCCGACGCGGTTATTACCGGTTATTATCACCTAAACATGCCACCGAGTTTTTTCAATATGTAGAAACAAAAAAATAATGTTTGATTTTAACAAAATGTTTGAGTTCTATTCAACCAATCAAAACGTGCAGAAAAATGACGCAAGAATTCAGGTGCTTCAATAATTTGCATTCCACCTATTAATTCCGCCCTTTCTACAATCGCTACCGCAGTATCAACCACATGGCACAGATGACTCTCAGTGTAGGTTCGTCGAGGGATTGCTAATCGTATCAGTTCAAGCGGAGGTGTCACTAACTCACCCGTATCTGGGGAAATAAATGACATCATTACAGAACCAATCTCAACAGACCTAACTCCACCTTCAAGATACATTTCAATAGATAGAGATTGAGCTGGAAATTCACTTGCAGGCACATGTGGCAAAATCGCTCCTGCATCGATGTATACAGCATGCCCTCCAGGGGGAGATAGTACTGGAACCCCTCTATCTTTGAGTTCATCGTGAAGCCACTTTACTTGACTAGCCCGATAGGAAAGGTACCCTTCGTCAATCCCTTCAATAAGTCCGGTTGCCATAGCATCAATATCTCGCCCAGCTAATCCACCATACGAAGGAAAGCCTTCTCTCATTATCAACTCATTTTTTGCATTTTCATACAATTTATCATCATTCATCAGCAGTAAGCCGCCGATATTGACTATCGCATCTTTCTTTGCACTAAACGTTGCACCATCTGCTAGTGAAAACATACGATGAGCAATGCTTTCAACAGTCCAATCCTCATATTCTGGTTCTCTTTGTTTAATGAACCACGCATTTTCTGCATAACGGCAAGCATCAATGAAAAGAGGTTTGTTGTACTCTTGGCATATATTGTGAATGGATTCAATATTCGCTAGTGAAACTGGCTGTCCACCGCCCGCATTGTTTGTCACTGTAACCATACAGAATGGCACTCTTTCATGATATTCCTCAAGAAATTGGTGGAAGCGATCAATGTCAATATTGCCCTTGAACGGGCTGAGGTCATTTGGGTCAGCACTCGCTTCAACTACCAGATTTGTAGGAGTCCCCCCACGCGCTAAGATGTTTGCAGCGGTAGTATCAAAATGAGTATTTGATGGGACCAAATCTCCTTTTTTGAGAAGGCAGGTTGCCAATATTCCTTCTGCTGCACGCCCTTGGTGAGTAGGAAGATAATGTTTGAATCCAAAAATTCTGTTGACTGATTCTTTGAGGCGTTGAGATGAACGTGAGCCAGCGTATGATTCATCACCTCGCATTAGTGACGCCCACTGTTCATCAGACATCGCACCTGTACCTGAATCAGTCAGCATGTCAATCATGACTTTATCAGCTGGGAGGTTGAAGAGATTGAATCCGGCTTTTTCTATTGCTTCTTGTCGTTCTTCACGAGTTGTCAAACTAATGTGTTCAACCATCTTGATACGAAACGGCTCAAATGGATGTTGATTGCCTCTACCCATGGTTATCTGATTGAGGTTTCATCAATACCAAAGCGCCCGAATATATTCGGTTCTTTTTCGGGGGTAAGGCTGTCGAAAATGGTATTCAGAAACATCCCATCATCGGCGGAAAATTGCTGCTTCTCCTTGCCCTACACCAACGCAGAGAGAAGCCAATCCATTCATTTCCCCTTCGTGCTCTTGAGAACGTTTTACCATTTCATGAAGTAAAGTAACAACTATCCTTGCACCTGAGCAACCTAAGGGGTGGCCAAGAGCGACTGCTCCGCCATTGACATTGACAATATCTTCACTCAATCCCAATTCGTTCACACAAGTCAATGCCTGAACTGCAAATGCTTCATTCAGTTCTGCAAGATGAATGTCGGAAATCTCCATTCCAGCCCGCGCTAACGCCTTGCGCGTAGCAGGCACTGGACCCCAGCCCATTGTCTTTGGAGGGACGCCTGCCGCTGCACTTGCAATCCAAGTAGCCATAGGAGTCAAACCAAGTTCAGCAGCCTTTTCAGAACTCATCAAAACTAATGCAGCAGCACCATCATTGATGCCACTAGAATTGGCAGCAGTAACACTACCGCCTTCTTTGAAAGCAGGCCTTAATCTAGCCAATTTCTCCATTGTGCTTCCTCGCCTTGGACGCTCATCGACATCAAAAATCACAGGGTCCGCTCGACGTTGTGGTATCTCTACAGGTACTATCTCATCCTTGAATCTCCCTGAATCCGTAGCTGCAAGGGCCCTTTCTGTACTCTGCAAAGAAAATCTATCTTGTTCTTCTCTGCTAGTTTTGTCAGCCTCAACGGCCTCAAGTTCACGCAAGTTCTCAGCCGTAACACCCATGCCATCATTTCCATAGGCTTCCTTTAATTTTGGATTTGGGAAACGCCAACCAATTGTCGTATCATGCACTTTTGGGTCGCCCCATGCAAAACCAGATTCTGCTTTTGCCATCACATATGGTGCGCGTGACATTGATTCCACCCCGCCAACAACGTAGACATCACCTTCACCACAACGAATTGCTCGCGCTGCTGAATTGAGTGCTGTTAACCCTGAAGCACATAGTCGATTGAAAGTAACTGCGCCAACCGAAGTTGGCAAGCCGGCTAGCAGTGTTGCCATTCTTGCTACATTACGATTATCTTCACCGGCTTGATTGGTGCATCCAAAGAATACTTCTTCAACTTCGCCACCATCAATTCCTGCTCTTTCAACCGCCTCTTTAATGACCAAGGCAGCGAGATCATCTGGCCTCACAGTGGCTAACGCACCACCGTGATTTCCAATCGCTGTACGAACTGCTGAAACAACTACTACTTCACGCACGTAACCACTCTCCTGTTCTACCGGAGGAGCCTCTCCCCCTTGAGTAGTGCGGAACACGGCAAGGTGTTCAGATGTATTGCCCGCCATCGACATTGATTACTTGTCCAGTAATATGGCGCGCCATTGGTGAACACAACCAAACTATTGCTTGGCCAACCTCAGCAGGTTGACCAAGGCGCCCAAGAATAATTTCTCCAAGCGCCTTTTCTTTGACCGAATCTGGTGCTTCTGAAACCATTTCTGTTTCAATTAATCCAGGGGCTATTGCATTAACATTAACATCTGAACGACCCATTTCTCTAGCCACTGTTTTGGTCAAAGCAATTACTCCACCCTTTGCTGCAGTATAGTTTGACTGTCCAAATTTCCCACGCAGTCCGTTGATTGAGGTGACATTGACAATGCTTCCACCCTTTTGTTCCCGCATGTGTGGAGTTGCTGCGCGGAGAAAATTAAAGCAACCTTTCAAGTCAACATCAATGACGCGATCCCACTGTTCCTCTTCCATCTTCCAAATGACGCCGTCCCAATTCATTCCCGCATTATTGACAAGAAAATCAAGACCACCCAAAGTATCTACAACTTCTGCTACAACCTCGGCTGCTCGGTTATATTCAGCAACATCCGCCTTAAGAGCGAGTGCTTTAACTCCAAATGATTCTGCTTCAGCAGCGATAACTTTCGCTTCATCTTCATGGCTACGATATGTGAAAGCGACATTGGCTCCAGCCTTGGCAAATTCCAATACTGTCGCTTTACCAATCCCCATACTTCCGCCAGTAATCAATGCTGTTTTGCCACTAAAATCAATTGTCATAGCCATTTGATTCACTCCTTATTGTGTGGCATGAATGATTCAACTAACTCTGGAGTCCATTCTTCACCTCTAGCAATAGCTTGGCGAACTTCAATGAAATCAACTTCTCGTGGAATTCGGCTACCATCTTCTCGCTTACCGCCTCCAACATTGAAAGCACGGAAACCTGCTGCTGCCTCAACAGCCATATTCAGCGCTAACCACTCACGATTTGATTCGCGGTTAGCATCCCACCAATGCAATTTCTTCTTGCGCACGCTAGATAATGTCTTACGAGTACAACCAGGGAAAGTGTTTGCAAGTTTCCAAGATAATGCTTCAACTGCCGCATCTAAACCCGACAAATCAACGGTACACTCAGCCATTATTGCTTTTCCAGCATCACGCGCTTCGCCTGTCAAGAAATCACCATACACGATTTGTCCAGTAGAGTTGTCCACCCAGTCAAAAGTAACCATTGGATTAGGAACCCATGCGCCATCTTTATTCAAAACAGGAACGATTTCGTTGACTAAACCGAGGTGGAGAGCCTTGTGCGCCGACCACTGTTCACACAATACACACGATTCAACTGAACGTGCATATCCAACGTAGAGGTCGAGGAAATCTGTTGAACCACCGTCAGGTGCTGAACCGTGCTTTGGCCCCGCTTGCCCGTAGCGAGCCAAATCAGATGAAACGGTGAAATCACAAGCAAGACCCATCTCTTGCCCACCGGCAATTCGCATCCCATTAACTCTGTTAATGACTGGCTTTTCATTTTCTAACATCAAAGAAATCATGCGGTTGAAAACACCCATGTAAGTACGGTATTCTTGTGGTTTCCATGAATAGTCATTTTCATACTCAACTGTATTACCACCCGTACAGAATGCTTTGTCACCCACGGCTGTTAGAACTACACAGTTGATGTCTGCACGACAAGAAGCCCAATCAAGAGCAAGACAAAGTTCCCGTAGAATTTCTGTTGTGTATGAATTGTATTGACTTGGATTATCAAGCCACAACCAAGCATCAAAGATGTCAGCTACTTCGCCACCATCTGGTCTCTTTAATGGCCGTAATTCTACTTTCAGATGGTTAAAATTTCCATCTGAAAAACTATGTCTATTGCTGTCTAAAGGTCCATCGATTGTTTCCGTCACTGTCATATTATTCCGCCTCCGCTTCTACTACTCTGTCAAATGCTGCCAAAACTTGTTTCTCAAGTGATTGGGCTACCATTCGGTAATGCTCCTCTGTTGCCACACCATCTAGTGCTATTTCGGCATCATCAAACATCTCCATCAAACGATTTTCATCTTCAAGTGACAGAATATCTTCCCCCATCGGATAGAGAATGTTATTCTCTTTGTGAATGTGAAATCTTAGTCCTTCAATGAAATTACCAGTGGCACCCCAACGCTTGACATGTCCTTCTTCGCCTTCATCAAGTGATTCTTCGATAATATTAATGCAATCGCGGAATTGTTGATGATCTCGCAGCATCACCGCAACAGGGCCATATTCAACGTCCATGCCATTATTACAATATGCTGGAAAGAGAATTTTCTCCTCCTTGGCATGATGATAATTATCGGAAAAGGTCCTAACAAAATCAATTGCATCGTGCCAGAAATCATTGCCGAGAAGTTTGCCTTCTCGCTCAACCCTTACAGCACGGAATAGTGTATTCAATACCGCATTAATCTCTTCATGTTCTGCCATCAATCTCTCTGTTGTCTTACGCATTAATTAACACCCCATAACTCATCAGGAACTAGAACTACACGTGCACCTAATTTTCCGTGATGCCCAGCCTCAAATACTTCACAAATATCAGATAGTTTCCTTAATTCAGTTGTATTCTCAAGGTCTACCGCACCAGCTACTACTTTCTCCAAAAGTTCAGGATATAGTTCAGGCTGGCAACCCCAATTTCCAAACGCTTTTGCATCAAACGCCATCAAGTTTGATATTCTAATTGTCACTTTATCCATTGTAAATCCAACGATTGCTAATGTTGCTGAAGGGCCCACTAGTGTAAATGCAAGTGTCTGTCCAGAAACATGACCACTGCATTCAAAAATTTTCCATGCTGTTGGCGACCATTCATTGGCTCGAACAATTTCTCTAACCTGTTTCTTTAGGTCGCGGTCATTTGATTCTGAACTATTGATGAGATGATTAAAGCCTAGATTTTCCATCAATTGCAACTTCCCTTCACTAACATCGATACCGATGACATTTGCCCCAAGTGAACGAGCCAATTGAGCACAGTATCCACCAACACCACCACAACCGATAATGATGCAGACATCGCCTTCACTAACTTCAGCACGCGCTAACGCTTGCCACGGTGTACTGATTGCATCAGCAACTACTGACAATTGAGCAATGTCACCCTTGTAATCATCAGGAATTGCAACTAGCCAACGTGAAGGGACGCGAATGTGGCTAGCAAAACCGCCATCAACATCATTGCCAGGCATTATCTGGTCACGACATACATTACTTCGCCCAGAGATACAATCGTCACAAATGCCACAAGGAAGAACTGCAGGGATAACAACATCAATCCCATTCCATTGTGAGGCCTTTGTTCCACTAGCGACAACTGTCCCTGAAATTTCATGCCCTAATACTAGAGGAAGTTCATGTTTTGTTGCAACACCGTGATAGAGAAAACCGAGATCAGTGTGACAAACACCACAACCAGCAACTTGTACTACCACTTCATCGTCTTCTAATTGGGAGCAATCGATTACCCATTGACGTTTTCGCGGAGCGGAATTTACTTCGTACATTTCCCATCCAGTGACTTGGATTTCGCTCATTTTTTACACGCCCCGTCACAGAAACGCTTGCCTTTCCAACTCGCTTCGCGCTTCTCAAGGAATGAAGTAATTCCCTCTACATAATCTGGATGAGAAACTAAATCACTAACAAATAATTGTCCCATCATACGATGACCGGGGGCTGAAATAAATGGTTCAAGAGCACGTAACCTTGAGAGAGTTAAAGCAACTATCCGAGGGGGGTTTTTGAGAATTGGTAATAGAAAATCCGTAGCACTTTGCATCAAATTGTCCCTTGAAGTAACTTGATTGATTAAACCAATTCTTTCTGCCTCTTCGGCCCGCACAGGACGACCTGTCAGTATCATCTCCTTCGCTTTACGCTTACCAATCAGTCCAGGAAGTTGGACCATCGCAAATGGAGGATAGCATCCAAGAGTAATTTCTGGGATGCCAATTTTGCTGTTTTCTGAAGCAATAACAAAATCACATGCAAGAGCAACTTCAGCACCTCCGCCAAGACATATTCCATGAACTGCAGCAACTGTGACTAATGGAGTTGCATGCATTCGTTCAAGAAGAATTGTCATCTGCTCAATCATTTGAGGGGCTTGATTCGGAAGATGCTCCTGCACTGATGCTCCTGCACTGAATCCTTTTTCGCCTGCTCCTGTAATGATTATAGCGCGGCAAAGAGGGTCGGCTTCCAACTCATCAAGAGCGGAAACTAATGCCGCAAGCACGGCTGAGTCTACGATATTAACTGGAGGATTATCAATAATTAATGTGGCTACTCCACCATCCCTATTCAATTGGACAAAGTCATTCATATGTAATCCTCCACACTTCACCGAAGTGGTTTGAGCCCACTATCTTCAACCCGAACATATACGGCATAACCTCCTGTAATTTTTCTCTTAGTCACTATTTGTGCGAGTCCATATCGTGAATGTTGATTCTTTAGTTGATTCAAAACAGGCTTTGCATGCCTCATCTAACTCTTCAACCTCTTGGATTGTTGGAACTAGCATTACCTCTTTACCGAGCGAGTTGAATAATTCACACATTTCGCTTAGTCGTGGCTCTGATGCAACGAATTGACGGCGCCATCCATCATTCTCAAATTCTGCATCAGTATTGTCACTTTCAACGATTGGTAATTTCATTCCTCAGCCTCTACCTTTGCCAATCTCTGACGAGCCAATGTTGCTGCCCCAATGGCTCCCACAAATTGTACCAAATCGCCTTCTGGCACGTTGACATCTCCGCCAAGTTCAGCAGTAAGAGATTGAACCATTGTTGGGTATCTCATTATCCCACCGACTAGTGTATACTCAGGCTCCATTTTGATTCGACGCATCAATTGCAAAGAGCGTCCAACAAGAGAAACCATTGCCCCCTGCATAATGTCTGATGGTTCTGAACCGATTGAAAGTTGATTGATTACTTCTGATTCAGCAAATACAGCACAAACTCCTGAGATTTCAACTTCTTTTTTCGAAGACATTGCCAATGCACCAATTTGCTCAGTACTGTAATCCATGTAACGAGCAGTTTTCTCCAGAAATGCACCGGTCCCAGCCGCACACTTATCATTGAGTCTGAAAGATTTAACCTTGATTTTGTCATCAAGTTTTGTGGCTTTCATAGTTTGACCACCGATATCAAGAACTGTCCTGCTATTTGGGAAAAACCAATGCGCACCACGTGCTGCTGCTGTTAATGCAGTAACTGTCACATCACGGAAATCAACACGATGACGTCCATAGCCTGTGGATATGACATAACCAATATCGGATTCACTGACACCAGCATCTTCCAAAGCCACGTCAAACGCTTTTCGAGCCGCTTCATCAAGCTTGAATCCTGTATTTCGCATTGCTCTGCCGATCAAATCTCCTTCTGAATTCAAGATGGTTGCCTTGGTGTAGGTTGAGCCAACATCTAATCCAGCTACACACTTCATGCTGACACCTCCTCAGCAGTTTTTGCTCTATCCATGGCAAAAAGAGCGCCACCAAGTGCTCCCATGTAATGAGATTCTTCACTAACGTTCATCTTGATGCCCATGTTTTCGTTTAACACATGAACCATACCAAGGTTCCTTGCTACGCCACCAGTGAATGATACTTCATCCTCAATTCCAACTCGGCGAAGAAGACCGATTGAACGAGCAGAAATAGATTGATGGACACCCATTAAAATATCCTCAATTTTCTTGCCTTTTCCTAGCCAGGAAAGAATTTCAGTTTCTGCGAAAACGGTGCATGTAGTTGAGATACGAACCGGTCTTGTGGCTTTCAATGCCGTTGGACCGAGATTATCTAGAGGGATATCTAGGGCTGCTGAAGCAGCTCCAAGAAAGCGACCTGTTCCAGCAGCACACTTGTCGTTCATGCAGAAATCTCTAATTTCTCCAGTTTCAGTAACAGCGATTGCTTTGGTATCTTGTCCGCCCATGTCAATTACTGTGCGAGTTTTTGGAAACATATGTACTGCGCCCCTACCGTGGCAAGAAATTTCAGTCACTTGGTCGTCTCCAAATGTTACTTTGTAGCGACCGTATCCTGTGCCAATGACATACTTGATTGCATCTGCTTCCAAACCTGAATCTTTCAGTGCGGTTGTGAATGCTGTTTCTGCGGCAACTATCACATTAGCACCTGTGTCATTGAGGGCACGACCCACAATTTCCAAATTTTCATCAATGATGACTGCTTTAGTCTGAGTTGAACCTACATCTACTCCTGCTGTATAAATCATTGAAGCGCCTCCTGAAGCCTTGCTGCCTTACGCATTTCAATTCCTTCAAAGAAAGCATCAATTCGATTCTTCATGGGTGCAATTGAAACTACCCTTTTGTCCATCATATCAGATTCAATAAACAAACTTGGAAGTTCTGTTGCTTCCATCAATGCACGTCTATTGTCAGCCAATCCTGTTGAGGATGTTCTGCAACTCTTTATTGGATGGTAAACAACACCTTCTATTCCATAATCATCCATGTTGTCATAGATTATTTGTTCAGGATGGAACATGGAATCCATTGCATCCCTAACATGAATCAAAGTCACTTCGGCCAATGAATCAAGTGGATTATCTAAATCATATTGGAATCCAAGATTATTACCACCAGATGCAAACCAAAGATAAGTGGAAGTCACAAAGACTCCACCCCAGTCACTGAACAAATTATTGAATTCACGGAAGATTGGGTAACAAGGAACACCGATGAAAGCAAGACGGTGTTTTTCCTCTTCAACAATGCCAATGCCATTATCATGCATCCACTTCTTCTCTTCTAGAAGTCGTTCAAAGTATTCCGCACCTTCTTTGGTCCCGCGCATGATGTTATTGACACCAAGATAAGCAGTTCCATCAGTTAATGCGTTGAAGACTGCAGGAGATGCCTTGTTGAATTCTAATATCTGCTTCCATGCTGCTGACATCCGATTAGAATATGTTAGAGTTTCACGTAACTTGTCCATGTCAAATTTCTTTCCAGTAATCTCTTCACAGGTATTGATTAATTCATCAATTTGTGCCCTTACGTAGCGCTTTTCTCTCTCAAATTGTTCATCGCCTGGCCATGTTTGTGTGCCTTTTTGGCGTGTCCCTGGGACATCAATTGTGAATAGAGGTGTTTCAAACATGCGCTCCCATATTTCACCCCACTTTAGGTAGGTATTACAAGCATTAGTCAATAGTGCTAAACCTGGTTTTGGTAACTTACCCATTGGATGTTGACCACCACGATTTTGAACGGCATAATCAGCTTTGACATAGCCACAAATATCAGGTGAATATCCATGGTCTTCTGCTTCGTTTAGCAAGTCTGCTGCTTCATGTCTAATCGCCGTATTTAGGGATGTGATTTCAGGGAAAATAATTGGTAAATCAAATGTATTGAGAATCTCTGTCAAACTACCCATCACGAAGACATATGCTCCAACTTCACCAGCATTTGCTGCCGCATCTAAATCATTGAACCACTTTCGAAAGAGGGCTGAGCCCTCACGATTACCTCTTCTCCACAATTCGTTATCTTTTACTGAATCCATATTCTCACCTTAATCAAACAGAATGTTCTCCACAAATGTCTCTAGTTGAATTTCTAATTGGGAGAATGTAGTCATATTCTCTTCAAATTCACTAATGAAGAAGGGAATTTCTTCTTCTTCTAAAGTCTGAATGTAAGTGACCTGCTCCTCTAGACCAGGCTCACACATTTTTGCCGCTGTAATGATGACTGCTTCTGCTCCTGCAGCATGGTATCTTTCAAGCAACATCTTTTCTTTTGGCTTATTATTATCGTGTTGTACAGGGCTGTATGATGAATTGTCAATGTATGCATTAGCAAGCGCTTCCATGCCATTACCATCCACTACAACATCATCAAGAATCCAACGTAATCCAATAAGCAAGTCATCATCAACAATGTAACATGACTGGCCAATAGTTCGGATTAAATCAAGAGGTGGTTGTTCACAAAATCCACCTTCAAATACGACTCTAATTCGATCTTGCTTACGTGTTGGTCTCTCATCAAGTTGACCAAGTACTTGAGTCATCATTTCATTGTGTTCTTCGCGTGGCATCATCCCAGCTAAGCGCACAAGAGTGTATGCTTCATCAGCAGTAATCTTCCATGGTGTCTCTTTTTTGACAGCATATAGTTGACGTAATAGACGACGATTCTCATTGAATACTGAAATTGATTTTGCCAATGCATCTTCAGTAATTTCATTGCCTGTTACATCTTGAATGATCTCACCAAGTCGTTGATATTCCTCCATTAGGTATTGCTTTGAATAACTTGAATTTGGGTTCTGAGGCAGATAAAGTATCTGACAAGGATAGTCAAAATTACGACCCCAAATCGCTCCAAGATTACGAGCAGCATCACAAATCGGATGGGTTACAAACATCTCTAATTCTACCCGGCCGCTCAACGCCTGCTCAAGATTTGTCTTCATTATTGAACAGAGATAGGAACCAAAACGACTGTCTGAAAGTCTTGGTTCCACAGGTGCCCCGCACATTTTGAGCGGTAGCATTCCAGCCGCATGTGCAAGTTCTTCAGGGAAATATACTTGGAAATGACCGAGCACTTTCCCTCCTTTATTTCGCCACGCTTTCACCGTAGGCCACTCTGGGTCATCTAAGGTTTCACGCGCCAACCATAATACTTCATTCAAAGAAGCACCTCTCCAACCAAAGAGCGTATCTTCTGAACTATTGTTCATAGGTTGAACAAGGTCGGTATCTGCTACTGTCATAATTTGCACAAGTATACTCATAGAGTTGTTTTGTTCCCGAACATGTTTTCTTAGAAAAAAAATAGCGATTCTGATTTCCAATTGAACAAACATATACTCTCCGAAGATGTTCGGTTAGACCTCCTTCCGAATTATTATTAAAGAAAAAAGATGATTGAAATTAACGTCATCGAAAAATAATGTAATGTCTAACAAAGCCAATACAAGTGCTTGAATACTATTTACAACAATGATAATTCCCTGCAAATATCACTCCCTTAGGGAGTGGGGTTCAATTGATATGCCGAACCCATGTCGCGAGCCCGATAGCCTATGACTAGTTGGCCTGAACTTGAAGCAATGCCGAACAATCTTGTGAACTATGGTGTGACCGATAATGGAATCGCCATCATTGAACTTGCGTCAGACTCTGCTGGCGCACCTTTGGAAGAAGGGGCTATGGGCCCAAACACCTACACCCACGAAATGATGAGAGATATCGATACAGCAATTGTCAAGGCTCGTTTTGATGATGATGTACATGTCATTGTTATGACTGGACATGGTGAAAAATTCTTTTCAGCCGGTGCTAGTATCGCCATGCTAAACAGCGTCACACCTGGTTTCAAGTACAATTTCTGCCTGCATGCAAATGAAACACTTAGCCGTCTTGAGCAGACACCAAAGTTAGTTATTGCTGCATTAAACGGTCACGCTGTTGGTGGCGGACTTGAAATCGCCATGGCTTGTGACATCCGAATCGCACGCAAAGATTCGGGTAAAATTGGGCTACCAGAAATCAACCTAGGTGTTCTCGCAGGAACTGGTGGCACTGCACGTTTGACCCGTCTAATTGGAAAAGCAAAAGCCCTAGAATACATGGTTTCAGGAGAACTTCTTGCCTTTGAAAAGGGTGTTGATTTGAACCTCATTAACCATCTATGGGATGGTTCTGCTGCTGATTTCCGTCAAGATATTCTTGACTGGGCTAGCCAGTACACATTACCAATGAAGGCAACAAAGGCGGTTGGCAACATCAAGCGTAGTTGCCAATCTGGTCCAGAGATGCCATTTGAATATCATCTTGCATTTGAAAGAGAATTGCAAGCAGCACTTTTCAACAGTAATGATGCCAAAGAAGGAATTGCTGCTTACACAGAACGCCGTACCCCCCGCTTTACTGGCAACTGATTTGGTTATTCAATAGCAGGAAATTACCGAATATATTCGGTGAGCGATTCAACGGCAAGGACCTATTAGACTACCCATGGTATCTTGGCCACTGGTCACATACATTCATCTCACGGCTGCAGCAACTTGGCTTGGCTCAATGATGTTCTATGCGATTGTATTAGTTCCTTACATGAGGAAAAACCATTCACGTGAAGAATACGTAGTAATTCTCAATAAAATCGGTCAGCAATTTAGATTACTCGGATGGATTTGTCTTGTAACGATTGCAATTACTGGGGCTATTCTATCAGATATTATATCCGGATGGGAGTTATTCGCAACTGCTAATGGGCATTCACAAAAACCAGCATCAACTATCGCTTGGAAAATGGTTGGGGGATTTGTTATTTTCATTATTGCTGCACTTCATGATTTCAAATTAGGACCTAAAGCAATTAATGCTTGGAATGAAGAACCGAATTCTGATAGTGCGAATAAATTGCGTGGGAAAATGACATTATATGGCCGGATAAATTTGATACTATCAATGATTGTTTTTTGGCTTGGAGTTACAGTTCTTCGAGGATGATTTACCCTCTCATAAATTAGAGCATTCGACCACGCGAAGTTCAAAGAGGGGATGAAAGCCCGAAACAATATGGAAAGAAGTGATGCGGGCCGCCTAACTTCTAGACAGAAACTTGTGTATGAGGCAATCAAGAAGCGAAAAGAACACCCTTCTGCTCAAACCATTCACACCATATTATCCGACGGGGGGCACGATATCTCAATGGCAACGGTATATCGTCAACTAACAAATTTGGTTGAGAGGGGAATCGTCCAGAGAGTTGATCTTGGCAACGATACAAGATATTGCCCTGGCAAAACAGCTCATGCTCATTTTCACTGCAATCGATGCGACAATGTGACTAATGTCCTAACTACTAGAGATATAATCCATGAAATTATCTCGTCAAGTCATGATAATGAAAAATGGCGGAAAGGAGATGAGTGGTGCTTCTCTGTTCAAATTGTTATTAATGGGATTTGTGATAATTGCTGTGGAACACGTGATATTTCAAGTTAAAAATACATTGATAATATGAATCAATAATAAAAACATCGTTTTTTGGCAAAAATTACGTATTTCCTAGTGGTGTTGCTGGCTACACCTACTATATAATGCAACACCGGCCCCCCGAAAAAGTGCCTAAAATGGCATTCATGAGTGCCGGATTAAGGGAATTGTTCATAAGTAACCTGTATCAGATTTGAGTAATCGTCTAAGTACGATGGGATATTATAAGGTGAGAAAAATGGAAATGAAATTGAAAGAATGGATGAATGAAATAGGTGGTGCTTTTGCTGTCACTTGGCTTATATTTGGTGTTACGCTAACAACTGCTGGCAACACTGGAATGGGCCTAGCAGGCATTATGGGTGTAGTGGGAATGACTGTAGCATGGATGGCGTTTAAGGGCGCAGACATACTTCCGGCAGTCACATGGCTTAAGCACATGTCAAACAAAGATAACTTGTCTGACGGTGATGCATGGGCAAACACTGGAATAACATTAGTAATGCAGATTATCGGTGGCGTTGTAGCATATGTCCTAATGGGCCAAATGTATGGTGATGACATCTTTGGCTATGCTGATGCTGTTACAGCATCTGCTGCTGCTGGTGTTGATTTCTGGGGTACAACTGCATGGTCATTTGACCTTGGTGCCACTCTTGGTTTGATTGCTGCTGGTGCAGTACTTGGACAAGTTATGGCTGTTGACAGTCGATGGGCAATGCCTGTTGCAATCGTGATGATCTCCTTTGTAGACTGGGATTCTGCTGCAAGAATGGCATCAGTCCTCATGAACGAGGCTGGTGACACTGTAAACGTAGCTCTACCATGGCTATTGAACGGTGTATTCCTTGGTGCTGGTGCTCTATTGGGCAGTATCATCAACGAGAATATTCCTGCTGGCGAAGAAGAATAATCTTTGCTAAGTAAGAATAAATTCAAAGTAATGCGAACAGCCCGTTTGGGGGGGTTACGCCTCCCCAAGCGGGCCATTTTTTTTGTAGTTTGAAATCCCGTTTACTAATTTGCAAATGAGCGATACTTGCCATAATATTGGACATTTTGATTCATATTCGGTTCAATTATCTTGATATTAACCTCTGTAATAAAGTTATTATCGCTTAGAACATGTTCGGGAGAGAGAGAATGGTGTCTTCACCCTACGCTAAAATATGCACGCGTTAAGAAAGAATAACATTGAAGATTCAATCGAACGCTCTTTACAGTTCACAAATATCGCAATTATTTCCGATAATTTTAGCAGGGATTCTCCTGCATTAGGGGATATGAAAGGACTGATTCGAAGAGGATACAATGTTTATCCAATTAATCAAGAAATGGCAGCTAATGATTCTAAATTGGATAGAAAAGAGGTTTTTGAATCTGTATCAGAATTGGAAGATGAAATACAAATTGTTGTGGTTCATGTCACATCAGAACGAATGAATGATGTAATACAAGACCTCTCTCTTCGTACAGAATTATGGGCTGATGTTCGAACACTATGGATTGAACCAGATATTGATATCCCAAAGCAAATCCTTTCTGATGCTCATGACTTTGGCTGGATGGTTGTAGAAAACCGATGTATTCTTGCAGAAGTATTAGAGCGCAATATTTCGCATATTTGAAATCTCAAACGCCCCGAACATATTCGGGATTAAAAATGCCAATCATGCCTCCTCCCAGAAAATAGGGGGAATCAATATTCACCATCAAGGAAAGAAAATTATTATTGTAATTATGCTCTGTCTGTCACTATATGCCGGTTCAGCAGCAATTGCCGAGTCAAACGGAATTAGTGGCGGAGGCGTGGACAGCGGTTGTGCCTGCCACGGAGGAGGAACTGCCGACTCTGGAGTCACAGTCACACTTACAGGACTCCCTGACGGCGAGTATGTACCAGGCGATGCCTACACACTAACTTTGACTATCGTTGGCGGCCCTGATGCTGCTGGAACAAATAGCGGCGGATTCAATCTACGCGCATCTGATGGGATTCTTTCTCCGACCGATGATAATACACAGATAGAGAATGGAGAACTGACCCACACTACAACTGGAAATGACCAACGCAGTTGGACCTTTAACTGGGTCGCACCTCAGTTTGGTTCAGTCACATTTACTGGCTATGGCAATTCTGTAGACGGTGACGGCAGTAATGGTGCTACTGATCTTTGGAATGGTGTTTCTACAACTGTAGAAGGGCCACCTGTAACTGGAGACCCAGTAGGGTTTTCCGTTGATAAAGGGGAACCACTCAATCTCATACCATATATTAGTCTTGGATTTATTGTAATGTTGGTAGCTGTAGTGTTGCAACGTAAAGCCGACGCACTTTAAACAAAGGAGGGTTTGAAATGAAAGAGAAGGGGAGAGGTTCAGTGTCCGCACAGCGCTTATTAATTCAGATTCGATTACCAAAAGAACACTGGGCAGGGATTGTCACGCGCGAACACCCGCACCTTGTATTGCGCGTTGTAGAACACATGCCGCTACCCAAGGGACAAGGTAGCGTGTTAGTAGAAATTGTTGGAATTGATTCTAATATTATTCGAGAAACTCTGAATGTAATTGATTCGATTGATGAGTACACAATTCTAGAAGAATTTGACACCGGAGTAGAGGCACTTCTTCACATTGGTAAAGGAGGAGGAGGTTTTCTTCGCCCATTAATGGAATCTGAAGCGGTACCAAAAACACCTTTTGAAGTCAGAGATGGATGGGTTGAATGGGATTTAATCGTTGACCAATCTCACGCTCGACTCCTAGTTAGTAAACTAAAGGAAGAAAATATTACACACCGAATCCTTGGTTTTGGACACACTGCAAATCACAGATTACTCACTGTTAGACAACGCGAGGTATTTGACCGTGCAGTTTTGGAAGGTTATTATGAGACACCACGAAGAATAACTTTGACTAATTTGGCTGGCCTATTATCTGTTTCCAAATCCACTTTATGTGAAATGATTCACCTCATTGAAAAGCATATCATTGAAGAATTTGCAGATAGTATAAGGCATCAAAGTCCGAAAGAAGAAAGCCATTAGAGAAAATAATGTCTTCAAGATGATTGCGTATATTATTAAAGAAAAGAGGAGGGGCAATAAATATGAGTCCGACTGAAGTAGTAGAACAGTATGAGCCAAACTTTCAGGCATGGGTAGAACAATTTGGAGAATGGCAGACAAGAATCGGTTTTGACCCAGCCTGGCTGGGTGATTATCAATTTGATATCAAATTTGATTGGGATAGTGCTGGAGAGGAGATAGAATTTGGTGATTTTGAAGGAATGCCAAAATGGGAAAGGCGTATGCAAATTCCTCAACAGAGCGTGCGTGATGCAATAATCAGCATGCTTAGTGTACAAGGTGATACTGAATTTGGTAGTGTTGAACAACAATGGCATCTTCTTGACACCGCTCCAACAGAATATGATCGTAAATCAGCATTGAGAGTAATGTGCGAAGAACAACGACATGGCTGGCAGATGGCATATATCCTGTGCAATTATTTTGGTGAAAATGGAATTAGAGAGGCTGAGAAACTGCTTGAACGCAACTCGTCCGCTAACCCTATTCGTGCTGAAACTGACCGGCCACGTTTGCTTGGTTCTTTCAACGAACCATTAAATAACTGGCTTGATTTCTTCTGCTTCACACACTTCATTGACCGTGATGGGAAATACCAACTCAAAATGTTGAGTACATCCTCGTTCAAACCACTTGCTGCAAGTATGGGTCCAATGCTAAAGGAAGAATCATTCCACCTTGGCACTGGTGCAAATGGACTACGCAGAATAGTCAAACAAGGATTAATCCCAATGTCACTTCTACAAAAATACATGAACAAGTGGGCTTCAACTGGACTTGACCTGTTTGGAGTAGATGAGTCAACCTCCGCACAATGGGCATATGTCTATGGTATCAAAGGACGTTTTGATGAACGAGAATCAAGTGAACCAGCAGACAGAGAACACCTCAATGAAGCAAGCAGAAATCTTTACTGGGAAGAACTCAAAAAAGAAATGGTAAGAATCAACAAGGGAAAAGTAGAGGGGGAAATTGACCTCTTTATTCCATCAGATAAATTCCACCGCAGTGTAGGAAAATATGTTGATGTCAAAACAACCGTTACAGGAGATGCATTTGACGGTGATGATGCGGCTTGGGAACAATACCTACACGAAAATCTACCAAATGATGACGACATTGCTGAACTAAATGAATACTTCAAGCAGGAATGGATTCAATACAGAGAATGGAAGGATTGAGGCCACCAACTGATACAAAGGTTGAACCCTCAAACCGCATAAGAGCGATACAGAGGTGAAAAAATGCAGGCCTACGCCCTGCTCAACATAGACCGAGAACGTCTCCGCCCCTTTTTTGCAAGGGTTCCTGAACTGTTTGAGGCACATCATAACAACACCCAAGATGATTCTGAGGGATATGAAGAGTTACTCTACCGAACATACCGCCCCTATACAGGACATATGTTTGACATGATTGATGATTGGATGGGGCATGGCCATCGAACTTGGAGAAAAGAGATCGACCGAGAGGTAATGCTCATGCTATATGCCATTCGCTATCCCGATACACTTCTTCTTGAGAGCCTATCTGAAGAAGCAGGAATAGACATGAGAAGAATTTCTGGTTATCTCCACTTTGTACATCATACTTACACAATTTGGGATGATGATACACGAAAAGGCTTAGCAAAACTTGGTTTTGAAATACCTGAATCAAAGAGTGTAAATCCATTTATTTACGGAGCATATATCTCTTGTATTGAATTACTCAAAGACTTGGCCCCCTTTACCTGCTTCATGGAACACGATGTTCCTCGTCAAAGACTGTTTCAGGCTGCTTTAGCCGCATACGGACGCGAAGATTGATTTCAGTAGCATCAGCAATTCTAATGGCTCCGCGGTGGCTCGGCATTGTCATGGAGATTCGCTCTGTCGCTGTTATCGGTGCCGGAACAATGGGCGCTGGCATCGCTCAAGTATGTGCACAAGTCGGCTGGCAAACCCGACTTTTTGATGCCTTTCCAGAAGGATTGGATGCTGGCATGGCTCGCATTGATGCCTTTTGGGACAAAGGAATTGCTCGCGGGAAAACAACATCTGAACAGAAAGCAGAATGGCGAGCAAACTTGACTGCAGTTAGCGACTTATCTGAAGCGGTTGCAGAAGTTGACCTAGTAATTGAGGCAGTACCTGAAATAATGGAGTTAAAACAACAAATTTTTGCTGATTTAGGCAGATTGGCCCCCGCTCATGCAATCTTAGGAACCAATACATCAGGCCTATCAATAGGTGATATCGCTAACGCCTCTGGGCGTCCTGAGCAAGTAATTGGTATGCACTTTTTCAACCCCGTACCAATCATGAAATTACTCGAGCTTGTTCGGCATGATGGGATTTCTGATGAGACCATAGATGCTGCCCGCACCATAGGCGAGGCAATTGGCAAAACCACCATCCTTGTCAACGATGTGCCAGGTTTTGCCACCAGCAGGCTTGGAGTAGTAATTGGCAATGAGGCTATTCGAATGCTGGCTGATGGAGTCGCCTCAGCCTCGGATATTGATACTGCAATGAGATTGGGTTACAAACACCCCATGGGGCCATTGGAATTGACTGACCTTGTTGGATTAGATGTTCGTTGTGACATTCTCAATAATTTAGCAGAATCATTCAATGATGAATCATATCGGCCACACCCATTACTTGTGAAATTGGTTGAAGCCGGTGATTTAGGAAAGAAGACTGGAAAGGGGTTCTACGATTGGACAAGTGGCGAAAAGGTTGAGAGAAATGGCACATGAAAAAATGCTCTATCTCTGGTCATTATTGGTAGAACAGGTCAAAGAAAACACACCCGAACTCAAGGTGAAAAGAGATGAGGTTGGCGACTTTCGACTTACACGTGAGGATGGGCGTTCTTTCTGCAACGTGGTTGCTTTCCGCTCACATGTGAGTGTTTTCGTGCTTCCAAGTGCCTATCTTCCGGACCTAGTCCCAAGGTCTTTGTTGGTAAGGAAATCTGGGCGTGTCACTTTCAAATTTAAGGATGAAGATGACCCGAAGATCCCGTTAATTGGTGAATTAATAGGCCGTTGCTACGCAGCACGAGACCTTTACTGAAATTCGGGTTCTCGCTTTTCAAGAAAGGCATTGACACCCTCTGAAAAATCTTCAGTTTGACTTGCGGCAACAATTCTCGCCTGTTCAAAATGAAGTTGAGTTTCAAAATCATTGAATGATTGGCTATCAAGCAATTGTTTAGTTCCTGCTCGGCTGGATTTTGCCCAATCACCCCAAGATGTTGCCACTTTCAAAGACCGAATGATTAGATCTTCTGGCTCGACCAAATCATCAATTACACCTAAAGTCAATGCTTCTTCGCCCGACCATGTTTCATTGTTAAAGAAAAATTTCTTCGCCCTTTGTGCACCAACTAATCTAGGTAGTAGCCAAGTAGTGCCACCATCAGGACTTAGCCCAAGTGAGAAAAATGCGGCCGCTATTTTCGTTTTTGGAACTGCAATCCGATAATCGGCTGCAAGGGCAAGCCCCAATCCACCGCCTGCTGCTGCTCCATTCATCGCTGCCACATAGACAGTATCGGATTGTCGGATTCTAACTAATAATGGATGTAGTATATCGGTTAACCCTTGCACTAGTTCAGATATTGTATTATCATCATAACAAGCTCTGAATTCATTGATATCGGCACCAGCACAGAAAAACTTGCCAGTACCTGTTAATACAAACGCACTAATTTCTTCATCATCAATTAGTGAATTAATCGTGTTTGATATTGTTGTCATGGCCTCTACACTGAAAGCATTTTGAGCAGATTCAGCAGTTAGGGTGACTAAAGCCACTCCTCCATCCAGTCGTTCCACGGTTAGTGCCATACATGTCCGTTGAGGTCACCCCTCTTCAAATACATGAAACCATAAGAGATTGCACTTTGGCACACCTCATGATGAACAGAGAGGAACTCTACATCAATGGAGAATGGGTTAGTGCAAGTGGCGAAGGAGTCATTGAAGTTATCAATCCTGCAACTGAGCAAGTCATCGGCTCAGTCCCTGTAGGTTCTGAAACTGATGTTGATGCAGCAGTCAATGCAGCGGCCAACGCATTTTCTTCATGGTCACAAAGTTCTATTGATGACAGAATGGAATATCTCAATGCTATTTCAGCCGCGTTCAAAGAAAGAGGCGAAGAACTCGCTCAACTTATCACAGCAGAAGTGGGCACCCCAATTGGATATAGCAGAATGGCAATGGTTGGAACACCCCGCGTGGTGGCTCGCTCGTACGCCAAAATGTTGGAGGACTTTGAGTGGGAAGAAGAGATTCGAAACTCTCTAATTGTCAAAGAGCCTGTCGGAGTATGTGCATTTATCACCCCATGGAACTTTCCACTTCACCAAATTATTGGCAAGGTTGCTCCAGCAATTGCAGCTGGTTGTACAATGGTGCTGAAACCATCCAAAGAGGCGCCACTGAACGCCTATATTTTGGCAGAAATAATTGATGAAATTGGCTTGCCAGCTGGCGTTTTCAATCTAGTTAGCGGCCACGGTTCTGAAGTCGGTGAATATCTTTCAAGCCATCCTGAAGTAGACATGGTATCATTCACTGGTTCAACCTCAGCAGGAGTAAGGGTAAGTCAAGCAGCCGCCCCATCAGTCAAGCGAGTGACACTAGAATTAGGGGGCAAAAGTGCTAATGTAATTCTAGACGATGCTGACATTGTTAGAGCCGCTAAATCGTCGGTAGGAGCGTGCTTTGCTAACTCTGGTCAAACCTGTTCTGCTCTCACTAGACTCATTATTCCAGAAAATAAGAAAGATGAAATTCTTGAAATTATTACTAGCCGAGTTGCTGGATTCAATGCGGGAGACCCATTGGATGAAACGACACGATGTGGCCCAATGGCTTCAGCAAGACAACAATCAAGCGTAAGTGATTTTATCGTAAGTGGAATTTCAGAAGGAGCAACTCTGCTTGCAGGTGGCGAGGGAATGCCTGACGGACTTGAAACCGGTTATTTCGTTAAACCGACAGCCTTTGCAGATGTCACCCCTGACATGACAATTTGGAACGAAGAGGTATTTGGGCCATTACTCACAGTTACCACTTACAGTAGTGAAGAAGAGGCGTTGTCTCTTGCCAACGATTCAGAATATGGACTTTCAGGAGGGGTTTGGTCTGAGAATGAAGAGCGAGCACTTGCTTTTGCCAAAAAGATGAGAACTGGGCAAGTCAGTATCAATGGAGGTCCATTCAATATCTCCGCCCCATTTGGTGGTTACAAGATGTCAGGAAATGGTAGGGAACTGGGCCTGCATGGCTTGCAAGAATTCCTAGAATTGAAGGCGATTCAACGGTAAAATCACAATCGTCATTAGGGGCTTTTGTTAGTTCACCTGTTAAGGAGAGGGGGGCAATGGAGGATTCAACTGTTAGTCGCGCCCCACGCCTGCTAATGATTTCAGGTGCTGCAGGTGCTGGAAAATCAACTCTAGCAACCAATATTGCAGTTGAATTAGGGTTTGATAGGATAGCAGGCAGCGACACCATTAGAGAGGTGTTACGCACAAACACTACACCCAACTCAAACCCAGCACTTCACCGCTCAACCTTTTCATCGGGAATCACTGGAGAAGCAGTTACCGATTGGCTAGATGCCTCAGCAGCAGTTGAATCGGGTATTGAAGCGGTCATTGCTCGCTCTCGACGTGAAGGAATGGACCTAATCATTGAAGGCGCCCATGTTATTCCATCAAATAGAATTCTTATTGATTGGAGAAACGAAGGTGGGGTTGCTCTAGGGCTTACCCTTACTATTGAAAACGAAGAAGTGCATCGTGACAGAATCGTGGAGAGAGAGTCAAATTCACATCGCGGTTCAGCACGATATTTGGCAGCGTTTGAACGCATACGCGAAATACAGTCTAGTCAAATTACTAGGGCCAAAGGGGCTGGTTGGAAAATTGTTGATACTCACCTACACAAAGAAATTCCTGAGAGGGTGCGCCAATGGTTTGATGAAGAATGGTACGCACTTAGGTGATAAGATGTCAAAATCTATACCAGAAGCGTGGCAATTTCATCTCTTAAGTTTCCTAATACCATTCTCAACGCTTTGGGGCAATTATTACGGCGGTTATTGGACCTGGGGAGGTATCATATTAGCACTCGTAATTTACCCCATTTTTGATCAATTATTTGGAGAAGATGTTTCCTCTCGCCCAACCCCAAAATCCGGCACACCATATGAGATGATTCTCATCATTCATGGGTTACTCAACCCAATTATCATCGCTACTCTTTGCTGGAGAGTATTGCAAGATGGGAATACATGGACAATATGGGTGGCAGGATTTAGCACTGGAATTTCAACTGGGGTTTCAGGTATAGTTGTTGGTCATGAACTAGGACACGCAAAGCCTAGATCATTCAAATGGTGGCTTGCAAGATGCAACCTAGTTCTTTCAATGTATTCACATTTTACAACTGAACATAATTACAATCACCACAAAAATGTAGCCACCAAATTGGATTCGGCTAGTGCACCACAGGGGCGTGGGCTTTGGTTACACATTGCTCAAACTGTCCCTTTACAATTTATCAGCGCTTGGAAAATTGAAGTTTCAAAAGCTAAGAAAAAAGGTCGCTCAACATTATTCCTGTTCAATTATTCTTTTATTGGTCTATTAATTGAAGTATTGATAGTTGTTGGAATTTGGTATTATTTTGGCTCTTGGGTTGCAATAATCTTCCTTTACAGAGCCGCCGTCAGCATATTCTTGTTAGAATATGTGAATTATATTCAACATTATGGGTTGCGTAGAGAAACTGATGAACGGCAAACTATGATGCACTCATGGCAGAGCGAAAAACGGTGGAGTCGTTGGACTCTACTTGAGTTGCCAAGGCATGCACCACATCATTTGAAAGCAAGTCAACAATACTGGCAATTGAAACCATACGAAAATGCACCCACACTTCCAACAGGTTATTTCGGATTATTTTGGCCTTGTCTAATAACGCCACTTTGGCACCGGTGGATGGCTCCAATAATACCTAGTGAAATGAATAGTACTAGTTGAAATCAATTTCAGCCTCAAAGGCAATAATTTGTAACCTTGAATGTCTATCTGCAATTCCAACTTCGCTTGTAACAGTAAAGACACCACTGTTGTTAGTAACAACAATTTCATTGATAATTATCTCAACTCCTCGATGTTCTCCATGTCGCATCAAATCAGCAGATGTTGAATTTGCAGCGGCATCAACAGCCTCTTGCCAATCTCCTCCGTCAGTTATCAAAGAACTACTTCTATTCTCTATCAACGGTTGCCATACTTCTGAATAGACATCAGTAACTTGCAACACTTCATCACTACCAATATCATAAGGGTCTCCTAGACTAGCAACAGAAACGCCAAACCAAGCCATTGTTAGAAGCGAGAGCATGAGGATGATTCCGGTTGCCAACAACATTTGTCCAGATTCATCGGTTTGACGCATCAAGCCCCACCCCCTACATACCAAACTTGGAGAGATACTGTCCAAACATCCCCTCCATCTGTCACTAATCGGTGAGTGCTAATGGTCCGCCCATCCGGAGTGCTTCCTTGCCCATATCTTGCAATATCGCCCTCGTTTTTTGCCACCCAACAATTACCTTGTACAGGGTCAGGCAGACCTGCAAGAAGGTCATTACAAGTACTATCTAAATCGCCAACTGCAAGACTCTCTGATAATTGATTTGAGTGGTTTAATGAGTCAACTGCAGACACACCCATTTGCTGAATGAATGCATCTTCCGCAGCAATCTGCAACTGACCATCTGATGAAGATGAAACTGGGTCAGGGACTTCTAGTTGAAGAATGAAAGTTGCCGACATGAAAAATAGCCAGAATAGGGTCAACATCTCAAGAACATGGACTTGTCCAAAATTATTTTTTGTTAGCTGGCGCTGTGAGAACAATCAATCACCCTGGTACGAAAGTGCCCAGAGATGGATTCAATCCCATGTCACCCTGAATACCCAATAGATCGGGCGAGAATGCAACAAAGTTGAAGGCCAATGTTGAGATAATCAGCATAAAACCAGCGTGCTTCATTCCACTTGATAATCTACCTGTAGCCATCAAACCAGCCATGGCACCATTACCCAAACCTTGAGCACTAACACCGTAGAAAAAGACAACTAGGAAGAAAAGAGGGTCGATTGCTCTGATAACCATGTTACCAATTTGAGCACTCTCTTCACCAGAATTTGAGGATGCGATTGCGGGAATGAAAACCTTAGCAAGAACAACAATAACACCTAGGAAAACGAAGTACGATGTCCAAATAACTGCAATATACGATGCAATAGCACGTTCTCTTTCACCTTCAAGGAATTTAATTTCTCTACTATCGTTTGCAGCAGTAACAAGAATATCAGAAATTTTACCTCCGGCCTTATTCGCTTCACCAATCAAACTGATAGCACGTCTAACTAGTGGTGTACCAACACGTTCAGCAAATAATACAATCACATCTCCAAAGGCTACGCCCCAAGAAAGTTGTTGAGCCATTCTTTTGACTTCGTCATTGAGGGCTCCATATTCGGAGTTTGCCAAGGTTCTCACCGCTAAAGTCATCGATAGCCCTCCTTTCCAATATTCTGCTAAATCACGCAAGAAATCGGGGAATTTCTCTTCCATTGCATTAATTGCTTTCATCTTTTTATCCCAATAAAGCGCACCAGGCAAAGCGATAAGGATGAAACCATATCCAAAGAAATTAATGAAAATTAATGGGCGTAAATTCAAAGGGCCAATTTCAAGAGCAGGGCCAATGAATTGATTTTTATTATTCATCCAATCAGGGATTCCGTCAAGTGTGTCAACTTCAACAGTAAGGGTGAATTCATTTATTCTCGGCAGACCTCTGTCAAACTTCAGCCATACTTCCCAACCTTCAGCTGGAGCAGCATTACCAATTTCAAGATAGCAACCGTCTTGATTAGTGACTGCGGAAACTGAGTGTTGAGTTCCTAATCCACCGCCCGGAGAGGGTTCCCAAATAGTCACAGTGAAAGGAAAATCTTCATCCGCTGACGCATCACAAGACATTCTCAGTTCTTGAGGCGGATGAGACAGCGTACCTAATCTTAATTCATCGATTCCAGTGACATCAAATTCCATCCCCAATCCTGGAGCCTTTACATTGTCCCACTCAATCAACAAAGTTTGTGTTGCTGCCCTCTCACGAGTAAAGAAACATGTTTCATTTTCAGAATAATCAGGAATTGCTAGGTTGGCATCAAATCCACATGCTGTGTTAATGAATACTGGGTTGCCATTGGCTGGAGCAGGAGCAAGAACACCAAACACTAGTGCAGCATTTGTTGCCCAAAAACCTAGACAAAGAATACCGAGGAATGCACCGGTAATAGTAATCACAAGAAAGTTTCTTCGAGTATTATCGTTCTTCGGAAGATTGAGGTCCACGCGAATTTTTTTCTTGCCTTTTCGTGCCATTTTTCACCCCCCCAATCACATTTCCATCTCTTTACTCATCATCCAGACAAGGATGCTGTAAGCAATATGAATTACCGGTAAAACACCAAGCACAACAAGATAAACCATTCCTTCAGAAAGTTCTGAACCGGCACCTGAAACCCAGAACATAATGACAAGCATGACGATTAGGAAAAGTGGCATCGCAACAGCAACCACAACATATGATTCCGCCATCATTGCTAATGTTTCCAAGAACACACCTAGTCGTATTCGGTTCTCACGCATGTAGTGCTCCGCTCTGTTAAGGAAGTAAATTTTCAAATTACCACCAGACGATAGAGTTCCAACCATACCTTGGAAAAATTCTGAAACCCATGGAGAAGCTGCTCGCCCGACTGAAAGTTTGATGGCAGTAACTAAATCCATTCCAAGCAGAGTAATATCTCGATAGATCATTGCTGAATCATAAGCAATGTCGCCATAAATATCTTCATTTAATGCTAGAGATTTGAAAATATTTGCAGGTGTTGCATTTGCAGCAGACATTGCTGCAGTGTAAGATGCTGCATATGGAAGATACTTCTCCAACGCTTCTGAACGCTCTTTCTTCTTACGTGTTGCAGCACCCAAAAAGTGCTTGTATGCATAATATGGGCCGAAAAAACCGCATATTGCCATCACACCATATCGAGCAAATCCTGGGACCACTTTGGTCTCATATGCTGGGCAACCACCATAGGCAACCCGAACACCATCTGGACCTTCACCGCCCCAGTTTAAATTTGGGTTGACATCATTCGGATGCCAAAACGCCCAATCAATACAAGGATAAACTGTTTCAGGGTTTTGCATATTTTCATATAACGCAAAACCACCAATTTCAGGTAGCATCAGTAATACCAGTGCACCGATGAAAATGACGAAAGATGCTGCTGTTGACATTATTGCTGTAGCCTTGTATACTTCAGGCATAATTCGGATGTCGGCTTGAAGCAAAGTTTTCTGCAACTCAACATCTTCTCTAACTTTCTTTCGAATCATCCTTCCTAAGAATAGATTTGAGAAACGTTGCCAGCCAGTAAGAATCATACCATCAAAGCGGGTTTTGGGCTCCTCCGGCTCTTTTGCCACTCGTCACACCATCCCTACTGGAGACCATCAACTCTTGCAAGTACTGCTTGAGGACGGACATAATATTCCGTGATAATTTGGGCCACTTGGTCAGATTTGCGAATATCGTTCAATACCATCCAATCCAAAATTCGCTTTCTGGTTCGTAATTCATCTCGCATTTTTTCTTGTGAATAATTAATTTTAACCATGATTTTCTCAAGGACGTAGGATTTCCCTGAGAAGTCGAAGTCGTCTCTTGAGGGGTCCCACTTGAACACTTCATTGGTAATTACTTCCAAACTGTGGGGGTCAACACCTACAATCTCAACAATCTGTTTTGAACGCCTAACACGACGACCATTGATACGAGTCTGAATTTGAATAACACAAGCTTCCAATGCTGGAAGAAGAACACGAGGGATATCAATCGGCTTATTCTCTAATCTGTGAACCAATGATGGAACAGAGTCTGCGTGAACAGTTGAATATGAACAGTGTCCTGTTGCCATTGCTTGGAACAAAACATATGCTTCAGCACCACGAATCTCACCTACAATAATGTATTCCGGTCGCTCTCTTAGAGCCGCCTTCAATAGTTCGAATTCTCCAATCACACCATCATCAGATTCACCACCAAAACCTTGACGAGTTAATCCAGGAATCCAATTTGGTTGAGGGATGTTTACTTCACGAGTTGATTCAATACTAACGATTTTCATCTGCCACGGAATAAACAGTGCCATTGCATTGAGAGTGGTAGTTTTGCCCGATGCCGTACCACCGACGAACAGCATAGAGATGCCTTGCTGGAAACAAATCCACAAGTATGCAACCATTAATGATGTCATAGTTCTGAAAGCAACAATATCACAAGGTGAAAACGGATCTTCACGGAATCTACGAATACAGAACGTTGAACCTTTAGTTGAAATCTCATAACCTAACTTCATGACAATTCTTGAACCATCCATCAAGGTTGCGTCAAGCAAAGGTTCCGCAACAGAAATATGTTTACCACAGCGTTGTGCCAATTTGATAACATATGATTCAAGTTCTTCGTCAGTAGGCCAAAGAATTGATGTTTCTACCGACTCAAACTTACGATGGTATGCGAAAATTGGGATTCCTGTACCATCTAAAGAAACGTCCTCAACATTTGCATCGTTCATCAGAACATCCATGCGACCATAACCAATCAAATCACGCTTAAGGTAGTAAAAAATCTTCGAGCGAGATTTCTTAGTGATTTTCAACCCATAGGATTTGATGATCTGGTCCATTGCTGCTCTCAAATATCCATCGGGGTCGGTATCAATTTCTTCAATATCTGCTGTCAATGACTTGACAAAAATGTCCATTATTTCCTCGAATTGAGCCTGCTCTTTTTTGTTCATGGGCGGTTCTATCGCTTGATACATGATGTTCAATGTTCTCAAGTCACGAACTACTCGAGCAAAAGCATGTGGAGGCACAACTGGATATTTGTCCAACTCTTCATATTGCACTTGTTGGCGCTTTTTCCGTTGCCTTTCAGGTCGTCCACGTCCTTTTCGTGCCATGTCCAAACCTCCGGCTCCGCTTATGCGACCGTTCTCGTTTGACTATAACCTTTGGTTATAGGAAAGGGCTCAATCGCATAGTATGAGAATATTCACGAATTAACGTTCGATTCTAACCAAGCATCAAAGCGCTCATGGGCGTCCTCAATACTGCCTTCATTGATAATTGAATCATCGGCAATTTCAATCAGTGTTTCCATACCCCATTCTAACTCGCGCTGCTCTCTGATTTCAAAATCATCACCATCACCATCTTCACCACGGCCTCGTCCAATTATTCGCTGACAACGAATTTCACGATTGGCTAGAATTGCCAACAAAGAAATATTCTCTATTCGTTCAGAAAAGTAAGTGTATTCCGAAAGTGAACGGATGCCATCAATAATGACTAGAGGTTCTATTTCTAATTCTTCAAGAATTGAAGAAAGAATGCGTTCTGCAATAACTTCTTCACCAAATAACTGACGTAAATTTAGGGCGATGCGCCCGACATTTTCTGGTGTTTCTCGTAAGCCTCTCAGGGATACTTCTTGACGTACAATATCGCCCATAGATTTGATTGGGATTGCTCGTTCACTGGCTTTCTCACAAAAGATTCCCTTTCCACTTCCAGGCAAACCGCAAAGTGCAACAACAACCCCCATCATTCACTCGAGATAGCCATAGGCCATCAAACTGGTGCATCAATTC
The DNA here is from genome assembly GCA_018650285.1 of Methanobacteriota archaeon. Lineage (GTDB taxonomy): Archaea > Thermoplasmatota > Poseidoniia > Poseidoniales > Thalassarchaeaceae > MGIIb-Q1. Next base: position 63,696 of record JABIGF010000002.1, read on the forward strand.
TCAAATGGGCGGCGGCCCCATCTTCTATCAAGCATCATCAAAAATGCGAGTCCTAGAATTATTAATCCCGCGCTAACTGCTAAAATGCCACGCAATCCTTGTCCTGCTGAATCATCTTCAACAAGAACTGCAGTTGTTGCATTCAATCCTTGTTCTGAAACCATTTGGCCCCAATTTTCGTAAATCGTCATGTCACCTTGAGTAAATGAAATGAGGAATAATGAAAGAAGTGGAATGATTGTACCAACATAAAACCAACTCATTATTGAAATATCAAAAATTGCTTTGTTGGGCCTAGGACCCATCAATAGCGCAGTCAAACTGACAATGTAAATTGAATTTGCAATCATCACAATTAGTGCAGCAGGTAGCGCCCATACTTGGTCAAGAACCTTAGCCATCACAAACAAAAATATGATTGATATCCAAGTGGTAATTAAGAAATAAACAACGATTTTCGCTCGCAACAATTGAGGTAAGGAAACGGGAAACCCATTCAAGAAATCAGGAGAGTCCATACCATTCAACCAGGAATAGAATTGAAAACCAAAGAAACCTAAAAATGGGGCATATGACAACAAATTGAATGGTATTGGAAAAGAAGCAAAATCAACTAACCAAGCAAGTAATAGCAAGAATAGTAGAGGTACTGTGTAAGATATCAACATCTTTACTAGTGTATTTGAACGCCATAGATCAACCAAATCTTTGGCCACTAATAGCCGCAACATACCATTCCCTAAAAATGGTAATTTGTCATAAACTGGTGTAAGCAATTCACTCTTTGCTGATACTTGAATCTCAAAATCATCAGGCACAAGAAATGCCCCCCCATAAGCGAGCAGAAATGAGATAGGAATGGTGACGACTGGAATCCAGTGATAATGTGTAAACTGATACATCATCCCTGGAATTATCATTTTGATATCAACGAAATCCAATGCGGCACCTAAACCAATTGAAATGCCAATTGCGGGAATAATATAGGACCATTTTCCTCCACGGCTGAATAATGCTGAAGCGATAAATGAGAGGGCCAATCCTTGAGTTAGTGTAGTAGTAAGTGCAACGAGTACTACTGGTAGTGAACCCCACATAAGGGGAGTGGATAAGCCAAAAAATTGCTCAAGCAACAAGCCTCCTGCCATCCCAAGTACTGCTGGAGTAAGTAGCATCAAAACATAGTATGAAACCTCTTTTGAGTAATATGCGAAGTAATTTGTCACCAAATCAAGAGGCTGAACAGCAGGTATTGCGAGTAAGTAATTCTTCCCACCTGCTCGTTGTGACACCATCACTCTGCCAATGAAAGCAAACGAACCCATTGAAAGTGAGAAAGCGAAAATGCCCCCGTGCATATACAATTTCAATTGGTCCCAAGAAAATGCTTGTTGTTCTGTTTCAGTAGAAATTAATACTTCACCAGTAAGGTATCTCAAACCGACTGTTACAATCATTGACAAGAAGGCTAGCATTACAGGAAAGAGAGCAATATGTCGCTTCTTTGCAAAGTCAACGTTTTGTCGCCATTCTTCTTTAAACATCATACGAAATGTGACCCAAAAAGAATCAACAAGTAGAGGTGGAGAGTAAGTCGTGAGCACGCTCACTCCTCCTCAGTCCCATCTAAAGCCTCAATTTCTTCAAAAGATGTGCCAACTAGTCTGATAAATACATCCTCAAGTGTTTCATCTGGATTGTTCTTTAATTCGTCAACAGTTCCCGCTGCTAATACATGGCCACGGTCAATTACAGCTACCCGAGTACACAATCTTTCAGCAACTTCTAAGATATGAGTGCAGAGAAATATTGTGCCACCTTTCCCTACCATCTCCATCAACAATTCACGGCATTTGCGTTGATAGATTGGGTCAAGATTGACAAAAGGCTCATCCAAAAACATCAGTTTCGGGTCATGAATAAAAGCACCTGCAAGCATCACTTTTTGGCGCTGCCCCTTTGAGAGATCTTTGCATAGTGTATTTCTCTTATCGGGTATTCCAAACCAGTTCAACCAGTGGGTCACCTTACCCTCAATATCCTCTAAATTACGAAGACGTGCCACAAATTCAAGGTACTCTGCTGCGGTTAGAAATGAAGGTGGACTTTCTGATTCAGGAACAATTCCTACGTTTGCCTTGACCGTACGTGGGTCTGCTCTAACATTGATTCCAAGTACCCTTGCCCCACCCATTGTAGGCCTCAATTGACCTGTTAAGAGTTTGATGAATGTTGATTTGCCAGCCCCATTAGGTCCAAACACACCGAAAAACTCGCCTGATGCTACTTTGACATTTAGTGGATGAAGAGCAACGAAGTCGCCAAATGCCTTGCCGAGGTCTTTTGCTTCAACTAACATCTCGTCATTGTCAGACATGCGCAAACACCTCTTCTTCAGCAACCCTTCCACTCGGGTTTTTCTCGATTGATGAAAGCATTGACACCAATTTCTTTGTCATCGGTATCAAAAAGTGCGCAGAATTCATCTCGCTCAATTTTCACACCATCCTCCAAACCATGGTCTAATGCTGCCCTTACGGCTCGCTTTGCAACCTTAATCGTGTGTGGCGATTTATTTGCCAATACCATTGCTAATTCCATTGTCGTATCATACAATTCTTCTGGTTCACAAAGCCGATTTACTAATCCAATTCTATATGCTTCAACAGCAGGAACCATTTCGCCTGTCATCACCATTTCCATTGCTTTACCGTAACCCAAAAGACGGGTTAAACGCTGTGTCCCACCTCCACCTGGGATTAATCCAAGATTGATTTCAGGGGTTCCAAAGTTAGAACGGTTCGTTGCGATTCTCATATCACAAGAAAGTGCTATTTCACTACCGCCACCAAGAGCAAAACCATCAATTGAAGCGACTGTTGGCATTGATAAATTCCAAATCGCTTCCCATGCATTATTCTCAAATATTGGGCGTATTTCTGATGAATCCTTGCCTACGAACTCTGTAATGTCAGCTCCAGCAACAAATGCTGCCGGCTTTTGTCGCTTGCCTTCTAGTGCAGGTCCAGCAGCCGCGCCACGGATAACTACAACTCGAACATCATTGTCTGATTCTGCTGCACTACATGCATTATTCAAAGCAGCAACAACTTCACTATTCAGGGCATTCAACTTGTCTGCTCTATTAATTGTCCAAATTTCAACAACACCGCCTGCGGGTGAAGAATCTTCAACTTCGATTCTCTCAATCAGTAAAGAGGCTGACATTTTATCCACCTATCTCATCACGCATTGCATCTAATTTGGACTGGCCCATAGTAGGTGGTGGTGGTAATGGTAAGCCATCTGGTGGCGGTGGCAAAGGTAACTCATCAATAGTAACTTCAACCTCTTCTTCAAACTCTGTAGCAGCAACAAATCCTGTATCAAGAGGTATTCTCAATTTGAGTATTCTAGCGTCATCAATTCTAACATATGTTGCACCATATGGATGGCCCGCCACAACATTTTCAGGTTCATCAAGAACCGTCAAACCGTGACCTGGCTTCGCCAATAAACTGAGTAAATCTTCTCCATCATCCTGCTTTGACCACATACGAGCTGCTGATGCACGAATTTCTGCAAGTTGACCACGTCGGCGCTCCTCAATACGACGTTTGATGTCTGCCCTTTGGCCACGGCGCTCCTCAACAAATTCTTCAATATCAGCCTCTTCTACCTGTTCAGCACTGATATCAACGACATATTCCTCGGCAACATGAATTTCTTCTTCTATGGCATCTTCTTCTAACTGGATTACTCCATCTTCATCTTCTAGATTTGATGTTTCTTCAATAGAATCAGATGATGCTGCAACCTTGCGGTCACGTCGGCTTCCACCATCTTCGTCTTCAACAACTGCTTCAGGCAACTGAAATTCATCTTCATCACTAGATTGTTCTGATGCAGAAACACGACGACGGACTGGTTTCTTCTTTGGTTTGCTTTTGCTCATCAATAAGAAGGCTGCAAGCAACAATAGTGAGCCGGTAAAGATGTACCCATACATCTCATTACCCCACTCTCCAGAGAGAAATAATTGGAATAGAATACCGAACAACAATGCGAGATAAAGTAATACTCGGCCAAACGACATCGTGCCCCCTCCACACGCGAGCAGATGCGACCCCTCTTTCACTATGACGGCTCAGCGCCCAAGTGCATCCAACTCTATTTTCACGCTTTCTAGCGCTTTTGCACGGTGGCTAAATTGTTCTTTTTCAGCCCGATTCATCTGGCCAAATGTTGTACCTTTTGAGCCACCTTCTGGACAAAATATTGGATCATATCCAAAACCATTTTCGCCTTGTTCATCTAATGATATCAAACCCCGACAAATCCCCTCACCAAAGTGGATTTCACCGTTGACAAAAATTGCTGCACAAGCACGAAATTCTGCGCCGCGGTTGTCTTTTTGCGCCAATAATTGCAGAATTCCAGAAAGCCCAATTTGTTGTAATACAGATGCAGAATAAACGCCGGGAAAACCATTCAATGTATCAATAAAAAGTCCAGCATCTTCAACAAGAATTGCTGCATTAATTCCTTCGGTTTCAAGTAGGTTACGTGCTTGTTGAATTTTGGCCGTTGCAACTGCTCTCAATCCATCCGCTTGAGGCTCAATTATTTCTGGAACTTTTCCATCTATCAAAAATTGTTCAACTTGATAGCCTAGCGGAGCAAAAAAATGGCTCGCTTCCGCTAACTTTCCCGCGTTCCCTGTCAAAAACAGAAGTCGCTCCATGGTTGTCGCAGATGAGCCCCCCGATTGAGCCTATCGCCCCATTTTTATTCGTCAAAACCAAAGGGTAGGAGGGTGTGGCCAATTCATGGAGCCAAAATCGCTACTCCTTGTTGCCGCAGGTGGAGCGTTTGGTGCAGCCGCTCGTTACGCCGTTTCTGAGTGGATCCCAGGGGAATTTCCTTGGAGTACATTAGCAGTCAATATCATTGGTTCTTTCCTTCTCGGTGTATTGATTGCTATGGCTCTCATCAATGAACAAATCACCCCCGAAATTGTACTTCTTGTAGGCACTGGTGCATTAGGGGCATTTACTACAATGTCAACTCTTAGTGTTGATGTCATCCAACTTTTTGATACTGGCGACAAAATACCAGCTATTACCTATATTATGGCAAATTTCACCCTTTGCCCACTATTTGCTTTCATCGGCTGGCGTTATATTCCAATGATTATCAGTTGATGAATTTTGATTAACATCCTATCTAGACATTAGGAATGATATCTTACTCGCCCACGAATTACATTGTAGCGAGCGATTACATCTGCAGCAGATGCAGGGGGCAAGTCCGAACCGTTGTAGGGGAGGTCGTTAGCACTCTCATAGCCTTGAAACACCCAAGCCAAAGCATCTCCATATTCAGGGTGGCTAGCACTCAAACACTCACTCAAGACTTGAAGGTCAAGGCCCATTCTCTCAACCTCTGTCGTCCACTGTGAAAGCCCAAAATCAATCAATGAAACACCTTGTTGCTCATCCCAAAGTATGTTGTTCGTTGTCAAATCTCCATGGACTGCACCAACGGAATGGAGTTGTCGGATATTGAATCCTACCTTTTTCATCAGCGATTCCACATCGCTTTTGCCATCCCTCAATACATCAACAAGTTGTAACCCTAGCCTCAAAGATTGAACCATTATGCCACTACTCATTTCACATGCTAATAGCCGTGGAACTGGGAGGCTAGAACTAGAAAGGCGCGCAAGCATTTTTGCTTCAGATGACATCCTATGTGTGGTCAATCTACGATCAAGTGCAGGATTTCTATATGCTCTTGGGCGGCGGATTTTTCTGACTGCAGGAAGGCCGAGGAAACGGCCACTAGAAACTGCAGCCTCCGCCCCTACATGGATGAGTTGTTCCTCTTCCCACGCTAACATTTTGCCACCACTGTGCCCTTCGGGCTAATATGCGGAGAATGGATGCATTCAAAGCGGTGGCGGCCACAGGAAGTAATCCCTGAGGTGGTTAAATGCATAGCGTCTCGCTGCCCACTTGTTCAATTGATGATGCTGATTCTGACCTCTATCGTCAGAGAATTATTGCTGCAAAAAAGCAACTTGGTGACAAAGTGATGATTTTAGGACATCACTACCAACGTGATTCAATCATTGAACATGCTGATGAAACTGGAGATTCCTTCCTACTAGCAAGGAAAGCCGCTGACTCATCAGCCGAATCCATTGTATTCTGTGGGGTACACTTCATGGCCGAATCGGCGGATATCCTAACTTCTGACAAACAATCAGTTGTCATGCCAAATATCAGAGCCGGCTGTTCCATGGCAGACATGGCCGACCTGCCTGATGTGGAGGCTTGTTGGAATGAACTTCTCAACGAGTGCCAACTTAATGACCCTGCAACTCGAGAAAACCCTGACAGCCCTGCACTCAAAGGTGAAGCTTACCTTGTCCCAGTCACTTACATGAACTCAAGTGCCGACCTCAAGGCATTCGTCGGTTACCACGGGGGTGTAGTATGCACGTCCTCCAATGCTGCTGGTGTTCTAGAATGGGCACTAGAGCGGGCAGGTGAAAACGGCAAAGTACTCTTCTTCCCAGATCAACACTTAGGTCGAAACACAGCCTTAGCAATGGGTTACCAAGATGACGATATTGCAGTATGGAACCCAATGCTAAAACCTGACTGGAATGATTTGAATTCCTCTAAGTTCGTGCTATGGCATGGTTACTGTTCGGTCCACCAACGTTTCACTGTTGAACAAATTGATGACTTACGAAAAGAAAATCCCGGTGCGCTAGTGATTGCTCACCCCGAATGTGACCGAGCTGTCGTTGATGCTGCAGACGCATCAGGTTCAACTGAAATGATTCGCCGTTATGTTGCTGATGCACCAAGCGGTGCAGTTATCGGAGTAGGTACTGAAATCCACCTTGTCAAAAGATTGAACGCACAATATCTTGACAAAACGGTAGTTTGCTTAGACCCAGGTCTCTGTCCTTGCTCAACTATGTACATGATTCATCCAGCGTTTTTGGCAGATGTTCTTGAGTCACTTGTAGCAGGAGAAATAACCAATCAAATTGTTGTCCCTAAGCAAATTGCTGAAGATGCAATCTTAGCGCTCAATCGTATGCTTGCAATTACTGCTTGAACAAGACCACTGAGAAATACTACTCTTCTTCATCTGTTATTGATTCAGAGTTTTCTTTTTGTCTTTGAATCACCCATATCGTTAACAACGGAATCAAAGCAATGATTGCTACTTGCAATGTTTTTGATGAATATGGCTCAAACGTTTCCTCAAGACTGTAAATTATCACTTTGGGAGGTTCTTCGCCCCCACTATCCTGTAACCAAACGATGTACCCTTCCATCACCTGTGGTGTAGTCTGGTTAAACTCGTCTTCGGTATGAAGTTGATATGAACGGTTTTCTGAGATGATATGGTATTTGACATCCCAATCTAATTCAACAGTATTTGGGTCCATTGAATTGAGACCCCACTTATGTTGCCAAGCAATCACACCATGGCCAATTGATGGGTTTGCAACTGGGAAAAGTGGATCACCAATAATTCGCTGCTCCCCTGTGTCAAGATTCACCATAACTAGACGGGTGACTGCTGACAAATTTACTTCCGCGACAAGGTAATTTTTGTCAAAAGAGATACCTGTGATGCTTGCGTTGACATAGTCAACTACAGTGCCAGTGAGCGCTAATACTTGTTCATCCTTAGCCGAATCAACTGTTGCGTTTACTTCAACCGATAGCGTGTTTTGCACACCATCTAAAGAGAGAATATTTGCTGTCAATGGTGTGCTCTCTGTCACCCATGCTAGACTATTCTCCTCGCCATCAATGAGAATTACATCATCATCAGAGATTGGCATGAATACCTCGTGAGGCACAGTGCTCTGTAAGTTGATGACCACCCCGTCATCAATAGCGAATAACTTGGCAGGCATATCGTCCGAGTCATCAAGAAGGGCAAGGTCGGTGTAAAGAGGGCCTGTCGTTCTGCCGTCAGCATGAGTACTTGGATTTGAAAACTTAAGAGTGATTATTCTGTAACCTTGCCAAACAATCGCGTGATTCTTTGAAATTAGCACTTCTGTTGAAGCATTCAATAGACCCCATTGGGATTGGTTTCCATTCTCATTCAAATAGAGGCTGTCATGGTAAGTTCTATCATTCTCAATATCAATAATGACAGCACTCAAGTTACCGTCTTCGTCTGCATCAAGGGCCACCAACCATCCATCAGCACCTGCAGCCGCTTCTGGATAAGTTACTCCTTCTGCTGGGAAATCTTGGTGAGCGGCATCATACAATAGAACGCTAGAAGTTGCGGCAAATAACAACATAATTACTGTTCCCGTTTGAGCTGCCGAGGGACGGCGCAACCAGCCAATGAAATCACCTATCCAACTAGACAGCACCCGCTTTGGATTATTCAAATCGGCTAGCAACCAAGCAAGGCGAGCATTGAATGTTCGTTCATCAAGTCGATACCACAACCAAGCGTGAGTTCTATCGGCAATCGCTACTGCTAATGAAGCAACAATGATACCACCAACAATATCTGAAAACCAATGAATTCCAAGATAAATAATGGCAAACCCTGTGACGACATTAAACCAACCAACAAAGATTCGATAATTGCGCCAACGATTATCTGAATCCCATCTATGAAGTCCCAACCAAACGGCAAATGGTACCCCAATATGGAGGCTAGGCATACCATTTGTAAAAGGGTCAATTCTTGTGAACCAAGTCTGGATTTCAGGAGTTAGATGGTAGGCCAAAGGCTCCATTGCTGGAATGTGGTCCCCTGTGACTCTTACATTGAAAAAGAGATAAAATGGTACTGCTAATGCATAGACAAAGAACATTGCTAATAGTACTCTATCAGCCATCCAACGGTCATTAAAATAAACAAAATATAGTGATGCTGTATAGGTCAACAGCATATATCCTGCAACATAATAATGCGTTAGTACGAATGTCAAAACATCATTCTGGAAAGTCTGTTGAACCCATAATACTAGGTCACCTTCAATAGCATAAATGAATGGAGTCATGTCAAGGTGCGTGTTTGCCATTAGCATACGGTCAACACCGTCTAAGATATCTTTCCACACATAGATACTGAATACAACTGCAAGGTGTATCCAATAGCGCCTAAACATGTCAACAAAACCGGCCAAAGTTGCCCGTTTTCCTGCTGGGCGAAATACCGGCATTAACAGGATCCCGCCAAGCAGAGATGCAGTCACCCAAGTGATGTAAACTCCTGTGCCGGCCATGATGAATCACCTCTGCTGATACTATCGCTTTCAATGGGTTGGCTTTGTCAATTGCGATGAAAACTCCAGCCAACATAGTAACTAAGCAAAGAATGTCGCCTGCGGTAACGATACAATGATTCAAGAATGACAGCAATATCCCCCAGTCCATGAGTGATTCTCCTGTATCTCACCATGAAGGTGGAACACCCCCTGAAAAAGCAGATGATGCTACGGATGAACAGACTGCTCAAATGGAGCAAGCCTACGCCCAAATGCGACGTAAATTGAGAATGACTCAACTCGCTGAAAACGTCAAACACAAAATAATGATTCTCTCTGGAAAAGGAGGGGTCGGGAAATCTACTGTCTCTACTGGACTTGCACTCGCCCTAGCACGGCAAGGGAAAAAAGTCGGCCTGATGGATATTGACATCACTGGCCCAAATATTCCAAAAATGCTTGGAATTACTGGTTCAGAACTACGAGTTGAAGAAGGACAAATACATCCAGTTGAAGGACCTCACGGAATCAAAGTTATCTCTATGGCATTTCTACTAGAAGATGAAGACGCACCGGTAATTTGGAGAGGCCCGGTCAAATTAGGGGCAATTCAACAATTCATCGGTGATGTTGCATGGGGTGATTTGGACGCACTCATTATTGACTTCCCTCCGGGCACATCTGATGAACCTCTTACTGTTGCTCAATCACTACCAGCAATTGATGGAGTTGTAGTTGTAACAACACCTCAAGATGTTGCATTACTCGACAGCCGAAAATCAATCAACTTCGCAAAAACCCTGAAACTACCTTGCCTTGGAGTTGTTGAAAACATGAGCGGGTATACAATTCAGGGTAGTGCTGAACCAAAATCAAAACTGACTGTAAAAGGGCCACAAGGAGTCAACATTGATGTTGAATCGGATGAGAATGGTGACTGGTCAGTAACCCTAGATTTGTTCAAGAGTGGAGGTGGAAAGAATGCGGCTAAGGAATTAGAAGTACCCTTCCTTGGCAAATTACCATTTGACCCTGGCATTGTCAGAGGTGGCGATGATGGTGTTCACCGAATTGTCGCTGAGCCAGAAGGAGAATCGGCAAAGGCATTTGAAACCGTAGTCAACAATTTAATTACTCAATTAGAAGACAAAGAAGATAGTTCGGAACTCAAAATCCTCTGAATATTGAAACTAATAAATCACAGTTTGAACTGATGTTTCAAACAAGAGTGCCGCGGCGTTTGTCATATTCCTCAAACGCCTCAACCATTGACAAGCGACCTACAGCAACCGCTTGAGCCAACTCAATTGGTAAGGTAAGGCGCCCTTCACTTTCGCGACGTGACCTTCTTTGAACCTCCCTTACTTCACCTGTAGAAGGTTTGACTTTTCTTCTAGAAGTGACCTCTTCACCCTTTATCCTTGCAATTCGTGCTGCTGCTGCAGAATGTTCATGCCTGCCAACTCCGCTTGATGTTCTTCTCTCATCAACCATCTCAACTTTCAATCCTCTTGCTAGACAGACATTGGCTAACCGTGAACCGATTGTAGGAGAACCATCACCGATTCTGACTACTGCAATTGCGTGAGGAATTGAAGAGACTACTTGGCAGATTCTGTCAACTGTTTCATCAACATTTTCCATCTGCTGGCTCCCCAATGGTCGGCCATCAGAGTTCCATGCAAGTCCTGGACGTGGGCCGGGGTCTACACCAAATGCCAACACCCTAGTTGGGTGACGCTGAATTGCAATATGCAACGCTCTCTCAATACAGACTTCAACATCTGATATAGTGCATGCAATACCAGTGCCTACTTTGCTCACTGCCACTTCTTCTGGTGTACCAAGCCAAACAGATGAATCGGGTGGAAGTGGGGAATTTTCAGAAATTTGTATAAAATCGACGCCGCGTTTACGAAGAGATTTCATCAGCCTGTAGGCCAATTTGAAATCTGCTGTCCGAATAAGCAGTACTCCCACGGATAGTTGTGATACGGCGCCCTTAGTCAATCATTGCGGTCATTGCTTCGGTAAAATATGCGATTATGATGAAAATGGGGCGCGAGATACCAAACACGCCGACATGGTCTTGAATGAATGAACAAGCGTGACTTCTGATGGCATCACATTATGAGCGTGAACTGCGAGCAGTTCTAGTTGGCTCTCCGGATGGTGTCAGAGCTGTTACTCGCAGTTGTAGTGCTTCTGAAAAGGCGAAAGTTATGCAAGTAATTCGCCGTCCATTCTTGGTTGTCCGTGCTGCTGGTAGTGGGACTGCTGGTGCGGGTGATCTATTGGCAGTTCGTGGAGATATCTCTCTGCCGATTGAAGTCAAGACTACCAAAGACAAGAAAGTCTACCTCTCTGGACGTACATGGGAGCAGTATCTTGATTTGCAGAATGAAGGAGAGCGCTGTGGTTTGATGCCAATTTATGCTATGCGACTGAAAGGTGTCCGCGGAGACTCGTGGCGTATTTTCAAAGTTGAAACCAGTAAATTAACCGGTCCTGCATCAGTTATTGCTAGGCGCGTACCATCCCTTCCCCTAACAAGAAATGGAAAGCCACACCTAGATTGGGACCAAGGTTTGCCCCTTCACAAATTCCTAGCATTGCTCTGCCGTGATGAAGAAAGTTATTCTCAAACTGCTGAAATTCTCCGTTCTAAAGCAACTGCATGGACTGAACAAGCCGAAGCGAGAAAAATTGAAGACGAAATAATTGTGGCAAAGCAACAACAAGAACCTGAAGAGTGGATGAGGAAATTCCGACTCTAATTATAATGGTGAATGAAACTCATTCTCAACTTCTTCCAACTCAATTTGTTGACGATTAATTTCAGACGATAAACGCTTGAGTGATGCTTGGGTCAATAGTCGCTTTATCGCATCAACTTCTCGCTTCAAATCAGATAACCTGCGTTCAACACTGTGCGCCACTGGATTTTCCGGCTCCGGTGCTGTCATCAATTCACCTTAGGTGCCTCTCACCTATGAGGACTATGCTTCCCTTTCAACGCGCAGGTTCAAAGCAAGCCGGCTTGAGCAACAGCCGTGAGCGAAGAGCAAGGGGGCAACTCGATACGCCCATTCATCTACATTGCAATTGCTAGTTTCATTGCTGCACAAATCCATTGGGCACTAGTTGGGATTGTTGTTTGGTACATCATTCTCAAACAACTAGAGGAGAAGGGAGTGCTAGACAAATGGAATGCATCACGTGTATTATGGGTTATTCTGATGGTCCGTACAAAACGAGGACACAAAACTCTAGAATTAGTCTCAAAACCTCGCCGTGCATGGCGCATTTTTGGTGAAATTGGACTTTGGACATGTCGTTTTGTTAGCACAATTGTTCTCGTTGTCTTTGTTCTAACATTTGTTATGACAATTTTGAATCCTGCTGAACTTGAACCGGCAACTGCTTCTGAAATTATTCTAATCCCAGGCGTTTCACCAACTATTCCTTTGGTTTGGGGATTAATTGGCCTCATTGTGGCACTTGTTATTCATGAGTATGGCCACGGAATACTAACACGCGCACACGGCATGAGAGTCCGAAGTTTTGGGATGTTGATTCTTGGAGTTATTCCAATTGGCGCGTTTGCTGAACCTGAAGGAAGTGAAATTATGCGAGCACCTAGACGAGAAAGGCAGCGAGTTTTTGCTGCTGGGCCTGCCATCAACATTTACGGTGGACTTGTCTTTTTCATTATTTTAGCACTTGTTGCGAACACCATGACGCCAGCAATAGCAGGCGTTCATGCTGAAGGAATTATTGAAGACATGCCTGCCAGCCAAGCAGGGTTACAACCTTGGGAAATAATTACTCACGCTGATGGTATCGAGATGGAGGATAGAAGCCAATTTACTGCATTCCTAGATTCACATCATGCTGGCGACAACATTTCATTAACTGTCCTAACAACACCTAATGAAAATAGTGAACGGACTGAGAGAAACATCACAGTAACGCTCGCTGACCAATATCAATACCAAATTGAAAGAGGTAGTGACACTGAGATGCTCGCTGCTTACGGTATTGAAGAAGGTGATGCTTTTCTTGGAGTAATCGGCTTAGCATCAAACAATATAGGGGCTGAGCGAATTGCGGGGCCTATCGCGCCAAGTGCATCAAAGGAGGCGCTGCCACTCATCTTTGGATTTGCATCTCAGCCAATACAACTAATTTTCAGCCCAATTCAATACAAAGGCGAAATCATGCATGAACAAGAATTGCAGATGCTAGATTGCGATACCTTCCTCGGATTTGAAGGAACAATGGTAATCATTCATGTTCTGTTTTGGATAACTTGGATGAATGTGTTACTTGGCTTCGCTAATCTGATTCCATTGCTACCCTTTGATGGTGGCCACTTAATGCGTGATAGGATTCATGACTACTTTGAATTCTTTGCCAAATTCAAGAGCAACTCACACCCAATGAATGTCAAGGCTGCCGCTCACAAACTCTCCGGCATGTCAAGTCTTATTCTATTTGGAATGATGATTCTAATCATCGTTTTACCAATGGTTATCTAACCCTTGATCTGTTATTCTTCTTCATCAGATTTTTTTGATTCTTCAAGAGTTGCTTGAGCAATCTCAGGTGCCCCAATCAGTAACTTCTCAGTCCCCTGCTCAATCAAAAATGTCACTGCCAAGAGAGATATTGCACTAACACCTAACATTCGCCATGAATGGCCTGTCACCTCTGCTGCATTAGAAGAAGCTGCCAATTTGACTGTACCTAGCCAAGGGATTTCAGCACCAGCAACCCCAACTACCCAATCTATCTGAACTGCTTGGACACGGTCACCATTCTCATCAGTTAGACCGCCTGCAAGAGGATATGCCGTATTTCCTTGGTCAACATCACATCGGTTATGGTCTCCTAAAGTAAGATATCCTGCGTGTCCGGGGTCCCACTCTTGAACCATCAAACCATGAGGATTAGAAGGGCAATCCACTCCCTCAAATGACCAGTTAATGTGAGGTTGATTGCGCACGGTTGTACCTGGTGCATCCCATGTCAACACACATGTTCCCGCCTTCCCATCAGCGTCAATTGAAATTGGGTCCCAACTTCCTTCCGAACAAAGTTGTCTATCGCGATCACTAGGAGTCACAGTTCCATTTGCGACCGCTTCAAGAATAACTCTGTGAATAACCGGTGTATCAGATCCACCATTTTTCCGATAAATGATGACATCACCCCAGTTTCCATGCGATTCCCATCCTTCGTATAGTCCACCTTCTTCCATACCTTCTGCCATGCTTATGATTCTGGTTCTTCTATCAGTGGACATTACTAACACTAAATCACCTGGGTCAATTGCTCCAACTTCGCCTTCTTCATCATGCATCATTGAAGATGATTCTACAACCACCATTGGGGGAAGAGAGCCGGTTACAGCCCACAATCCGATAACTAAGAGGAGGATTAAACCAATGGCCAACATAGCCTCGCGAATCCAGCCGAGCGCTGTGGCCATTTCTTTCTGCCCCGATTACTCTTCTTCAGTCTCTATGACATCACTCTTTGCATCTTTTGAGTGATCTGGCGCCGGTGTAGTCATGAAAAGGAGAATACCAAAACCAATAATGAGCATGCCACCAATTAGGTCAACATGTGGGGCCCAAGTTGCATTATACTGAGCACCCTTGGCAATAGCAGTAAAATCTACAGTCATATTTCTTGAACTATCAATTGTTTCTCGCGCCAAGCCAAATAGGGCATTGTATAGGAAAGTAACAAATCCAATTGATGTAAATGCAATGAGGATTTTATTTATTCCAGGATCTTTGAACAAATTTGAATCAGGAAATCTTTCAGCATATCGTGAATTCTTAGTTGTAAACCAACCGCCTAGAATTGCTTCACCTTCGCCTGCTGGAAGTTTCATTCCTTCAGGCATTTCTCGACGCATTCCAAGTTCAACTCGCTTTGATTCAAGACGTGCCGGCCATGCACCAGCTAGCAACTTGACACCTTCATCCAAATCTTTCTTGTTTCGTTGCAATTCTGCACGGGAATCTGTTTCCAACATTTCAACCAATGAATTACGTACTCCGAGGTAATGGAAAAATTCTGGCATTACGAAAAGTAAGAGGATGAAAGAAAGCAACACACCGACCCAAGTTACAGCAGTGTAAGATGCAAAGTTATTGGCCTCCTGTTGAGCGTTTGAAGAGAATATTGTAAAGAAGGCTATAGCCCAAAAAATGAGGGCAAAAGTAAGCACTGTCAGCATACCCAAAATAGTCAAATGATAATCTCTTTTACTCTCCCAAAAATCAACAAATGGTTGTGTAATTGTTCTCTTGAAACTCTTCCGCCCTCGTCCCGCCGCCATGTCAAACCCATCCGCTCCACAGCCTCTTGACTGATACAGTTTCGGTTGACAACTGATTTGTCTTGAAGACAAAGGTTTGAAATGGTATCTCTAACGGTCCCTAAGGGACCGCCTATGTTTCATAGCACAGATAAAATCAGAAACGCATCAATTAGCCTTGTATTGCTAATGCTGCTTTCCACAATACTTCCACTTGCGATTGCCGCCACTACTGAAACACAATTTGCTGATGGGACAACTAGTTTTTCACACACTTTCTCTGGTCAAGGAAATGGTGGGACTGCTGGAGTCAATATGCCTTATGGAGCTGAAGTAACATCTGCATCTTTCTCAATAACTGGTACACCATCAACTACAACCTGGGCTAATGCGACCAGCAATACTGATTTTGGTGGCCCCTCTACAACAAATGGTCCAATGAACGTCCCTTACTTTGGTTATGATTATCGCCAATCAATAAGTGTTTCAAACGATCAAACGCATTTAAAAGAAATGCGAACTGATGCAACTTGGGCTTTAACAAATACCAATCAAATCTCAAGTGCTGGTGGAGCGAACCACAACACAACTGGTGGTGCTATCGGCTTTGCAGATTCAGATTTAATTGGTGCCACCACAAATAGTTACTCAAGTTACTCTGGAGGAAGTTGGAATTACGCCGGCCCTACTGCATACCAAGGAGATGATACTTATGTCGCTCAATGGGCAAGTACCAATATCTATCAAGCACCAACGATTAGAAGATACAACAGTAGCAGTGGTGCACTACTCGGAACTGTTAGTCTTTCTTACAACAGTTGCACAACCACAACAATGGCATACCTTTCCGATATTACTAGTGATGGAAATGGTACTGTTTGGACTACTAGTTGGAATTATCGATATATTGCAAAGTGGACTGTTTCTGTGAGTAGTAGCGGGGCAGCATCTTGGTCATGCCAGCAAAATTGGTATTCATCAACTTACAACATTGGTGGCATTGCATTTGACCCTCTTGACAATAATGAGATGTATGTAGTTGCAACTCAATACCTTAATGGAAATTATAATTATTATCTATGGAATGTCAATCGTTCATCCCCCTATCAAGCGTTATCAACCCAACTCCTAATGATGATACAAAGTGGCCATGGCCAACCCGCTGGCTTAGATGTCGTTGGAGACCGTGTGACTGTAAATGTATACTGCACGTATACTACAAACGTTAATTGCAAAGCGAGAAATTACCACTCTCTATTCTTAAAAAATGGTGCTTGGCCTGAACATCAAGGTGATATCTTATTCCCTAACCATGCCCATTATGGAATTGAACCAACTGATTCAGGAAATATTGGTTGGACATGTTTCTACAATACTCAATGCCCAAGTGGTAGTTCCCACAAAATTATGACAAGTGGAAGGTCTGCTCCAAGAAATATTGGAACTCCTACATCTACTGCTGGAATTATTACCTCATCTGCAATCTCATCAAGTCGTGGGACCGATGAATTAACAATTGATACTGCTATTTCTTGGAAACCAACTGGGACCACTATTGAATACGAAGTAACCAATGATGGAGGCACTACATGGAAAACTGCTCAACTCGGCGGAAAGGTAATCTTCGCAAATGTTGGATATCAACTAGGTTGGCGGGCATACCTAAACAGTACAAACAGTAATGTAACTCCACTCATTGATACTGTCTCCTTGGGATATACCGGTTCTTATATTTCTACAGGATATATGTGGATGCGCACCCCATATTTTGGTGGGACTGGCACATCTGGACCAGTTGCAGCCAAAGTATGGTGGAATTCGACTGAACTTGGAGGAAGTTATCTAACCATTAAGTGGACTACTTCTAGCAGTTGCACATCAGGCACTAGTACAATAATAAATACACCAGGCCAAACTGTAAATTTCCCAAGTAGTGCTACTTATCTCTCATTGTGTTTCTACTTCTATTCAGGGACAAATAATGCATACAGCCCTATTGTTGACGACCTCCAAGTATCACTATTCTCAAATGCTCCTAAAAATGTAGAATTAGACATTGGAGGAGATGGCTCCGCCGAATGGACACACCAAAATACGCTGTTATCTACTGTCACCGCAGATGGTGGTTCAATTGTTTCAGCGTTAAATGCAATAATTCCCGACACTGGCTCAGGTATTGAACTGATACCAATCGAAGTTGGTTCTACAGCCTCGGGGAATCTTGAAATTAATTTCTTTGAAATCACCTACACAATGCAAACGGTGAATCTAAACATCAGTTGGGATGAAGAGATGGTTTTGCACGAAACTATTGACACGTACGAGGTAATTACTCGCCATGTTATTGGTGAAAGTGCTGGCGGTATCGCTTCAGCAAATCTAGATTTCTTAGCCTATCCTTCAAGTGATACTCCGAGTTTAACATGGAATAGTGATGGCACTCTCGTTGATGATGATCCTGAAGATTGGATTATTCCAGATGCTGGAGCTACTTGGACAAATAATAGTAATGGAATAATGGAAATCCATTGGGCTTTCCGAGTTACTTCAAATTTCCAAGAACAAGAAAATGTCGGGTTCCGAGTCAGTTGTGAAGACGACCAAGGCAATGCTCCCATGTCATTGTCAACTGGCGGAGCTGGCATTCGCGTCAATCAGTCCTATGGACTTGGTTGGATGAAAGTTAGAGACAATGATGGAGCCGTCCATCATGACGATGTAGAAAATGACCAATGGATAAAAGCAGGAGAATCACTTCACTTCCAAGGTGCTGTATGGTATGATGGAACTGAAGATGCACCGCTTGATTCTACTTTTGATGTTGCAGTTATCAAGAGAACAGCAGAAGGTGACTTCATGCAAGCAAAAGACCGTTCAAACCAATATGGAGAATTCTTCATCACTGTTCCTGTTGACACAATTGATCGCCCAGATGGAGTGTTTTATGAAGTACAAATTGATAACCCAAGAGAAGTTGAAAAGGTCTTACCAATCAATCATACATGGCAACGAACAATTCGTGTTGACGCAACTAGCCCAACATTGATTGAAGCATCTCCAGAGGACAATGCCTATGAGGCAGGATACGATGACCAACAAGTACGCATTAGAATTCAAGATGCTATTGGGGCACCTGAAATATTGACTTTGCATTACTGGGTTGAAGCAGAACACGACTCAAACAGAAATGGTGTTGCTGATGCTCCTGAATATGTCAACCAGACAATGACAAACACAACAATTGATGTTGACAAATTATTCTTTGCAACCATTAACGATGCTGCAAATCCAAACATGGCACGAGTTTCATACTATGTTACAGGAACAGATATTGCTGGTAATGCACTATTACGAACAGATGGACCTGGATTCGATTATGATTTGGTAACTTACAAAACACGTCGTGATATGGATTCTGTATTTACTGGCCTAGATTGGGCTGGCCATGAAGATGGAGAAAGAGCATTTGCTGGAACTACACAATACCTAACCCTTGGATTAGTAGATGCTAATGGTTTGATTGACTTCACAGATATTTCATTAATCTTTGACTTTGAAGGACCTGACCCAATTAGAGATAGGCAAAGATTGTCTTATAGTGGTGTCAATAGCACATTTTGGACAGATGATGAATTCTTAGTAATTGACCCTGCTTGCAATGATATTTCAGATGATATGTGTGGAGGCATTGTTACCACAAATGATACTGGATTGCCGTGGGTAAAGGTCACCTTTGCATTCCAATTTTCTTGGGATTGGCCCGATGCTGACCTTTCAGATGTAGCATTAGAATTCACTCAACTCGGTAGTTCTGAACCACGTCAAATCATCTTCACTGAACACACATTCAGAGTTGAGAATGATTTGGTATTAGATGCTGAAGCCTACACCGTTGAAGATGTTCAAGAGCCAAGAATTGGCCCTATCTCAGATGGTAGTCGTGTTGTGCCAAACGACCGTTTGCGCTGGTCTGGACGGGTTGTCTACGAAGGTAGCGATGTGCCTGCGCCACGTAATCTAGGAATCACAGTAGAAGTCTTTGACGGAGTTCAATACTGGTCTGATGGAAGTTTGACTGATGAAGGTGGATTTAGTTTAGAAGTGCCTCTAAGTGCCGCTCCTACTCTAGCTTCAAGTGAAACTAGAACGTTCCTTGCAGGTGTAAGAAATATTCCTGGAAGAGGCGAAGACATGACTCGTGACACTGTATCTACCACTCTACAAGTAGAGGTAGACCACGCCCCGCCAAGAGTTCTTGAAAGGCTTTCACCAATTGATGTGATTGACATATCAAACAATTCAGCCTTGAGAGAAGTTCCTGTTGAATTCATTGGTTGGGAAGATGCTGATTTGTCTGGAAGCCCACAATGGGTTCACTGGTTGATGAGAGATGAAAATCAACGTCAAATTTCTTCTGGTTCAGCACTTCTTGGAATGCTACAGGAAGGCCAGGCCATTACTTGGACTGGTACTGTTGACTTGATTGGCGATGGAATGAACCCTCCCCTACAAGATTACGAAATTGGATTCTGGGTTGAAGGCTGGGATTCAGCAGGCAACCCATTAGCAACAGAAGGCAATTCCAAGAGTGACCCTATTCGTGAACCTGTTGATCTTAATGGCGACCATGAATTACAATGGATTAATTTCGGCGCACTTGGCCCACAACTTTCAGTTGAACGAATTTCTGCTGACCGCGAAGTAGTCGCAAAAGGAGCAGAAATAGAGGTTACTGCATGGATCACTAACTTTGGAGGACCTACCAATACTGGATTTACTGTTGCTTTCTACTCAGGAGATGATGCTGAGCCGTTTGCTGTTCAAAGACTCAATGGAATTGCTGATGAAGCGATTCCAATCAAAGCAACATGGACTGCAGAAGAAGGCGTTGACAGAGTTATTGTTATTGTTGATGACGATGATGAAATTATCGAAGTTGATGAAACTGATAACAGGGCAAGTGTCGGTGTTTCAGTTGAATATGCTTGGGGTATGGGTTGGGTTGAGAATGCTCGTCAAAATCTGTTAGCTGTTATTGGTATTATTATCGCCATGATTGTTCTACCAATTGTAGCATTTGTCAGCATGAAAGGTGCAATTACTGGAAAGTCGGAATTGTTTGAAGACGACCACCTCTTCGAAGATGATGAATACGAAGAAGAAGAATACGAAGAAGATGATTACGACGAAGATTACTAATCTTACTGGATTACCCTGTGCGATTAATCTCTGAAATTATCTATTTCTCAAAATCGGCGGCCTTTTCACACCTAGTCTAGGCAGACACCCCAAGAGGAGAGCAGAGTGAGGTCAGATTTCTCAACACTTGTGGAGCCTCTTCAACGGCTTGCAAAAGAACGCGGATGGAAACCGACCCCCATTCAAGCGGCCTCACAAACACAACTTCTAGCAGGTACAGATTCGTTACTCATAGCCCCTACTGGCAGCGGCAAAACAGAAGCTGTAGTCATGCCACTATTAACAAAAGCAATAGAAGAACAATGGGATCCGCTTTGCATCCTTTACATCACCCCACTAAGAGCACTGAACCGAGATATTGACCGGCGAATTGCTGAACTTGCAGAGATATGCAACCTTCGTTCAGATGTACGGCATGGAGATACCACACAATCTCAAAGAACGAAACAATCACGAAACCCTCCACACCTTTTGGTCACCACACCAGAGACCTGCCAACTTCTACTATTTGGCAGCCGTCTAAGAGAAGGTATGCGAAATCTGCGTGCGGTAGTGATTGACGAAGTTCACGACTTAGCAGCATCTGAAAGAGGGGCACAATTGAGTGTGGCATTGGAAAGAATTGACGAGTTATGTGGTCGAAGAGTTCAGAGAATTGGTTTGTCAGCCACAGTTGGTAATCCAGATGAAATGGCTGGTTGGTTATCTCCTACTGCTGTCGCTTGTAATGCTCCAGCACCACGCCTAGCGGAACTTGAAGTCGTTACTGAACCACCCACCTCAGAAGATAGAGCATTATCACTAGAACTTCATGTCTCACCACGTGGTTTGGCAGCTCTACGTTGTCTTGCTTCAAAGGTAAGAGAAAGTGCACCTTGCCTCATATTTGTTAATTCACGACATACGGCTGAAACAGTGGCTCAGCGGATTTCCAAACTTGATAGTGAACTAAACATCGGTGTTCATCACGGCTCATTAGCAAGAGAGACTCGTGAAGAAATGGAATCCGAATTACAAAAAGGAAATCTGCACGGACTCGTTTGTACCTCAAGTCTAGAACTTGGAATTGATGTTGGTTCAATAAAACAAGTTCACCAAATCCAATCACCTAGAGCAGTTGACCGCCTACTGCAAAGAGTGGGTCGAGCAGAACACACCCTAGGTGGAACCTCACGAGGGATGCTACTAAGTTGGGAGCCGGATGATATCGGTGAATCTGCAATTATTGCTCGACGTGCTATGGCTGGTGAACTAGAGGGCGTTGAATGGCGAAGGAAACCGATTTCGGTAGCCGCTAATCAACTCATACTTACTGCAATTGCTGAAAAGATAATTCCACTAAACTCGGCTGCAACTTTGCTTAGACGAGCCCCGCTATTCACAGATATTGAGGATAGTGAAATCTTAGAAATTATCTCAATATTAGATGATAGACGATTGCTAAAACTTGTTGAAAAGCCTACACTTTCTGACCCAATTGATTGGCCACCAATTCTTTGGGAAATAGCCGCACAGTCTAACAAAGACCTACCCGAAAAGCGACCTTCAAGAGAAGAATTAGCTGTTCTCAAAGATGAACAACGCGACAAGTGGTCATCTGCTTTACTCACAGCCCTACCCAAACACCTCGCAGATGGTTGGTTTTCTCCAGGCTCAAGAAGTCGCCACTACATGCTTAGCAACCTCTCTATGATTGCTGATGAAACACGCTATTCTGTTCGAGATGCTGTTACTCGAAGAGCATTAGGAAATGTCGATGAAACTTTTGTGTTGTCACTAGATTCTGTTGGTGGAGAAGAGGATGGGTCTCCTCGTCGATTTGTGATGGCTGGCAGAACATGGCAAATTATTGATGCAGACCCTGAGAAAAGTGAGTTACTTGTTGCTCCAGTTTCTGACCAAAGTTCTGCCCCAGTATGGGCTGGAGAATTACCACCAGTCCCAGCAGATATTGCCCGTGAAGTTGGCAACCTAAGAGTAGTGATTGCTAAAGAACACGGCTGGAATATTGAAGATTGTTTAGATGAAGATTTTGGTGCTAAAGTAAACGCGTGGATTATTGGCTTACCTGAACATAAACCACTCTTGGAATATCCCTTGTCAGACCATTCACTTGGGACATTAACGCAGAGTGTTGCTGAACACTTGGATGCTGCAGGTTGCATCCCACATTCACGGCTATTAACAATTGAAGCAAGACGAGATGCACTCGTTCTCAACTGCTGCCACGGTAGCAGAATAAATGCCGCTCTTGCTCACTTCTTACAAGCGATGGCATCAACAATAGATGGAAAGAGTGGCCGAGTAATTATTGACCCATACAGAATAACTCTACAAGTTCCAGCGTTAACTGCGGATTCTATGGTCACTTGGCTAACTGAAACTCCCCCAGATGCTTTGAGAGACATTATGCGACTTACTATTCCTAATGGGAGAAAATTGCGCGCACGCCTTGTTCAAGTATGCAAAATATTTGGAATTCTACATCGCGGGATTGATCCACGACGAGTCAACTTACAAGGTATCATCAATCGTTACCGTGGTACCGTTGTTCTTGATGAAGCACTTGACAAATTATTCCATGACCAAATGGATATTGAAGGGACCATATCGCTGTTAGAAGCAATTCAATCAGGTGGCGTAAAAATTGAGCAAACAGCATCAGGGTCATTAGGGATTTCACCTCAAAGTGAAAGAGACTTATTACTACCAAATTGGTCAGATGCTGAAGTTCGAACTCGTCTAGAAGAGAGATTAATGAATGAAAGAGCAGTATTAATTTGTCTTGTTTGTGCAACTCGTATTAGAACTAGAGTAGCAATGTATGGGGCGAAACACACTCACTGCGAATGTGGTGGAAGAATGCTTGCTGCTGCACGCGAAGGGCTTGAAGAAAGATTGGCTGAATGGGTTGCTTCAGAAGATACGGCTGTTCGAGCACGCATGGAAAAGAATGCGCATCTTGTTCGACAAAGAGGAATTGGGGCACTTGTATGCCTAATGGCAAGAGGAATTGGTGAAGAGACCGCCTCACGAATTCTAGCCAGAGTTCCGAAAGACGAACATGAATTGATGCTCAAATTCATACATGAAGCCGAACTCAATTATGCGCGAACACGGCGTTTTTGGGGATGAATCAAAATTCTTGGTTGAATTAATTTATTCTTGAAAAACGGTAGGCATTTGAACCACAGTCACTTCCGTTATTTTGATGTTAATAGGGATAACCGGTCGCAATGCCTCTGGGAAAACCACCATAATTGAATGGTTCAAAGAAAATGAATTTGGAATAAACTCATGCTCAGATTCAATTCGTAACTGGCTAAGATCTAACAATCAAGATATTACAAGAGACAACCTAATTGATGGTGGAAGGAAACTACGAGCCATGGGTGGTCCAGGAATATTAGCAGAGATGTTACTTGATACGATTGAACCGAATAGCAATCATGCTATTGATAGCATACGAACTCCTGCAGAAGTAGAAGCATTAAGAAAAAGAGATGATTTCATTCTCATTGAAATTAGAGCGCCGCGAGAAATACGTTGGGAGCGGCTAGTTGAACGCGGCAGAACTGGTGATGCAGAGAATTTTGAGCAGTTTGTTGCTCAAGAAGAATCAGAATTAATTGCTCACGATGAAAGTGGCCAAGCACTCAATGCAACCGCTGACTTGGCTGATGTTGTAATTCACAATAATGGCGATGTTGATGATTTGAATCGACAACTCAAGATATTCATGGAAGAATATTCTTGAAAATTAACTACATTCCTATAGTTAATTTCCATATTTAGCCACTAGGGCTTGTTCATTTCTGCCTATTGTCATTATCAAGAAAAAGGCACCAACTACATTACTTATTGTAAACACGGTATCAATAATTATGGTAATAAGAAAATTATCTGTGATTGCGGGAGCGATAAAGAAATGGGTAACCGGTACCATTACTAATATTCCTAAACCCAAATATAATGGTAAAATTCTTTTAAAACTGCGCATTGCTTTGATTGCTTGAGCGGGGTCATAATCTGGGTTATCCATATTAATCTCTCATTTTAAGTCGCCGCGAGGGTCCTTTGGACCCTCTGTTCTTTGCACGACTACGCCATGATTTTCAAGATAAGACACCCCATTTGCTCCACCAAAACCACCGTCAACAACGATTACTCTTGATACGCCTGAGTGATGAATCAATTTAGCACACATCATACAAGGCTCGCCTGTAACAATTAGCCAAGCGTTCTTTGTCGGTACACCATTGGCTGCTGCATTACAAATAACATTCATCTCTGCATGATGGCATCCAACTTCAACCCTAGTTCCTGAAACGACTTTTTCGGTGTCTCGCAGACATACATCTCCACCGCATAATTTCCCACCGCCTCGTGGGCCACCATTGTAACCATCCATCAAAATGACATTTCGTTCAGGGTCTACAAGAAGAGAACCAAATTTTGCTCTAGGACAGTTGCTTGCTTTCGCTAAAGCAAGGCATTGCTCAATGCGGATTTTTAGATGCTTCTCCTTCACTTCTACCGCCGACAATTGGAATCGTAGCAGGTCAACCCTATGATGATGTCGTCAAGCAAGTTGCTTTGCTTAACGCCAATAATTGAATTATGTCCAATGCTTCCCATCCTCCGATGAACGTAATGTTGTCATCGCTTCAACAGTATCTAAGCCAAATGATTTGAGAAGATTTCCTACAAGATATAGTGAGCCAATTGCGAGAATTGGTATATTGGCATCCTGTTGTGAAATTTCTAATGCCCTATGTATAGCAGAATTAGGATCAGGGATTCTCTCAATTGCTGCAGAAACTCCTTGTGATTCTAATTCATTAGCTAATTTAGTAACTGAAATTGCCGGCCTTCTCCCTTTTTTAGGCTCAGTTACAATAATGTGTTCAACTTCACCTTCAACTATTAATTCTACAATTGGATTAAGAAATGCTACCAAATCAGTCTGTGGTGTGCATCCTAATACTATGACTCCTGGAGTAGGGGCTTCATCCGATTCCATCTGTAATCGCAACTGATTACACATCTTTTCCATTCCACTTGGATTATGTGCGGCATCCAATAATATCGGGACATCATGATGCTCTATCCATTGCACTCTTCCAGGCCAAACAGTATGAAGAAGAGCGCTTGGTATCATCATTGCCGCCTCACGGCAACCTAGCAATGTTAATGCGGCATGAGCCAATATTGACGCTTCCTTATGATAAGGAGACCAATCACTTGGCATTGCGATATTTGGTATTGGCCTGTGACTCTCATCAGCATCATCAAATCGTAATATAAGCGCCCTATCAGGGCGCCACCAAAAGCCCAATGAATGGTCGCTAACAGCGTCCTTAATTGCTTTTCTAGCCTCATTATCATAGGTCCATTTGGCTAGAAATATTTCACCAGGCCGAGCAATAGCTGCCTTCTCAGCAGCAATTTCACCTAAAGTAGAACCCAATACATCGGTGTGTTCTAGAGCCAACTCAGTAAGAACACAACAATCCGCATGCACCATTCGAGTTGAGTCTAATCTACCACCAAGACCTGTTTCAATAACTGCACGGTCAACTCCAGCATCGGCAAAAGCCAACATAGCAACCAAAAAAGTGGCCTCATAAAATGTTGGCATTGTAACTGGTTTTATTTGTGCTACATCCCTTATTCTTTGAAGATGCAAATCAAAAGATTGTGAAGAGATGGGTACTCCGTCTACTCTAACTCGTTCTTCTACAAAACAGAGATGTGGAGAAGTGAATAAACCGCAATTTACTCCAGAAAGTGATAAGGCATTGGCAATAATCACGCTTGTAGTGCCTTTTCCATTACTTCCAGCAACATGAATTGAAGGAAATTTTAGGTGAGGCATCTCTAGTCTGGCTAGCAGTACCCCAGTTGTCTCAAGATTTTGACGCATTCCAAGTGTTTTTAATTCCTGCAACCAAACTCTAACCTCACTCACCAAGACCCGCCTCCTTAACCGTCTTGGGACCCTCTCTTTGAAATGGGTTTTCTCTCTCGCCTTGTGCATGACAGAGCAGAGCCGCCTCGCTTCAGTGATGAATGAGATGGCCGACCAATGGCGCTCAATGGGTGGCATGGCAGTAATGTTTGTTGGCACTATATTGCTCTCAATTTACATTCAACCGTTTTGGGACCGCCCTGAATCTAGAGCATTTGGAGAGGCTGGAACAACCAAAGTTGGATTGATTGGACTAGAATTTATTTTAATTCTGGTATTCACTGCTCTAATCATATGGTTGGCAAAACGAGGATTACAAGTTATCATCAAATGGGGTGTTCTATTCATTCTATGGATTTCACTATCATACGCAATGATTCCACTTGCATCATATGCGATTGATATACCTCAACCAGATGTAGATTATAGAGATGAAATGGCTTTAGATGCAGAAGTGCTATTCGTTGATCTCGACCCTTCATCATTCATAGTTACTAACGGAACTCATCTCATAAAAATGAGTGAACCTAGTGGAATTGATAATGGTACATCTGCAGTAGAGGAATGGAATTTTTCACTCTATCGAGATGGAGGTTATCCTGGTGACGGAATAGGAATCATAGATAATTTGGAAACATATGTAATGTGTGATGGCAGCCGTTGGCAGGAATTTGACAAATCTGATGGCACTCCATTAACAAGTCATGTCGATGTTTCATGTGTTGAAGGATTTTCATCTGGAGATAACGACTGGGCTATCTATAACAAATATTTACAGAAAGTTGACCCATTCCATCCAAGTATTCCAAGCCATAGTTGGGCATATAATCTGCCAGAACAATTCAATTCAGGAGAATTTATTCAAGGAAGCATGCTAAATGAAAATACATTATTGCTAGTCTCTTATGGGTGGGCAGGCGTAATTGAAATACCAGATAGTCAACATAATGGCGAATTTGGTGATGTTAACGCTACCATTCTTTGGCAAACATTCCCTGATTCAGGCGACGCCTTTAGTGCATCCACCTTTGGCTATTCCCCTTGGAGTGGATACAATTGGTGGAATGCAAATTCAACCGACAGGATGTTAATGCTTGGAACCGAAAATGGACAACTCTACGGCTATGTTTGGGATGGCACAGAAATGAATGTTGAAAAACATATTAAATTCAATGAAAATGATGCGTTTGATTCTGTTATTCAAGGCATCATGCTTGGCGATGACCAGCGCGATGGAAGAATCGATGTGTGGGTTGCTAGCGGTGGCCAAACCCGTATGTTTTCAGGTTGGGTTATGGTTGAGAGTTTAACTATTGAAGGACCAGTTTCACAAGGCCCAATAGATATGATACTCCATACAATTGATGCACCAGCTTGGGATGAAATTGGCATTGAAGATGGAATCCTTACATCTTATACAGTAAATACATCTCATAGTGCAGTAGTAGCCACTCCCGTTAATCAACCAGCATTAATTCTACAAGATTCAACTGGTTATTGGATTCCTATTTACTGGTCTCAAATCATCGCATTAGTAGCATCAACTATCCTGATGATTGCTCTAACTATTAGACCAGAATGGTATGTGGTAAATACTACTGGAATACTAACTGGTGCAGGTGTAATCACAATAATTGGTGTTAGTTTTGTACCAACGCTCATAGTGATTTTCATGGTTGTTGCCGCGGTATACGATTACTATGCGGTTTACAAATCAAAACACATGCTAGATCTTGCCGACACGATGATTAGTCTCAAGCTTCCAATCCTGTTAGTAGCACCTCAAGACAAACAATACTCTTTCTTAGACGAAGGAGAAGATACCATGAGTAGAGTGGAAAATGATGTCGCTCCTAGTGCAAATAAGAAGGAGCGTAGCAAGAAGAGTGATGATGGTATACCTATGGCACCACCACCTTCTCCACGCCCAAAGAAGAGTGGAGGAGATGCCTTATTCATGGGTCTTGGTGATGTCATATTCCCTGGAATGCTAGTCATTTCAGCCCTTACCTTCCTTCCATCTGGTAGCACTTTCATGGGACTCGACGAGCCAATGTTTGTTGCTATCGGAACTTTGATTGGTGGCCTTATTGGCTACTTTGTACTAATGGGATATGTTGCCATGGGACGACCTCAAGCCGGTCTTCCATTATTGAATGGAGGAAGTATTCTTGGCTACCTAATCACTGGACTGCTTGCTATTGGAACAGGAGCCTTGTCCTTTGGCATTACAATATTCTAAGAAATGAGTGAGTTAAAGAGAATAGATATTATCAGCGAGGTGAATAGAAATGTTAGACATCAAAATGTTTCGTGACCACGCAGATGTCATTCGTGCTGACCATGACAAAAGAGGAATTGCTCACGATAGCATTGACGAAGTAATCCGTCTTGATGAAGCGTGGAAGAAAACTCGCTACGATGCTGACCAACTCAGACGCCAACGGAACCAAGCGGCGAGAGGAATTGCTGAGGCAAAGAAAGCGGGCGATAGTACTGAAGCCGAAAGAATCCTTGCAGAAGTTGCAAGCCTTGGTGACCAAATTGACGAACTTGGCATTGAAGCAGATAACCTAGTCAATTCACGCGACACATTGCGTATGAAAATTCCAAACATTCTCCACCAAAGTGTACCAGTTGGTGAAAATGAAGATGGGAACACATTACATAGCAAACATGGAGAAAAGGGTGAATACACATTTACTCCTAAAACACACAACGAATTAGTTGATCAAAACAATTGGGTCGACTTACCACGCGCTGCCAAAATTGCTGGTAGCCGTTTCTACTTCCTCAAGGGAGACCTTGCCCGTATGGAATTAGCATTACAGCAGTATGCAATCGATTGCCTAACAGCAAAAGGATACACATTTGTTCAACCACCTGTAATGATGAACCGTTCTGCATATGAAGGCGTCACCGACTTAAGTGACTTTGAAACGGTCATGTACAATGTACAACCAGAAGGATTCTACACGATTGCTACTAGTGAACACCCACTCACTGCAATGTTCATGGATGAAGTGATTGAACCATCAATGCTACCTCTGAAAATGGTTGGAGTCTCACCATGTTTTAGACGCGAAGTTGGCGCTCATGGGCAATCAGATAAGGGAATTTGGAGAGTTCACCAATTCACAAAGATTGAACAAATCATTATTTCAAAACCTGAAGATTCATGGGAATTACACGAAGAACTGCTCACTAATTGTGTAGAACTATGGGATTCACTCGGACTGCATTATGAAGTTGTGAATATCTGTACAGGTGACATGGGAACTGTAGCGGCCAAGAAATACGACCTAGAAGCATGGCTTCCTGGTGTAGACGCCTACAAAGAAGTGGTTTCATGCTCTAATTGTACAGACTATCAAGCAAACCGACTTAGAATGCGTTACCGAACTGCTGAGGGGAATGAAGCGGTCCACACTCTAAATTCAACCGCTGTTGCAACAAGCCGAGCGCTAGTTGCTATTGTAGAGCAAAATCAAATGGAAGATGGATTAGTTCAGATCCCAGAAGTCCTTCAACCCTATATGCAAGGTCAAAAAGTACTACAATCATGTAAATGGTAGTAATGTTGCCACGAAATCCCAATTGGAAAATTAAATTTTCAATTGAAAAATAAGGCTCCGATATCACTCGGCGCTATCAATTTCAATGAGAACTGTTCCTTGTTCTACTTGATCGCCTTCAGAAAAATGAATTGCCGAGACAACACCATCAACTGGAGAACAGATTCTATTCTCCATTTTCATAGCTTCAAGAATTAGAAGTGTTTGCCCTTCATCAACTGATTCACCAACAGAAGTCATAACTGTCAAAATCTTACCAGGCATTGGAGAAGTTAATCCACCCATTTGGTCAAATGTATTGACCGCCCCCCTCTCTACGACAGAAACCTTGGAAGTATTTCCATCATGGAATACCCACCATACATCGCCTACTTTGACAAGTATCATGCGTTCACTTCCTTCACCACGTTCAAGAATGATTTCTTCATTCTTTGATGTCGGTGATAATTGCCAACTTGAAAGGTCCAACAATTCACCTTCAACTTCAACATGAATTGGTGAATAACCTGCAACTGAATCCATTACTGCAACATCCCACTTGCTGTCGTCAGAATGATTGATGAATTCCGTCATAATATGCACCTCATGGATATCTCCTACCCAAAGTCATGAACGGATTGAACGGGTCTGGTGATTCACTGCTTCCACTTGTTGCTGTAGAAAGATGGAGTCCGGCTTTCTCCGCACAAGCAGCCCCAACAACTGCTGCCTCTACATCAGCATCCGAATCCCACCCATTCGGCCAATTTAATTCTATGAAATCAGTTGTCGTCGAGCCTTCAGAAAATTGCGAATGTATGATAACATCTCGCAAAAACTCCACATTTGTTGTCACACCTAGAATGATGAATTCCTCTAATGCGCGAGCCATTCGCACAATTGCTCTCTCTCGGTCAGGTGCATGGACAATTAATTTCGCTAACATCGGGTCAAAATCAATACTCGCAATATCGCCTTCGCGAACACCCGTGTCAAAACGAATACCAGGGCCTTCTGGTGGCCTAAATATTGCTAAAGGACCTGTTGAAGGTAGGAAACCATTTGCAGCATCTTCGGAATAAATTCTCGCTTCAATCGCCCAACCTCGTGGGAATATTTCTTCTTGAGTCATTGTCAACGGTAATCCTGAAGCTATTCGCAATTGCTCTTGAACTAAGTCGACACCAGTTACAAGTTCAGTTACAGGATGCTCAACTTGGAGTCTTGTATTCATCTCCAAAAAGAAGAATTCATCACCCGATAATAGAAACTCTACTGTGCCAGCACCAACATAGTTTACAGCCTTAGCAACATCAACTGCTGCTTCACCCATTCGTTGACGGAGATTATCCGAAACTGCCAAACTTGGAGCCTCTTCAATTATTTTTTGATGCCTTCTCTGGATACTACATTCACGTTCCAATAGATGAATTGCGTCACCATGTGTATCACTCAAAATTTGTATCTCAATATGGCGAGGGGATACAATTCTTCTCTCAATGTATACTGTATCATCTCCAAAGGCTGACTTCGCTTCACGTTGCGCTGCAAGATAAGATGCTTCCAAATCACCTGGCGATTCGACGTTTCGCATTCCTTTGCCACCACCTCCTGCTGATGCTTTGAGCAAGACAGGATATCCCACCTCACTAGCAACACGATGCAACTCTTTTACCGTTTCAGATAATGTATCCTGAGAAGATAACTCAGCACCGGGAACAAGAGGGATTCCAGCATCAATCATCAAACGGCGAGCCCTGATTTTATCACCCATTGATTCAATTGCTTTGGCTGGTGGACCTATCCAAATCACACCACTTGCTTCAACAAATTCAGCGAAATCTGCTCTTTCAGAGAGAAAACCATAGCCGGGATGCAAGGCGTCAGCACCAGTCATCCTACATGCATTGATAATAGCGTTTTGAGAAAGATAGGTCGATGAAAGGTCACGCCCTTCTAAGTGGACGGATTCATCAGCTAATTCGACATGCATCGCACCAATGTCAGCATCATTATGAATTGCCACGGTTGCTAAACCCATCTCCTTACAGCCTCTAATGACTCTACAAGCAATTTCACCACGATTAGCAATCAACACTTTGCTAAACTTGAATGGCGCAGATGCAATCCAGTCTGGTAAAGTCATGCTTTCTCAATCCTCATTCTTCCATGCTGCTGGCCGACGTTCAATGAACGATGAAAGCCCTTCTTGTCCTTCTTCGGAACCGCGCATCTGAGAGGTTTTGTCAAGTGTCCACTGTCGTAATTCTTCATCACTACCTTGCCATCTATCAAAGGTCAAAATCAACTTCTTTGCTTCAGAAACAGCCATCGGCCCAGTTGAAAGGACTTCAGAAACGATTCCTTGGATTGCATCGCTAAAATCATCATGAGAATCTACACACTGATCAATCATGCCAATTCGAAGAGCTTCATCTACAGCAATTCTGCTAGCCAACATAGCGAGCCTTCGAGTTTGTGCGCTACCCAATCTACGGTAAACATACGGCCCAATTACAGCGGGTAAAATTCCAAGTTTTCCTTCTGATAATGCAATTCTAGTCTTTTCTTCACCAATTACATGGTCTAAACAAGCAACCAATCCTGCGCCACCACCAAGAGCAACTCCTTGAACTGCTCCAATAGTAAAACAGGGATGTGACCACAATGTGTTGAAAAGGCGGTCAAGTCGTGCTGCATCGGCCCGATTTTGTTCTGCTGTTTGAGCCCCTGATGCTTGCATCCAACCAATATCTGCTCCGGCGCAGAAATGTTTACCCGCACCACGCATCACTATTACACGAAGATATGGAGCACCGTTTCCATCGTTTAATTCTCCGCGCTCGCCTACTGAACGCTCAGTACACCAATCAAGCAAATCACATAACTCACCAATGAGTTCTGGACTCAAAGCATTGAACACATCTTCTCGTTGCAAAGTGAGGTAAGCAATTGGCCCTTCAATTGAAAGGGAACATAAGCCTGTTTCAGGCAATAATTCTTCAATTGAAAATTTAATCATTGCAATTGCTCCTTCACATTCTGAAAACGCCATAATCTGTATCGGGGAATGGACCATTCAACGCTGCAGAAATACTCAATCCAAGTATGTCACGAGTATCTCTTGGATCAATTATTCCATCATCCCACAATCGGGCAGTAGCATAGTAAGGTGAACCTTCAAATTCATACTTATCAAGAATTGGCCTTTGGAAATCCTCCAACTCATCCCCCTCCATATCGGGTTTACCTTCTCTTGCTCTCTGGTCCTGCTTCACCGTCGTCAATACACTCGACGCTTGAGGGCCACCCATGACTGAAATCCTTGAATTGGGCCACATGAAAAGGAAACGAGGGTCATATCCTCGTCCACACATCGCATAATTCCCTGCGCCATGGGAGCCGCCAATAATTACTGTAAACTTGGGCACTGGAGCGCAAGCGACTGCTGTCACCATTTTCGCGCCATCTTTGGCAATACCGCCTGCTTCGTATTCACTTCCAACCATGAAACCAGTAATATTCTGTAAGAAGACAATTGGGGTTCCACGTTGACCACATAATTCTATGAAATGTGCCGCTTTGAGAGCAGATTCGGAAAATAATATTCCATTATTTGCTACAATTCCAACCGGATACCCATGAATCCTTGCAAAACCACAGACAATAGTTGTACCATAACGAGCTTTGAATTCATGGAATCTAGAACCATCGACGATACGAGATATTACTTCCCTTACATCGTAAGGCATTCGATTATCTTCAGGAATTATTCCCAACAACTCTTCTGGGTCATGATGTGGTGGTTCTGGAGTAGATACATCCAATCCAACTTTGTATGGAGGTGGGAGGTTCTCCACAATATTACGGACTATCCTCAATGCTTCGGATTCATCTTCTGCATAATGATCTGCAACACCAGATTTCAGAGTATGAACATCCGCACCACCCAACTCTTCTGCTGTGACCTCTTCACCTGTTGCAGCTTTGACAAGTGGCGGACCACCAAGGAAGATTGTCCCATTACCCTTGACAATGATAGATTCATCACTCATAGCAGGAACATAGGCGCCACCAGCCGTACAAGAGCCTAGAACTGCGGAAATCTGCGGGATTCCTTTTCCACTCATTATTGCTTGATTGTAAAAAATTCTTCCAAAATGGCCACGGTCAGGGAAAACATCATCCTGCATTGGCAAGAATGCCCCGCCTGAATCAACTAGGTAAATGCAAGGAAGAGCGTTCTCTTCGGCTATACTTTGGGCTCGGATGTGTTTTTTGACGGTGAGTGGATAATATGAGCCACCTTTGATGGTTGCATCGTTTGCTACAAACATGCATTCTCGCCCGTGAACCATGCCAACCCCCGTTATCACTCCGGCACTGTGAGCGTTGCCATCATAGAGGCCGTTAGCCGCTAAAGGACTTAATTCAAGAAAGGCCGTACCTGGGTCACAAATTGCTGCAATTCGCTCTCTCGCTAACATCTTGTTGCGGCTTCTATGGCGTTCGACATATTTGCCACCACCACCCTCTTGAACTGCGTTCAACCGGCCTTCTAAAGTTGCAATCAGAACACGATTGTGTTCCAAATTTACACCATACTGTTCATCGCCAGTTCGCACTGAAGTAGGCAGTCTATCCATGTCGACCCATAGGGTCGAACTCAAACAGGTGTTTGAACGGTGCGGCGTCAGACACCCAACATAAGCCGTCCTAGGTCCCTAAGACCAGGTGCGAGACCTACTGTCAATAAACCTAGAACAATCAACAAACGGAGGTGTAATTGGCGTTTTTCGAATCGCCATTCGGCAAAAAATAAGACGACCACAAAAGCAAGTATGCACTTGACAAGCAAAAATGCCCAGCCACCACCAGAACCGCCATCTGTGCCGCCCCCAAGTTGCATCACTAATTCTGATAATACATGTTTTTCTGAGTAGCCAAAAATATCAACTCCCATCCATGATGCAAAACCATCAACGAGTTGCCCATAAACTGCCAAGAGTACTATTGGATTTGCGTAAGCGGCACGCCTGACTAAGACTTCGTGTGCCTCATGCTCTTCACCCTCAAAGGCTTCCCACTGACTGAGTGTCACTCCATCTTGAAGAATACCTGGAATCTCACCTTGTCCGGTTAGTGTCTCCCACGCAGATAGGCCACGATGCCTAAATGTTTGAACAAATAAAATTGGAACAAAGAGAACTATGAGTGCTGGCCACAGAATTAATTCTCCAGCAGCTTGGCGTTCACTTGCAAATCCAAGAAGACTTGTTAGCGCCAATACAGATGAACCGCTTCCAGTAATAAAAATGGTTTTTTCCAATTGCCCCCAACTCTTGAAGCAATTATGAAAAACAGTATTTTCGGCTTCAAAGAGATACCAGAAAAGGGGAGTAGAAACGATAAATATAACAATTATTTCAACTGCACTGAAATCATAGAACAATACTATTTGTGCAATGATTACGATTATGGCAGGATAGTATCGAATTAATCCAGGTTGTTCAGCCATCGGATCAGAACGTTTCTGCATCAAAGAAAGGAAACCAACAAGCAATATCCAGCCTGCAGCTTGGAAATGAATTATTGGTGAAACAAACCATGAATCCACGTTTGCAGCAAAGAGAGCAGCATCTTCGTGAACTTCTACAAACACTGCCCAAAGAACCCAAGGGAGAAGGGAGTAGAGCATACGGTCATCACTCGGCACACCCCATTTTCGCAGCATTGCAGAGAGTGTTACGATGAATGATACAAGAAGAACCCCATAAGCCACAGTATCAACTGGATTGTAACTTGAATCCCCACCACCTTCACCAATAATTGGTTGAACAATATTTACGTCAATAATATCCCAAATAGCCCAATAGTCAGTAAAATGTCCAAGAAGATAACCCACACCAGGTAATGCCAAACCTAGGCCAATAATCACCATTGATATTAATTCGTAAAGAGCGAATTCATTGTCAGGTATTGGTAAAGTGGGTTCTACATCTGCCACTTCATCAGAGGACTCTGTCTCCTCTTTGTCAAGACTCATTGTATCGCCGACAAGGTACTCACGAATGAGGTTTCACCAATTTGAATGGGAGGAATCACTCTTCTTCATCGTGGTCGTGGTCGCAATTCTCATCGTGGACGTGCTCTTCCTCTTCTTCAGCACCGGCCTCACGGAATTGATGAACATCACGGAAAGTAATTGTCTTAGCACCAACACTGTCTCTAAGTGAACGGATTAGTTGGAACTTTGCCATACCCCATGATTGGTCATATCCAAGGAACTCAGGAATAGTAATTGAAACGTCATCACCATCAAACTCAACTTCGAAATCATCTGAGCCTGTTGTCATCTTGAGTAGCGTCATTACCATCTCTGACTTTTCTTCAATAACCTTAGTGATGCGGTAATTGTAACGGAGAGTCTTTCCAGCCAATTCGTGATTGAAGTCAATGCGGGCACGGCCTGCACGGAACATCACAAGAGTGCCTTTTCGGCCACCGATTTCAACTGGACCACCAACTTGTAGATTTTCAGGGTCACGAACTTGACGTGCGAGTTGCTGCGGGCCGAGCATCTCAACAGCGTTTGGATCACGCTCACCGTATCCTTTCTCTGCTGATATTTCAATATCGTAATCGGTTTCAGCTTCTGCTTCTGCCAAACTTTCTTCAAAGCCAGGAATCAAACGACCTCCGCCAATTGTCACACAAAGTGGTTCGTAATTTCGTGTTTCGTCATGCATGTCATTCGACTTTGCAGTCTTCTCACGAGTAGTCTCAATCAAGTTGCCAGATTCAGCCTCAAAGAGGTCGTAGTCAATATAGACAATTGTGCCTTCATCCATGAATATCACTCAACGCCCCTATGGGGCGAGCCGCCGACCGACTCCCCCTTTATGAGTGAGACGGTGAATAATTGGGTGATTTTCATACCGTTTTCCCTTATTCACGGCCGAGAAAAGAGATTATTGCAATTCCTAAACTAGATGCAATAATGGATAGCCAACCAAGCCAAACTAGATGGCTACCGGGTAGATGATACACTGTTAAACGAACTCTATCCAAATCTGAATCTAAAGGTGAGGTCATGATATCTGAAGCATTACCTAGCGCTTGAGTCTGTGACCAATCAAAAATAAATATTGTATCGCCACTCAGTGAAGAATACCTGTCAACCTCACTTCTAGGGAAACTGTTGGAAGCATCAAATCTCAACATCCCTGGATTCACAATATCAAGCAGATTACCATCTACATCTCTAATTTCAATTACTGCACCAAGATA
This sequence comes from Methanobacteriota archaeon, assembly GCA_018650285.1. Lineage (GTDB taxonomy): Archaea > Thermoplasmatota > Poseidoniia > Poseidoniales > Thalassarchaeaceae > MGIIb-Q1. The sequence goes on from JABIGF010000002.1 coordinate 101,318, forward strand.
TCCATCGCCAACAGAGAAACGACTAGTAAATTCAGAATCATCGGGATTCATTATTTCCCATTCTGTGAAGGTCAATTGCATGCCCTCATGAGTCACAGTATCTCCTTGTACCAACATCACTTGATGGCTTGAATCATTTCTATCAACCAATGTTGTTGTGAAAATATGGCCGACTAGTAACAATAAGATCCCTAAATGAGCAGCATGGGCCAATGTACTGCGCATCTTTGTTGATGAATAACTCGCCTTTGTTCGATTGGTTAATCCATACACTAAACGGAATAGTGAAGGAATTGCTGCGATTAACATTGGTAGCAGCAACCAAGCAACAGCACCCCTGTTGAAAACATCACTAAATTGACTAGCGCTATCACCCGGCAACGGAATATCAAGAACGATGCCAAGACTAATGCCTAACCCGAAAAATCCTAGCAACAACAAAGGAATTTTCTTTTCGGAAACAGAATCTTTCCAAGCATAAGTTGCTAATGCCGCTCCAACAAGGAAAATTAACGGGCTACCAAACATTTCGTGCATTGCTAATGAAGTCCCATCTACACTTGCAATCATCAACATCCAAGTTAGAGATAGGAATGTTCCACCAATAACTAAAGGAGTGTAGAGAGCTAAACGCAATTGTGTTTTTCGAGTAAATAACTCCGAAACACGCTCCATCAAAGTTTGCTCTTCGTCATCTTCAACATCTTGGACAAGTATTGGCCATATGAAAATTAGAAGGCCCGTTGCAGCAACATAAATATCTATCAAATATGCATATACTGATGTCAAAATTATGATTACTGCGGCAACCGTCCAAACGGTATCAGAATCTTTCTGAGAACTTGCTTTCAATAACATTAACAGAATTAGCAATACGGCAATAACTGCTTCATCAATAAAAATGGCAAGAATAATTGTTGCTGCCATTGAAATCGCCACACCATTACTGGCGAACAATTTGCTCCCCGCTGGATTCGGTGGCAACATCATTGCCAACAAAGATGCTGAAGCAAATACCAATAATATAACAAATGGCAATTGTTCTATGAGACTAACTTGCGCCCCAAACATATCAACTGTCACAAGATGAGAAAGTGGTAACATTAGAATAAACCAGAGAGAATACTGGCTTACTCGCCTCAAATATGAGACGCCGTCAAGAGAGGCTTGGCGGCTAACCATGAATGAAATGGTGATTGCCAAAAGCACCACTAATGAAAGAAGATAGGTTAGAACCTCTGTACCAGCCATGCCGCTTCCTTGCAATTCAATGAGACGCAATATCGCCGAATCGCTTTGCGCCCCTACATCATCACCCACAAAGGCGTGTACTGATGCCCAAACGCCATTGGCCCTCGTAACCATTGTAGCATGGATTGAAAACCACCCTGGAAGAATTGCAAGAGGAAGAGCAAAGCGACTTGCATCTCCATTCGGAGTCACCCTCAAGTGAAGCAATAGTAGTAAACAAAGCCACGGTAATAACGAGGCTGTTTCAACAGGGTCCCAAGCCCAATATCCGCCCCAATCAAGAACGGTATAAGCCCACAAGCCACCTAGCCCAATACCAATTGTGCCCACCACAAAACTAGCTCTTGCTGCAGGGGTTACTATTTTTTGAATGGAAGAATAATCGGCATCATTTCGATTAATAATCACGGCTAATGCTTGTAACATTACAACCATACAAAGCGAATAGAATAGATAGACTAGTGGTGGATGTAGAACCATTAAATCAGTCTGTAATAGTGGATTTAACTCACCGCGCCAACTGCTTTGTGCAAGCCGAAATGGTCGCATCATTAGAGATAGAAGATGGATAGAAAGTACGGCCCCGTTGACTAATTTTCGATAGAGATGAGAGACCCCATCATTCCCCTTTAATTGGTAAACATGAGCAGATAAAGCAAGTAATCCGGCCCAAAGGAGGGTAGGTCCTTCTCTTCCAGCCCAAACAGCACTGACACGATAGAGAAATGGCATCTCAGCGCCACCGTATAATCTAACTAAATCATAACTTGTTGAATCGCTAATAAATAGCCATGTTAGTGTGAAAAATGGAAGTATTTGAAGGGTTACTAGCCCTCTTGGAAGCCACTTTTTCATGTCGCTAGACAAGTCTTGCCATCTAATCGTCAATCCTGCTAGTGAAGCGGCGATGGCTAGCCAAAGTACCCACTGCATGAATCAGCCGAAACGCCATCAACGGATGGCAGTTTCGCAAACAACATTTCACCAACCGTAATGTTTGGCACGACTATAACCAAATGCGAGCATTGCTGGAATGATTTTCTTGAAATAGAGGCTCGGACGTTTAAACAGGAGACGAATACCCACCATCGCTTTGCCAGTGACGCCCATTGCTGACATCTCTTCGGGGAAACATTTCCCCATTACCGACATATCTTTGTCACTCAGAGAGTAAAGCGCTGTCTTACCTTTGAGAATTTTTTCATAAGGTGGGAACTCTGCTTTCCACATTGCTGGATAATCTGCTAATTTTGCCGCCGAAATATCTCCAGTGGCAACCGCATCGGCTGCAACCATGGCTGCAAACGATGCGGACTTCAAGGCTAGATGTGAGCCTCCTTCAAACAATGGTGAAGTAAAACCCGCAGCGTCACCCACCAACATTATTCCATCAGTATGAGTTACAGAATGAGGACCAGAAATTGGAATTGTCCCTCCAAAACCTCGAAGTTTAGTACCCTCTTCACGCCATGGAGGATTTTGTTTTTCTAACCCTTTGAATTGTGTATCTTCAATGAAACGATCTAAGGATTTCACTGCCCCTTTTTTGTCTTCCGTGACAAGGCCAATGTTTGCCCTACCATCTGATTTTGGAATCATCCAAAGGTACCCTTTTGTTGCATAACTTGGCCAAATATAGAAATCAAGATACCCATCATTTGGTACATTAGCAACCTCAAACTGCATTCCTGCAATCACTTTTGGACGGGGATTTAAATCAAGTAGTTTTGAACAGATACCGCCCACCCCAGAAGCATCTATCACAATTTTTGCACGTATTGGAAATTGGGCCCCATTTCCTTGGCAAAGCCAACCTTTGAACTGACCATTTTCTTCAATTCTATCAAGGGCTGTTAATTTGTGTGAAAGGTGTAACTGTGCACCTGCTGATACCGCTTCATCAGCAAGCCACTGTTCAAACAAATGTTTCTCTAATACATATCCTGGTTCACTCAATTTCTTAGGTGTGCCATCTGGAAACAATACCCTAATTCCATTTACATGACGAGAAATAACATGATTTGGAAGTTCAAGTTGTAAATTGTCAACTGCAACTTGAGATATGCATTCACCACAATGAACTGGCGTACCAATTTCAGCATGGTCTTCTATGAGCATGACATTTAGGCCGTTACGCGCGCTGTGCAAAGCAGCCGAACCACCACCCGGCCCAGCCCCAATAACAAGAACGTCACACTCAGTCACGCCTTCCGCCATGAATTGTGATGAGGGAAGTCACTTCATGAACAACACGGTCATTGATGTTAATACAAAGACAAAAAATTTGATTGATTGAACACCCTTGATGTTTCATAGGTGAGGGCCCCTCCGGGGCCCATGGGGTGGAGTAACTTGCAGCAATTTATCTCCGCTCTTGAAGAACAGTCTGAACTAATTCGTATTTCACGCCCTGTTGATGTCGAATTAGAAGCAGGATGTATTGCTGATAGATTAGTGAAAATGGATGGAAAAGGGGTGATTTTTGAACAACCGCGCCTACCCGATGGAAGCATTTCCAAATTCCCATTAGCAATGAATTTGTTTGGCAGTCGCCAGCGGGTGAAAACAGCACTAAGTGTAGATAATCTCTCGACGATAGGGGAGAGGCTAGTCGGATTGATGAAACCAGACGTTGCTGCCATTTCAAAAAAACCATGGAAAGGCATTACATTGGCTAAACAGGGTTTGAAAATGGCACCAAAGCGTGTGAAAAAAGGAGCCTGCCAAGAAATAATAATGGAATCGCCTGATTTAACAAAATTACCAATTCCAAAAACTTGGCCACACGATGGTGGACAATTCATCACCCTGCCACTAGTCATCACAAAAGACCCCCTTACTGGCGAACAGAATCTAGGAATGTATCGCTCTCAAATCTACAATGCAACTGAATGTGGATTACATTGGCAGATGCATAAACACGGAGCAGACCACGCAGCTAGTGGCCAAGATGGAGAAAAAATTCCAGTAGCAATCTGTCTTGGTGGGCCACCTGAATTAATATTCAGTGCTATCTCTCCATTACCAGATAATCTATCTGAATTCATGTTTGCTTCTTTCCTTTCAAACCAAAGAACTCGCTTGGTTAAGGCAAAAACCCAAGATCTGTGGGTTCCTGCAGAAGCAGATGTAGTCATTGAAGGATATTGTATCCCTGGAGAAACAAAAACCGAAGGACCGTTTGGCGACCATTTTGGATTATACAGCCTAGAAGGAGATTATCCTGTCATGCATGTCACTGCTATCACTCATAAAGAAAATGCAATTGTTCCGATGACAATAGTTGGACTCCCACCAATGGAAGACGGATTTCTTGGCGAAGCGATTACTGAAGCCTTCTTGCCCATTCTAAATTTCCAACATCGAGATGTTATTGATATGTTTGTACCATTACAAACAGGTTTCCACAATCTAGCTATTGTCGCTTCAAAACAAAGATATCCGCGGCAAGCGAGAAAAACTTGTCTTGGACTACTAGGTGCTGGCCAACTAATGTTCACAAAAATTTCAGTAGCCGTAGACGCTGGCCACCCTGTCAAAGATCTTAATGAATTACTCAATGTATTGCACTCAAACGTTGACCCTCGTACTGATTTAATATCAATCCCTGGCATGGTTGCCGACACTCTAGAATGTGCGTCACCATGGGAAAATGTACATGACAAGTTGATTATTGATGCAACCACTCTTCCAATTTCTGACCCTCGAAAAGGTGGTGCTGGACTACCACGCGGAAGTGGATTCGATAATACTCCTGATTGGCGTAGAGGACTTGTGGAAGCACCAGGAGTTTCTGTTGATTTTTGTGCTAAGGTTAGGGCTATGGAAGGTATCACAGAAGCTACTCTTCTAAGACCCTCAATTATGGTGGTGACAACTAAGATTGATGATTCACCAAGCCCGATTAATGGAATGGCTGCAATTCAAGACCCCGCAGCATGGGCTGCGCAAGTTGAGGCTAGCAGGGCTCAAAGGCAACGGATTTTTCAATTAATGAATTCAATTTGGCAATTAGAAGATTCGGCGAACTTAAGATGGCTATTTATCACTGATGATGATGTGAAATTACATTCAGCAGGTGCCAACCAAAAACTACTATGGCAATTAACAGTTAGATTCGATGTTGGCAGAGATTTGCATTTTGATGCTACTCGCAGCAGAGTCTGTTGGGATGCAACCGCACCAATACCTCATCCTGGTCGCCAAGCGCTCTCTGACTCCGGCCAAGATATTTCGGCACTTGACCCAATTCTTCCAATCAGAAGTTGGCCAGCAATTACAATTCATGACCAAGAGACTCTTTTGAAAGTAACAAACATGGCTGGCTATGATGGATACGAACAGAGGGCTTGGGAGCCAAATGTTACGGGGTGGTAATTTGGGAGTAAAAGAAATTCTTCAATTCGTAAAGATAGAGCATACGCTCTTTTCACTACCCTTTGTGCTAATTGGGTATATCCTCGCCTACAACCAATTCATGCATGACCTACCAGTTAGTGAACTCGGATGGTTGCGAATGGATCTAGTTTGGATTCTCGTTGCTGCTGTTGGAGCCCGTGGCCTTGCAATGGCTCTGAATCGTATCATCGACCGAGATGTTGATGCCGCCAATCCACGAACTGCAAATCGGCACCTAGTATCGGGAGATATGTCAATGAATACTGCTTGGACACTATCAGCAATTTTTCTTGGCATGTTACTATTGGGCGCTTGGCAACTCAACGAAGTAGCTCTAATGATGGCTTGGCTTCCTGTCTTGGCCTTTGTCATCTATCCATACACAAAGCGTTACACTTGGCTGTGTCACTTATGGCTAGGACTGTGTCTAGGGTTAGCACCAGCCGGCGCTTGGGTTGCTGTAGCAGCAGATGTCCATGGATGGGCTGCAATTACCGACCTGCTTTGGTATCCAACTATTTTCTTCATCTCTCTAGGAGTTGCACTTTGGATAGCCGCCTTTGATATCAACTATGCAAGAATGGATGTTGAGAGTGATAGGGAAAACGGAATTCATTCATTTCCTGCGACGTTTAGTGAAGAAGCAACGACTAGAACATCTATTCAACTGACTCTCATCTGGTTCGCATGCTTCGCTATCTCCAATCCCATGGATGAAATTTGGTTCCTAGGGGCAGCAGGGATAATGGCGATTTTGAATATCGCTGTCATAATACGTCGTGAGAAGTTTGCTGACTTTCAAACAACCCTATTCCGTGTATCCATGTTGACTGGTTGGATTCTCCTAGTGGCCATCATATTAATGGAGCCAGATAAAGGACTCATGCTAGATGATTGAGGTGATAATATGACGAAATTAGCAGTGATAACTGGTGGAAGTAGAGGAATTGGAGCGGCCACATCTAGGCGACTAGCCTCTGAAGGATACCGCCTCATTATCACCTATCATACAGATTCTCAATCTGCTGAAAATGTCATTGCGGATGTAAGAGAAATTGGATGTGATTGTGTCGCTGTAAAAGTGGACTGCTCTGATTCTGGTGAAGTAATGATTCTTGCAGACCACCCTTGGGTCAAAGAGGGGGTTGATGCTCTAGTTCTGAACCATGCAATGTATCAACGAGGGAAAGCCGGAGAACTAACTCTAGATGCACTAAAACAAACTATGGATGTCAATTTTACTGGATCCTTCCTTGTTTGGAAAGCACTCTCTCCGCACCTCTCACAGAATGCCTCAATAGTGGTACTAGGAAGTCAACTTGGAATCAAAGGAACTGCTACTGGTGCCGATTACTCTGCTTCAAAGGGAGCGTTGCATAGTTGGGCTCGCTCACTCGCAATTGATGTCGCTTCAACGGGACAAAGAGTGAATGTTGTTGCTCCAGGAACGATTGATACAGATTTAGTTGCAAATGATTCTCCGAAGAAAAGAAATGCTAGAGAAGCAACTATCCCAATGGGGAGATTAGGAAGCCCTGACGAAGTTGCTAATGTAATCTCATTCCTATTGTCTGATGATTCTAGTTACATTACTGGCGCTATATTGCATGTTAATGGTGGGTTATATCGCCCATGAATTGAAAGACAATCAATTGTGAGCGGATATTATGGCAAAGGATGACATTGACCCCTTTGATTTGTCCAAAGCCATTGCAGGGGCTGCTGCTGGCCGTCTTGACCCATCTGTCGCTTGTTTCACTCTACATTCTGAATATGGGCCTGCCGGAGACCAAAAACAAGCAATTGATAAATTAGTTTTTCAATTGGAAAATTCACAAGAGCGTTCTATCTTACTTGGGGTGACCGGTTCGGGTAAAACATTCGCAATGGCGCACATTATTGAGAGATTGAATATCCCAACCCTTATTCTGAGCCACAACAAAACATTGGCTCGCCAACTATGGCAGGAAATGTCAACACTATTTCCAGAAAATGCTGTGGAATACTTTGTCAGCCACTATGACTACTATCAACCAGAAGCATATCTACCAAAACGAGACCTATACATAGACAAAGAGTTGCAAATGAATGAGAGAATTGAGCAAGAAAGATTCGCCACTGTTGCATCTCTTGTATCTCGACCTGATGTCATTGCCGTAGGCACTGTTTCAGCCATTTACGGCCTCAACCCGCCAGAAACATTCCTAAAGCAACACGCAAGAATCCATGTTGGTCAAGCGATTGAACCGCTTGACTTGGTTAAACAATTAGTTGAGTTACAATACCAACGAATTACAGGAGAAATCTCGAGAGGAGAAATCCGTTGCCGAGGAGAGGTGGTTGATATTTGGATGCCAAGCCGTGACGACCCCCTTAGAATCAGATTTGATTTTGATGGAGTGACCAAAATTCAAGTTTGCGAAGCTGTCTCTTGGGAATCACTAGATGACCTAGAAGAAGCTTGGATTCACCCGAAAGAATTCTTCATGACTAGTCCTGAAAGATTTAGACAAGCATTGCAAGATATTGAATTTGAATTGTCAGAACGAACACATGCTCTTGAGTCACAAGGAAAAGAGTTAGAGGCACATAGACTAGAGACTAGAACACAATTTGAGTTAGAAATGTTGAGAGAGACAGGGCACTGTAAAGCAATTGAAAATTATTCCATGCACTTTGATGGGCGAACACATGGGGAACGACCATACTGTCTTCTTGATTTCTTTGCAGCATCGGCAAAGCAATTCCATAATGATCCAACACAATTCCTTGTCATCATGGACGAAAGTCATGTGACATTACCTCAATTAAAGGGAATGTTTGCTGGTGACCGTTCAAGAAAGGAATCACTCATTGACCACGGATTTAGACTACCTTCTGCAGCAGATAATCGGCCATTGCGAATTGATGAGTTTCAAAAACTTGTACCTCAAATGTTGTATGTCTCTGCAACACCTGGAGAAAGAGAACTGCGGCACTTGGCTGAAATTACAGGGCAAGATGTACCAAAAGAATTACTCCATGTTCCAGGCGGAGGGGGTGCAATAGAGCCTGAAATGAAAAAACCAAAGAAATCCCACAGCCTTCTCAAAAGCCTTGAGCAAATTGACGGTATTGTACAGATGGAAATCCGTCCAACTGGATTACTTGACCCAAGAATAGAAGTTCGACCAACTGAAGGTCAGGTTCAAGATTTACTTGATGAAATTAATCTCTGTGTGAATAATAATGAACGGGTTCTAGTGACTGTTTTGACAATCAAATTCGCTGAAGAGGTTTCTGAATACTTGCAACGAATGGGCGTTAAGGCACATTATTTGCATTCGGAAATTGATACGATTGAGCGGTCTGAAATCATCAAAGCACTACGAATTGGGCATATTGATGTGATTGTCGGAATTAACCTCTTACGTGAAGGTCTGGATATTCCGGAAGTTTCACTTGTGGCAATATTTGATGCTGACCGACAAGGATTTCTTAGAAATGAGAGATCGCTACTGCAAACAATTGGGCGCGCATCACGCAATGAACAAGGCCGAGTTATTCTCTATGCTGATTCTATTTCTGATGCTATGAAAACCTCAATATTACAGACTGTTCAACGAAGAGAGAAACAAGAAAAATTCAACCAAGAAAATAGCATCACACCAAAAACAATTGTCAAAGCACTACCTGTAATGGGCATTGAAGCCGAAGAACTACTCGCCGGTACATCTGGCACCGGCTCAAAAGGTGGCAGGCGTTTTGTTGGCGGTACTACTGGTCAAACCGGAAAAATACGCAATGAATCCGATATTGCGAAACGATTTGACCTTGGGGCAGATGGTTGGGCTGTTGCCGGAGAATCTGTATCAAATGTTAGTCAACCGACTTGGGCAGATGTTGCATCCTCCATTCTATCCGATAACCCAGATGGATTAAGTCACCAAGATGGCGAATATGATGCGACTTCTGAAAAGTTGTTAATTCGGCTTCGGAAAGAAATGAAAGTTGCTGCAAGTAGATTAGAATTTGAGAAGGCTGCCCAATTGAGAGATAGAATTTTCCAATTGGAAAATAACGGTTGATAGATGACGGTTGGTTTGAAAACTAAAACCCATTCAAGCGGTGATATGGGGCGGCGCTTGGAAATTGTCATCATGACGAGAGGTCCAGAGTTATACAGCACTACAAGACTCGCTGCAGCAGCTCGACGAGCCGGCCATGGTGTAAGTTACCTCAACCCAACACGATGCACCATTGATCTCTCACCAGAAGGAGCCACTGTACTCTACAATGGTGAAAAAATTGTTCAGCCAATGGATTGTATTGTCCCTAGAATAGGGGCATCGATTACTCGTCACGGATTAACAATCCTTAGACAATTTCAAGCCGCTGGCGTAACCGTCTTAAATCACAGCAATGGAATTGCAGCAAGTAGGGATAAATTGCGTGCATTGCAACGTTTTGCTGCTTCAGAATTACCTATCCCACGTACCGCTTATGCGCGAGGTGCGGCAGATTTGCACCCTTGTGTTGAGATTGTGGGGGGGCCACCTGTTGTTCTCAAATTACTAGAAGGGACACAAGGAGTTGGAGTAATGCGTTGCGATACCATCGCAAGTGCTGAATCAGTGATTGATGTCCTTGCACGATTACATCAACCAATCATCGTCCAAGAATATATTGCAGAATCAGAAGGAACAGATATTCGTGCCATTGTGGTAGGGGGCAAAGTCGTAGCTGCAATGAGAAGAACTGGCAAAGCAGATGATTTTCGCAGTAATATTCATCGTGGCGGCACTGGAGATAGTGTTGATTTAGAGCCTGATATTGAAAGAATATGTATTGATGCATGTAAATCACTTGGAATTCAATTTGGTGGTGTAGATTTACTAGAGTCAAAAAGAGGACCATTATTGATGGAAGTAAATTCATCCCCTGGCCTAGAAGGTATTGAAAGAGCAACAGGAATAGATGTAGCCAATGAAGTAATAATGGAGATTGAACGAATCTGCGAATAACCGCTGCGTTCATTTTGAAGAGGCTTCTCGGGTGATAACATGGTCAACCCCGATGACTTCGATGTTCCCGTTGAAGATTATGACTTTTCAACAACTACTAGCCCCACAAAACTGCTAGACCAGATGGCTAAAGCCGGTGGATTCACCGCAACTAAACTTGCCTTGGCTAGGGAAGTATTGCAAGAAATGTTCAATCAATTAGACAACGACGCCTCTGGAGATGATACTGGGCAACTAAACTGGCTATCGTTTCCTGCATGTCTCTGTGCAACTGGTACTCGAGGTTTCTTCGTTGAAGCATTGAAAAGAAAGAAATTCAATGTCGTAGTGACTACATGTGGAACACTTGACCATGATATTGCTCGCTCATTCCGAGACTACTACCATGGCGCTTTTGAATTAGATGATATTGAATTAGGCGAAGAAGGATTGAATCGATTAGGAAATGTCATTGTGCCAAACTCAAGTTACGGAGATATTATTGAAGAAATTGTCATGCCGATGTTAGCAGAAATTGACGCTGAAAAGAGGGAAGCGAATCCTGAAAATCCATGGCATGGTTTTGGTAGCGTAGAGCTTTGTTGGGCTCTGGGTGATCGGATCAATGACGAATCTAGTATTCTTTACTGGGCGGCAAAACATCGCATTCCAATCGTTATTCCCGGAATATATGATGGCTCAATAGGTGCACAATTATTCATGCACAGGCAACGAGCAAGTGATTTTAATTTAGATTTGTTAGCAGATCAACAACTACTCTCTGATTTAGTATGGACTGCAGACTCCTCTCACGCACTAATGGTTGGCGGGGGTATCTCAAAGCATCATGTCATTTGGTGGAATCAATACAGAGGTGGATTAGATTCGGCTGTACAAATTACCACCGCCCCCGAACATGATGGGTCACTTTCAGGAGCAAGATTGCGGGAAGCAATTAGTTGGGGAAAAATTCGAGCTGAGGCACCTCAGGTTGTCGTAGAAGGAGACGCTTCGGTTCTCCTACCAATACTAGGTGCTAGCTTATTTGCAGAATAACGATGATACTATGCTTTAGATTCTTTCACACTGATTCTAATTGATAGGCGATACATTCCATCAACCCTACACGGAAAGGAACTAACGGGTGCCAACCACCGACACCAACTGATTCACAAAGGGTGTGTAAAGGCCCTAAATTGGGCCTCGGTGGAGATTGGTTCGGTTCGGTCTTTGGTTCGAATATTTTCAAGTTATCCAATTGAAAAGTTTTAGTTTCAGCTGCTTTTACCCGTGAAAATAACATCGCCAATTCACTAGTCATCGCTTCATGGCTCCAACATCTTCGCCCCACTACATCAAGAGAGCCATCCGGAAGTGAAGGTAGAATATTGACTATCATATCAACAACATCACGTACATGAATCCAATATCTGGGCTGCCCTTGTGGTTGAGATGACTCAGGATCATTTAACCAATCAATCATTAATTCAATTTCTGACGGGCCCCAATCCCCAGAGCCACCAGGAATGTATAGGTCATGTAAAACAAGTTCACATTTTGCTTTTGCAGGGTATGATTCGCTATTTACTGGGCGAATAAGTAAATCGCAATCATCTGCTTCACCCGAAGTCCAACAATTAATTTGAATTCCATTGGCTTCTTTTGTATTAATGTCAATCCTCTCTAACCGCTGTGCAAGTAGTAATCCAAATAAATTGGAGCGCCCGATTAGAAAGGTCTCAACCATCAACCAACACCTAAGATATTGTTCCCTGCTTGGATTTACTTATTGGATTGCCGGATAATGAATCACAATTACGCCCTAATTTTAGCCAATAAAACAGATACGATGCGCTCTGTAAAGGCTAATTTATCAATTGAAAAACGAGATTTCTAATTGAATAATTGAGATTAGAGATAGCGCTCGAAATACTGCTGAAATGAAGTATCAAAGATTACCAGATTAATCTTGATTAATTGATAGTGTTCCTATTGAATAATTTGCAATAATTCGATCTTATGCGACAGGTGTGGCGAAAATAAGAAACAAAAAGCTAAATTCCCATATTATCCGCCCTTCCAATTGAAAAAATTAATTTCATTTCGCCTCGATATACTATTCCTAATTGCGAAATTTATCTAGAAATGCTGACATTTTCAATTCAAATACAATTTATCCCTGCATAAGAAAAAATCTAACATCCAATTGGATATCTAAGGATTATCCGCCTTTTCCAATTGGATTTCAATTATTAAAAAACGGGAGATAGTTAATATACCGAATCACATCGTAGGATTACAACCGAGTAAGGGATGCACGGAAAGAGAGGGAAAAAAAATGACAGATGAATCATTCAGAATACAAGAGCTACTTCAACGAGAAGTATATGTTAAACAAACACGCGTTGGAGTAATAGTTGGTGAGAGATATCACCCGAACGAGGATAGAGTACAATCACTACGACTTCTGGTTGAACCAGGTGTTGCAGATGAATTCATGCGCAAGCCGGCAGAATACGCCCCACTATCAAAGGAACTTTTGCACAGCATACAATCAGATGGAAGTGTAAAACTTTCAAAGTCAATGAGAGAATTACAACGAAGGTGGAGAAATACGGTTCGCATCGATGAAAAATTATACGCCCCAGATGAATTAGTTGATCGCGCGGTGTTGGACACCCAGGGAGAAGACCTCGGAGTCGTAGTTGGACTTGTAAAAATAAAGCGCACTTACAGAGGTGTGCGAGTCAAAGCACGCGGAAACTTACGCAGGCGTTACAGACTAGAAGGTGCTGAAATCAATATTCCAGTTCAATTCCTAGCACGTACAAGCCCACGCTTAGATGAGATTATTCTCTCACGCACTTTTGAAAAACTAATGGGTTTGCCATCATATCTAAAGCTAAACTCTGGCGATATTAATGAAGATGACTTCGAAGAAGAAGAATGATTTCTTCATCGGAACCGTTTAATTGAGTTCCTCGGTGGCGCTGCTCACCCGAGGGCGGGTAGCTTAGGTTGGTTGGAGCACCCGGCTGATAACCGGGAGGCCGCAGGTTCAAATCCTGCCTCGCCCACTCCGTTGCTTTCAAAGAGGCAAGAGGCTTGCTTATACACAAATTATCCATAGTTTTGTAATTCCTGAAATTTCTTCATCACGCGCAAATAACATGAACAGGCTTCGGGTCGGAGGGGTTGAGGGGAGCACCTGCCAGTAGTCTCAGGAAGTATCGACGGCGCGTTAGCCGCAGCACTTGCCAAGAAGATAGGTTGGGAACACCATGCACTTGTCGCACGTCGTTTTCCTGACTCAGAAGCATACGTCAGGGTCCCTACAGAAAGTATTGCAGCAGTACGTTCAGAACCTGTTGTAGTGGTTGCAACTACGTTCCCTGATGAAGGGATTGTTGAAGCACTGTTAATGCTAGAGGCAATTCATGATGTTCGTTCAGGTAATCTTCAAAATTTGATGGGAGAGGGGCCTGAAACACTAGATGATGTTGGGCCAGGAATATTTCTTGCAGTACCATATTTTGGATACAGCCGCCAGGATAAGAGATTTCAGCAAGGAGAAGTCATCTCAGCATCTTTGATTGTTCGCCTATTAGCAAGGCATATTGACGGATTAATTGTCCTTGACCTACACGCCCCATCAGTTCTTGATGATCTTGAAACCCCAGTTGAGTTTGTTAGTGCAATGCCAGAGATTGCAGCCCATCTTGAATCTGAAGTGAATCCTGATTTTATTCTAAGCCCAGACAAGGGGGCGATTGAGCGGGCCTCTCATGTAGCCAATCTTATTGGTTGTAAATTCTCATATCTAGAAAAAACAAGGATTGATGCACACACAATTCAACATAAGCCAAAAGACTTGGATGTCAAAGGAGCCGTTGTTGCAATTGTTGATGATATGATTAGTACAGGAGGCACCATTTGCAAAGCTAGTGATGCTCTAATCTCACAAGGAGCAAAAGAAGTACATGCCGCGTGCACCCATGGATTGTTCACAGGAGGGGCAATAACTCGGCTTGACGACCATGTTAATGGCGTCCATGCTACTGATTCAATTGCAAGAAATCCCCGCGCTCTAGTCTCCTCCGCTGCCGCCCTTGCGCGAGGGATTGAAGCGCTCCGTGAGCGCCTAAATCTCTAAGCAGTCAAACGAATGACCATCGCCAGCACCATACGGTGCGTTTATACGGACCACGCCCTCGCCGTGCCATCCTACAGGAGGAGTGAATCCTATGAGCGTACATATTGATTTTGAGACACCGGCAGAAGTGCAGGATAAAGTCTACGAGTTTGTGAAGAAGATCGGAAAGGAGGGCGGAAGCCACTTCAAGAAGGGAATGAATGAGGTCATTAAGGTCTGCGAGCGTGGTGATGCCAAGCTTGTTATCATGGCTGAAAATGTCAACCCTGGCGAAATGATGATGCCAATTCCACTAATTTGCAAGGAACGTGGAATCCCTTTCATCTATGTAAATGACCAAACTTACCTTGGAGAAGCAGCAGGACTACCATCCGGCCGCCCAACTTCAGCTATCGCCATCATGGAGATGGATGGTGGCTCACAAGAAGATTTCAACAACATTGTTTCATCTGCTAAAGAACTAGCAGGCAACTGAGGTGATTTTAGATGGCAGACGGTTGGCCAGCAGAAGTCGTCGAGATTGTCGGACGAACCGGCATGACTGGTGAGGCGACACAAGTCAAAGTGCGTGTTAATGATGCACCTAACCCTCGTGACGTTGGTAGAATTATCACTCGTAATGTATTGGGACCTATTCGAATAGGCGATATTCTGATGCTCAGAGATACTGGTCGTGAAGCTCGTAAACTTGGAGGCCGATAATATGCCTGAGAGAAGAGTTTGTACATTCAGTGGCGAAGAGATTGAACCTGGCACAGGAACAATGTTTGTTCGTAGAGACGGCACTGTTCTTTGGTTCCGCAGCAGTAAAGCGCGCAAGAACATGGTGAATCTCAAGCGAAATTCCCGAAAAGTAAAGTGGACCCGACACTATGTGAAGGGCGGTATTCAGTGAAATTCTAATTTTCACATTAACTACCATCAATAAACTCTAATGAGTATATTTGTAGTGATAAATTAATCATTATTCTGCAATTGCACAAGCGTTTTGCTTAAAATGGGGAGGCTGCACGGCCGCTTCAGTGAGTAGTATGCAGACGACCTTCGTAATGGTGAAACCCGATGGGGTACAGCGTGGATTAGTAGGAGATATTATCAAGCGATTTGAGCAAAAAGGGCTCCGTTTAGTAGGATTGAGACAATTAGTTCCTTCAACAGAACTTGCCTCCACACACTATGCAGTCCACTCAGAACGTCCATTCTATCCCGGTCTACTAAAATTCATCACATCTGGACCAGTTGTAGCGATGGCATGGAGAGGAGTTGACGCCATCAGTGTGGCTCGAAACATCATCGGGCCAACAAACGGGCGTGAAGCAGGGCCAGGAACTATCCGCGGAGATTGGGCTATGGACATCGGCCACAACATCATTCACGGCAGTGATGGTGAAGATACGGCTGAGTTTGAACTTGGCCTCTGGTTCCCAGAAGGCACCATTGAATGGACACGCTTAGCAGAAGAATGGGTTTATGAAGGCTGAACGAAATTACAATTCAAAGGGGCAGGGTGTTATGCATGACAAATCGAAGACAGCCAATTGTTGCAGTCCTTGGACATGTTGATCATGGAAAGACTAGCCTTCTTGACCATATTCGTTCTCTTGGAAGTGACAGGCAATCATCAGTCATGGCACGAGAGGCTGGTGGCATCACTCAACATATCGGAGCGACTGAAGTACCCTCAAAAATTCTCAACGAACTCTGTTCCCCATTGATGGGTGGCAAAAATTTTGACTCGCCCGGTCTCCTCTTTATTGACACACCTGGGCATCATTCTTTCTCCACTCTAAGAGCACGTGGCGGCTCACTTGCAGATATCGCAATTCTTGTAATTGACTTAGTAGATGGTTGCAAACCTCAAACCTTGGAATCAATGCGGATATTGCGCCAAGCAAAAACTCCGTTTGTTGTAGCCTGCAATAAAGTAGACAGAATCCATGGTTGGAGATCTGAGAGAGGTAGAGCGATGGCACTCTCTTTGCGCCAACAAAATAAGGATGTCATGGCTCTTTTTAATCAAAAATATTGGCAATTAGTAGGTCAATTTGGTGAACAAGAATTCAATCTAGAAAGATATGACCAAATTACAGACTTCACGAAAAACATTGCTTTAGTTCCTTGCTCTGCTAAAGAGGGAGAAGGGATTCAAGACCTATTGGCGGTAACAATTGGTTTGGCTGAAAAATTCCTTGCAGAACAGCTATCTGACATTGAGGGTAGCGCGGAAGCAACCGTTCTTGAGATGAAAGAGGAAAGAGGATTAGGTAAAACACTAGACATCATTCTCCACCGTGGGACACTAAACAAGGGAGATGAGATTTCAGTAGCCACTCCAAATGGGCCACTTATTACAAAGATTAAGGGGATGTTTTCTCCACGAGGAATGTCTGAAATGCGAGATGCTGGTGACCGATGGGATTCAGTCAATACAGTAACTGCTGCGGCTGGATTGAAATTGAGCGCCCCCGATATTGACTCAATATTGGCTGGAACTACATTACGAGGAATCCCTGATGATGAGTCACGAGATGCAATCTTGGCTCTAACATCTGAAGAATGTGAAATCTCAATTGACTTAGATGAAGAAGGAATTGCTATCAAAGCCGATACCCTTGGTGGATTGGAAGCGCTAGCATTTGAAATCCGAGGAATGAAAAATGCTGCTGGGGAACCACGGGACATCAAAATTCGCTCAGCAACTATTGGCCCAATCACTCGCAAAGACATCAGAAGTGCAGAAATCTCTGATGACCCGTATGAAAAAGTCATCTTGACCTTTAGTTCTGGTATTCTACCTGAAGCACAAGCCGAACTAGACCATGACGACTGCAATGTATTGCACATTGGCTCAGATATCATTTATCATATCCTTGAGAAATATGATGAATGGATTGATGATACTAAAAAGAGGCTTGAAGAAGAAAGTCGCGAAAATGTTATCCACCCTGGAAAAATTCTCATTATGGAAGACCACATCTTCCGCCGTTCCGGACCTGCTGTTGTAGGAGTAAAGGTTCTAGGTGGGAGAATTCAGGTTGGACAGAGATTATTGACACTTGCCGGAGAAAGAGCGGGCAGAGTAAAATCAATTCGTGATGGCGACCATATTCTTAGTGAAGCGATGCAAGGGGATGAGTTGGCTGTCGCCATTGAAGGTATCACAATTGGTCGTGGAGTTGATGAAGAAGATGTACTACTCGTTGACGTACCAGCGTCACATGTGCGTAAATTGCGTAAATTAAATATTTCAGCGATTGAAGATGAGATTCTTACAGAAATTATCACAATTCACCGTAAAGAAGACCACTTTTGGGGCCGTTAATGGATGAAACATCGTTGAAGTTTAAACCCCCAACCCTTAACTACGAATCGGTGCGGTCACTATCCTGTAAGTAGAGGGATAACCATGCAGACGACAATGGGGGGTGACGGGCGTACTCGTGATTTGATTGCAACCGTTAGCGCGATTTCAAATGGATTGATGAATGAAGTTTCAAAAGTCATCATCGGAAAACAAGAGAATCTACGTAAGGTTACTGTCGGTATTCTTTCAAACGGAAATATGCTTTTAGAAGATTTTCCGGGACTAGCAAAAACGCTTCTTGCAAACACCTTTGCACGTGCATTAGGCTGTAAATTCAAGCGTGTTCAATTCACTCCTGACTTGCTACCATCCGATATCATGGGAACCTACATGTACGACCAAAAAGCGGGAGAATTCAAACTCCGCCCTGGTCCTTTGTTCTCCAATATTCTACTTGCTGACGAGATTAACCGTGCGCCACCAAAGACGCAAGCGGCTCTGCTAGAAGCAATGGAAGAGAAGCAGGTGACAATTGAGGGTATCACCCATAAGTTGCCAGCACCGTTCGTTGTGCTTGCAACACAAAACCCAATTGAGCAAGAAGGTACCTATCCACTTCCTGAAGCACAAATGGACCGTTTCTTGATGAAGATGTCAATGGGTTACCCAGACCGTTCAGAAGAGAAAGCAATTCTTGCCCGCAGAAAATTACGAGGAAAGGACGACCACGATGTTCAACAAATTACCTCACCAAAGAAAGTGGTTGCTATGCAGAAGGCTTTGGAGACAGTCCATATTGACCCGGCAATTCTTTCCTATATTGTTGAAGTTGTTCAGCGAACTCGTGAAGACCACCGAGTTATCACCGGAGCATCTCCACGTGCAAGTCAGTCACTGTTCAAGACTGGACGAGCAGCAGCAGCAATTGATGGACGTGACTATGTGATTCCTGATGACATCAAGAGTGTCGCACTGCAGATCATTAGCCACAGAATCGTGCTCAAGCCTGAAGCAAAGATTCGAGGTATTACTGGAATGCACATTACTCGCAAAATTCTCTCAGAAGTGCCTGTCCCAGTTATCCAAACTGCTTGAAGGCGGCACCCTTGATTTATGGTCTGGTGGCGCACATTCAATCGCTTAACTGATTAAGGTTCAAAGCAGGCCCCGTATTCATAAGAGGCGGCGGCGAGAGATGGACCCATACAAAATGGTCATTGCGTGTACCAACCAGAAGGGAGGTTGTGCAAAGACTACTACTGCAGTTAACCTTGCAACTGCACTCGCAGAAGGTGATTCTTCAAGAGGGATTGAACCTGCTAAGGTACTCCTAGTTGACCTCGACCCTCAAGGAAATGCCTCTACCTCATTTGGCGTTGATAAAAGCAAGTTGGGAAGAACTGTGTATGACCTATTGATGAATGATTTGGGTGAAGAACTTCCTGTCTTAGAAGAATATCTAATTGGACCAGAAATGATTACGGATTATATGATTGAAGCTTGGAAAAATCAAAACCGCTATGAGAAAAATGAGAACAAGCGGCCCAAGAAACCACCAAAGCGATTGAAAGTTGAAAATCTTTGGTTACTACCATCAAATATTCAGTTATCTGGTGCTGAAATTGAATTAGCCACAAGAATTGGGCGTGAAACTCGCCTTAAGGAAGGGCTTGCTTCTGCAATCCATGAATTTGACTACATCATTATTGACACGCCACCAAGCCTAGGTCTGTTGACTATCAACGCCTTAGCTGCTGCAAACTGGGTGTTAATTCCTGTTCAAACAGAATATTATGCGCTTGAAGGCATGAGCCAGTTGATGAATTCAATCAAATTGATTCAAAGAAGAATCAACCCTCATCTCAAATTATTTGGAATCGCACTAACAATGTATCAAAGATCAAATCTTTGTAATGTTGTTTCTTCAGAAGTTCGAAAACACTTTACAAAACAAGTATTTGGGACAATGATTCCTCGTATCATTTCAATTGCAGAAGCGCCACTTGAAGGGGCACCGGTTGTTATTCTCAAAAGACCGAATAGAACAAACAAGGGTTCGCAAGCATACTGGTCACTTGCAAAAGAGGTGTCTGACCGCGTTAAGAAATTACGTCGTAAATATGGTGTAAATGAAACAAGCCGCCTGAAGATGCACCGAATAAAAGAGTTAGAATAATCTGACTTTTTGTACGACGGGATTACTACAATCCCCTCAAAACCTTGACTTTTCTGTATAGTAGAACCGTTATCCTTCTATAGATGTCTTGATTCAACGTGAATTAGGTAAGAAAATGGGATCTCCAGATATGACATCGGTAAGCGTTAGTTTTGAAGTTAGAAGGCAATTGAATTCAATACGTGCTCTTGGAAATTACAAGAGCGTTGATGACCTTATTCAATACCTCTTGAAAGAGCACAGACTCCACCAAATAAAGAGAGATAGCGATGATTTACAAGCATCGTTGCAATCTCTAAATGATGTTGATGTAAACAGCCTAATTGCAAAACTTGAACTTTCACCATTCCAGGAGTGATTGCTGTGAAAGGACAAGCCCCCTCCTACTGGATAAAAGCAGATACAATTGTCAAAGGCCTTTTTTCAGATTCAAGTGACGAAAATAAATTATTGCAACTTGCAGCATGCAATACAATTGAATTACATGCCACAAAAAAGACTTGGAATACTATTCTCTGGCTTCTTGTTAACAATCTGAAAAGAGACGGGAAACCAATGCTGTCTGGAAAGGAGCTTGGAGAACTGTGTGCTCGGCTCCCAATAGACTTCCACTGAAACATACCCTTTGAATCATTTTGAACGCGTCGGTACCCAATGCTTCATGGGACTACTCTTGAAACAGCTTACTCACGATTCTTCGCTTCCCACCATTGATGACCATAGTAAGTCCACTGTTCAGTTGTCCACCCAGCAGGTAGCCCGCCTTCAGGCAAAGGAGGGGCTTCAGCAGGCAATTCGGTTGTTGTAGCCACCGGCTCAGGTTCTGGTTGCTCTTCTACGGCCTTTGGCTCAGGCTCTGGCTCTGGCTCAGGTTCTGCATCTGGTTCTGCTTCCACATCTGATGATGCCTCATCATCTGAAAATTTACTTGCATCAGGAACTGCAGATGGTTTTTCAATATCTTCATCCAAATCCCATAATTGCTCTTCTGAGACGCCATCACCAAGGCGTTCACCTTCCCATCCTTTCTCATCCGTAATACCGCCACGTGATTCGAATTTTTCACCCTCTTCCCAGGCCTGCAATTCTTTTGTAGCATCCTGATGGGTGTACTGGGCATCTAGAGAACGTTTTGACAACGATGAACGGACTAGTCCAACTAATCCCCATGTCGCCAAAATTCCAGCAATTAATAAAACACCAATTCCGCCACCATAAAACATGAATTGTTTGATGAGTTTTGTACGTTTTTCACTGGCAGATAATGTTTCCTTTCCGTCATTATTGTCAACGGGGACATATACTGCTTCGCAATTTGTGTAATCTGTTGGATATTTGTTACAATACTGCTCAACTGTGTTTACTGTTGGATCTAAATCATCCCAATCAGCATTATCACCTACGCCGTCTCGGTCACTATCAACCCACTCGCTCTTGTTATTTGACCAGTCAGTTAATCCATCTTGTTCACCACTATCTTCGTAGCCATCTCCATCTGTGTCAATACAACCAAAGCGCTGTATTGTTACATACTTATTTTGCTCTGTGTCAAAGTAAATTCCACGCGTACTATTACCCCATTCAGCAGGGCACCAATCAGGATTGTTGCCACTTAGATTATCGCCATAATTGTCCCCATCAGTATCGCACCATTGGGTAGCATCTTGAGCATAAGCATCAGAACCATCTGGATTTACTGCAGAACATTCAACATCATCCCCTAATGTATCACTATAACCGTCTTTATCTGAATCGGGACAACCATTCCTATCCTTGTATGAATTACCAGCAGAAGCGGGGCAATCATCAGGATTAGTGCCATTTGGATTATCCCCTAGTTGGTCACCATCACTATCAATCCACTGCGATGCGTCATTTGGAAACTCATCGCCATCTAGGCCAAGAGAATTATCACCGTATCCGTCGCCGTCACTATCTTGAAATTGGTCTGGATTAAGAGGGAATAAATCACCGTTTACCCCATCTGGATTATCTCCACGGCCATCACCATCTGTGTCCAACCACTGAGTAGAATCGTGAGGATATTTATCAGGATTATTTCCTAATTGATTATCACCAAATCCGTCACCATCGGTATCTATCTGTTGAGTGTCATCATTTGGAAATGCATCAACAGCATCAACAATTCCATCGGAATCGCTATCTGAATCAAACATTAAAATATCTGATTTATCAGAAAAAGATGCGAGTACGAAAAATGATGAGTCTTGGCCGATTTTTACTCCAACAACTTCCCCAAGAGATGAGAAGGTTGCAGTCTCAGAAAGATCTGTGCCATTCAATATTGTTAGATGACCATTGTGTGTCCCAACAATCAAATTGCCTTCAGGAGTCTCCTGTAATGTTCTAATAATGCCTCCACTTGACAAGAAAATATCACCGGTTTTCTGCCAATCAGAAGTTGAATAGGTAATTAATTGACCATTTATTGAAGTCGTAACTAATGTTCCGCCATCGTCGATTAGGTATAGTCCAGAAACATCACTTTGTATATCCATCATCTCTGTAATTTTTGTTCCATTTGCAGCAGAAATACGAACTACCAAATCTCTACCACCTGTAACAATACCACCGTCCGGCATACCAAGAATTGCAGTTATTTTGATTAGGTGTGCCTCTGTTGTGATGCCGGTTGCTGCAGTGTCATCATACTCTGCCCCGTAGCGATATGTTCTATCAGCAGCCCATAAATCACCATCGCCGTCCCAGCCTACTGCTTGTGCTCCTCCTGAAAGAGTTAGTGAATAGAGAAAACTATGGAACTCAGTGGAAATTATCTGAACACCTGAATCAGTTGCCAAAGCAAGTCTGTGTTGTGAGTTATCAATAGCCCCACCATTGATGGACATATTTAGAGAATAATTCCAAGATTCCGTAACTGTCCCATCGTTTTTTACATCAAAGGCCGTTACTTTCCCTGTCTCATTTACTACAACTGTAAGGCCGTCATAAGTTTCCCACATTCCAATTGAACGACTATCAAATTCAACAATTGAACCTGCATTAGCCAAGGTCACTGCAGAAACTGTTGATGCTGCAAGCAATGGAAATATCATGCCAACAAATAAAATTGTTGAAAGCCAAATCGAGCGCCGCATGAATCCTTGAAAGGCGCTCCACCTTTGAATGCGGTGGTGCGCTGATTTTGTGATGATTTGCTTAGCCGACACAAAAGCGTGTGCATCATTCTTCTTCTTCAGCTGTTGATGACTGCGGTGTCAATGTTGCTTTAACTGGAGTCAGCGTTGCTTTCGTGGCAATTGATGTTGGCGTCAATATACTTGTCTTGACTGGACTTATTGTTGCTGTCTCTGATTTGCGAGGTTGAAGTATTGGACGGTGCACAGGTTTTAGAACCTCAATTTCAGGTTCATCAGCCACTTCTCTTTCAGGAGTATCCAATGGTTCGCCACCAATCCGTTCACGGACTAGACGACCACCGCCTGGTGGGCCACGCTTTGGCGCATCAGTTTCAGTTACAAATCTACCACCGCCTGGCGGGCCACGCTTTGGTGTGACTGGCTCATCAACTGCAATCTTCTCTTTAACCAAATCAAGAAGAGATGTTTCATCATCGGAATCCCAATCATCATCGTCGTCTTCTTCAACAGTTTCTTTGAGTGCAGGGAATACTTCAGATGCTGCCTTGAGTGTTTTCGTTTCAGTACTACTCTGAGCATCCATCTCTGCTTCAGCAATATCGCTGAGTGATGAGGTTTTCACAGAAGATTCGCCTTCAACCTTCAATGGTGGACGGACCGGAGCAAGTCGCTCTGCCATAGTTGAACCTGCGGTTGGACGTGGGATGGAAGTTGCAGCGGCCCCTAAACCTGGCTTTGGAGTGATTGTTGGTGCTGGTGTCTGACCGATTGGAGCGCGTGCTGGAGCTAAACGACCTCCACCTGGCTGCAGAGCTGGTGCTGAAGTTGCTGCTGCTCCGCCAAGAAGGCTTGACTTCGGTTGACCAAGACGTCCTCCACCAACTAAGCCACCAGGACGTGCTGCGGTTTCTGGCATCTGACCTTGAGCACCACTGAGTGCACCCATCCAACGCTGACGACGGTCAAGAACGCTATCTTGTTTCTCAAGATTTTCAGCTTCATCCTCTAACTGCTTGAGACGTACTTCTTCTTCCATATCTTCATCAGATACGAGATTGCGCTCAAGTTGTCCACGAATCTTTTCTTCAGCGACCTGTTTGAATTCCTCTGAACGCTGTTCAAGAGTTGTGAGTCTCTCACGAATTTCTGCCCGCTTGACTGCAAGTTGAGCTTCAATTTCTGCACGGATTTCTGATTCACGGCGACGAACTTCAATGAGAGCCTTGTTGCGCATAATTTCTTCACGCTTTGCAAGTTGGCGCTCTAGTTGATCGGTTACTTCGACCTCCTTGCGAGAACGGAACTCGCGTAGACGTGTTTCCATTTCTACTTCTAATTCCATAGCAGTCTCTTGTTTTAAGAGATCAAGAGATGTTTCTTGAGATATCTTTTCATTACGCACCCGTGCATCAATTTCCGCCATTATCTGGCGTTGAACAGCAGATTCCTTTGACCTATATTCTTGTTCAAGTTGGTCAATCCACTCCTGCTTTCGGGATTCAAAGGTGGATGACAGTTGCTGTCTAAGTTCAATCTCCCTATCGTGGCGGAATCGAGCAAGACGACTTGAAATTTCACCTTCACGTGCGCGACGATAATTATCAAACTCATTTTCCATACGGTCTTGGAGTAATTCTTCCAATTCCAAATTCAGGGATTGTTCAATCTCATCTATTGATTGACTGAATGTTAGGTCATAGCGCTCACGTAGTCTTTGCTTGCGCTCTGCAATGCGCTCACCATATTGTTGTTGAAGTTCATTCAAGATTGAAGTTCTCACTTCATCACGCTTTCGAGCCACCGCTAATTCCAAATCTTGCTGCATTCTCTCTTCTAATTTTTCTGTTTCAGAAGTTAAACGCTGCTCAAGTTCCGTTTGAAGATTCTTAGCGATTTCCTCTTCCATTCTGTGAGCACGATGTTCGTACTCACTTCGCAAGCGTGCCTCGCGGGCGCGTAGACGAGAGCGTAATTGTCCTTCTAAACGACGGCGAATTCCATCTCGAAGTTGAATCTCTCTCTCTGCTAGACGTGACTGCTGTTCTGAAACAATAATTTCAGATTGGCGTTCTTCTTCTGACTTGAGCTGGCCTTCCATCTCGCTCTTCAAGTCAGTTTCGAGTTTGCTTAGTTGTTCTTGGAATGCTTGAGTTGCTTCAATTTCCATTTTTTCCTGGAGGAAGGCTCTGCGACGGTCAAATTCTTGATTCATATCGTCTGACAACTGTGTGTGAATTTGTTCTCGGCTTGTTGAAAGACGGCGTTCACGTTCTACTTCCAGTTGCTCACGCAGAGAAAGTTCTTCACGCTCTAAACGCATATCCATCTCTTCACGGAGAATTTCTTCTTCACGACTAAGTGCATCTTTCTCTAAACGCGACAATTCTGTTTCCATTTCTGAACGCATTTCTGATTCAAGATTTGAAAGAATTGATTGATGTTCCATTGAAAGAGCGCGGCCCATAGCGCCCTTCGCTGTTGAAAGACGCTCTGCCTGATCCTTCAACCTAAGACGGCGTTCTCTTGAAAGATTTTGACGAAGACCCTCTTCTGCATTCAAATTTGATGAGATTTGGCCTGCTTTTTCAGCCGATGGGGAGCCTGCATTTGTTATTTGATGACGTATATCAGCAAGAGAATGGTCGTTTCCACCAACAATCTGCTTCTTCAATTCTGCTAACTTCGCTTCTGATTTCATCAGGGTCCCATCCCCTGGAGCACTACACTCCTAGAACAATCCTCCCCTTCTCATCCTATTTGAGTGAGGGGGGTGAGATTATCCGTCAAATGGCGTTTATTGCACCTTGCAGACTA
Organism: Methanobacteriota archaeon; assembly: GCA_018650285.1. Classification (GTDB taxonomy): domain Archaea; phylum Thermoplasmatota; class Poseidoniia; order Poseidoniales; family Thalassarchaeaceae; genus MGIIb-Q1. The sequence goes on from JABIGF010000002.1 coordinate 127,518, forward strand.
TCGCCTAATCAATGATTTCATTTTCAGAATGTTACCTTGAAAGCATCTTCACAAGCAGGGCATGTAATTTGTCTTGAACCAGGTCTAGGTTTGAGTCGAAGACGGCGTTCACAAGATGGACAAGCAATCTCAACTTTGACTACTTTTGATTTCACAACTATCTCACCACTACAAGATGAGCAAGCAACTATGGCAGGCCTTTCACGTACACCACATACGAGAACTTTGGAACAATTTGGGCAAGCAAACCTCTCATTAGCCCACTCTTTTCGAGTCGGTTCGTGCTCAATATTAGCCACTGCCCCGCATAAAGCACAGGTTTTCATCCCTAGACCTAAAGGCAACATTCCATCGCAATTAGGACAATTTATCAATGGAGGAGCAACATCAGAATCTACTTCCAAAGGACCTGATTCAACCTCTACATCTTCATCAGTCAATGAATCACCTCAGTTACGTGGTTTTCCGATTATCAAGATTCCACTAGGCGTGAAAGTAAATGGTAAGTCAAGAGAGACTCCCCATTCATCGGCAGCATCTTCTAGCATCTTTTTGGCAGCAATTGCATCTCTTGCTGAACCGTCAATTCCAACCCAATGAACATCTGCACCTCTACGAATTAATGCTGCGATTTCATCTGGCAGGCCTGAAAGATCAGGTTGAGATATGTCTGATGGAGTATCGAGGCTAATCGGTCCAGTCAACCGCCACCAACGTGCTCTCCCTTCATCGCGGTGATTCTCAATAATACCAGAGTTTGTTAATTGTTTGAGATGATGATAGAGATGATATCGAGTAACTCCAATGGCCTCTTGAATCTGAACTGTGGACTTTTCATCTACTCCAATTAAGGTTTCAACAATACCCCTTCTAGTCTCGTGTGCAAGAGCAACTTGTATTGGGTCTCCACGAATTTTTCCCATTTCAAATCCCTCCTCGCTGAACTCTAGCACTTGGCACTACAATATAACAAGTTACTTTCACCCACTGTTTCCAACCATCATAATTTTGAGTGATTTCCATGCATTAATACAATCTTCTCCAAGTTGTTTGAATAATTTACCAAGCATCCCAAATCTACTCATGCCTTCATCGGCCAACCATATTCCATTGAGTAATGTGATCAAAGCACTTGCCTCGTGCACAAAAACACCCAATGCTAAACTTGAATGCCAACGGTCAACAACAGAAATAACCAACAAAATAGTAACAATGAATGATATAGCTAAGTTGATTTGAACGATTAAACGTGTCTTCTTTGATAATTTGATTAAACGTGAAAGTATTCGTGGGTCTTGAGATGGAATTAAGACATCAGCGGCTTCAAGATTCACGCTCTCCCCACTTCCTACTGCAACACCAACATCTGCGATTGCTAATGCTGCTGCATCATTAAAACCGTCACCAGCCATCATAGTGCATAACGCTTGACTGCGGCGCTGCACCCATATTGCTTTGCCGTCAGGATCAATATCACCTCGACAATATGACGGGTTAATTCCTAGTTGCTTACCAAGTGCTTCTACTGCGGGCTGTGAATCCCCAGAAAGTAACTCAACTGCAATACCAAGGTCGACCAATTCATTGACAAGTTCTTTTGCTCCATCACGAAGATCGTCGTTATTGAATGTGAATAGGGCTAGAGCGGATTTGCTCTTTGATAGAATTGCTATACCAAGACCATTCAAACGAGCAGTATCTGCTGCTTTAATTAGCGATTCAGAGATTACTACGCCTTCATTAGTCAACCAATCTTGACTACCCAATCTAACAACTGAACGGCCCACTTTTCCACTTACGCCTGCGGATTCATCGGAAATTGATTTGACATCAGCAGCATCTGCTGATTCACTTGCTGCCGCTAACAATATTGTTGCAGCGTATGGATGATTACTACGAGATTCCAATCCTGCAGCAAGAGAAAGGGCTTCCTCCATCACTATGCCGTCTGCAAGAACTAGAGAATCTAAACGTGGGTGGCCGCTTGTTAAAGTGCCTGTTTTGTCTAGTAATACAAGGTCAACTCTTGCAGTTCTCTCCAATACATCTCCGCCGCGCGCGATTACTCCGTGATGAGCTGCATTAGACAAAGCGGTTGCATGTGGTATGGGTGCGGCCAATAATAGAGCACAGGGGCAAGCAACAACCCAAAGAAGCAACATCATAATCCAATCACCAAATACCAATGCTGCAAGAAGGCCACCAATGAGAACTGATGGAACCCAAAACTTAGTGAACAATTCTACTGACGACTGTAATCTTGGTGGCTGGTCACGATAAGCATGTACTCTTTCTATCAAACTAGATAGAGCAGTATTATCCCCTACTGCTGAAACTTCAATGAGAACTGGCCCACGTAGCAATACTAATCCGGCCTCAATAAAATCTCCTACTTCAACTCGAATTGGCACACTTTCTCCTGTCAACGGTGCCCGGTCAATTTGACCGATTCCCTCTGTAATAATACCATCCACCGGAATTAATTCCCCACTTCTAACTTCTACAAGGTCACCAACATTGACAAGGTCAATTGGTATTTCCTGTGGGACCGGACGAGACGGTTCTAAAGACGAAATTGGTGAAAGACCTGTACTGAAAGTTGTTGTAGAAATATTACTCAAACGAGGATTTTCTCCTGAAACAACCCTAGCAACTCTAGGTAATCGGTCAAGTCCACCTTGCATCGCTTCTCTCGCCCTTATCAATGCTGAAGATTCAAGATGCCCGCTTACAGATTCAAGCAAAACAACCATCAACGCCTCTGGCCAATGCTGAAGAAGAGAGGCACCAACTACTGCCAAAGTAGTGAGTATTTGGAATCCAAGGACACGGTTACGAATACTTGCAACTGCTTCTTTAAACATCCTAAAACCACCCACAATTGTACCTGTGAGGCCAAGTAAAGTGATGAATAGAACGGGAGCTGCTGCTAATTCAAGAAGAATCACAACAGGTAGTAAGAGTAAGGCAAGCGAAGCGCCAATCAACCGTTGTTGTTCAGGGTTCAAGCCAGTTGCTTCACCCTTGACCAATTCAAGAGGCTTACCTGTCATTCTCTCTAATGCCAATTCATGTTCTATTCTAGTAGAAACTTCAATTGAGGGTGGACGACGAATAAGAATTGAAGAATTTTGAAATCTAACATCTAGAACGCCAGGGGCTGAGAGAATAAGACGCTTCAATCCATTCTGATCACAATTTTGACGCTGTAATACTGATTCTATCGACACACCAGAGAGATGCATCCAATCAACATCAGGTTCATGACCAAGGCTTGAAAGAATGCGGTTTGCTTCAGCAAGGTCTCCTTTAGCCAAATCTATTTCAATATTGACAAGCCCATCAGCGTATGTTATTGAACAAGATGTTATTGCTGGATGTTTGTTTGTAGCCGAGGTCGCCTTCATAGCACAATCTGGGCAATCCATGCCTCTTATTGGCCATTGAAATGTATGTATGCCATCTGTAATTAATTCCGCAGAATATGGTTCATCATCAGTTGGAAGAGGGGGTGTTTTAGATAGAACAATTGGCTTGTTAATCGTGATTACATCTAATTTTTCAATTTCATCATCACAACCACAAGATGTGTCAGAACAAGATTCCGCCTGTGTAGCAGTTGGTAATTCATCCTCTTCACCATCAAGAAAGATGAATCCCTCCGATTCATCATCTCGCTTGGGCATGATGAGACCTATTGCCTCCCCCGTTTGAATGTGACTACTAATCGCACGAAATATTAGTGGCCGGACATTCAATTGAAAAAAACGATTTATCAATTGGTAAATTAAACAATAATGTTGTCAATTATTCAATCCGGCCTCGTCTTCTGCATCATTTATTTTCATTTTCCAAGACAAATGAATGATGATGGATTTTTGGTGCAGGGAGCAGGATTCGAACCTGCGAAGCACTAAGCAGTGGATCTTGAGCCCACCCCCTTTGACCGCTCGGGTACCCCTGCGCTGACATTGGGTGAACGCTTCCCTTTGTCATTCTTCCTCAAGTGTAGATTCACTCTGAGTTAGAATCTCAGGAGGGGGCCCTGCCCCTTCTGGCCATTCATCAGGAGCCCATGGAGGTGGTGGTGGAACTTCATCATCTAAGTCATCCCAATCATCTTCTTCCTTTCTCGCCATGACCATTCCAACCATGATGGCAACTACAACAATTAATATCAATAATCCAATAGCTGCTGGTGAATTCAAATTTTGAAACAATATTTCACCTGCTGTTTGTTCTCTAACAAGACCGACCGGAACGCTCGTTAAATTGGTCATATCATCATTTAATGCGATGTATAATTGTAAATCACCTGATGCCCACGCCTCAACATTGAAAGAAAACATAGCATGTTGCTGAGGTAGGAGAGTAAGGTTGGTTTCGTTTAATAGAACATAACGTCCAGTATCTCCATTGCCTTGCCAAGTCCAGAGTCCAACCTTTACTTGGCCCATGTCATTCCCTTCATTCATTACTTTGCCATCAATGACAAATATTGATTCAACTGTTGGCTCATGAGGATTAACTAACAAATCAGAAACTACGGGCTGGAAGAAGATGACGCGTAATAGCGGCATCCTAGCATCACCTTCACTACCTACGCCAACAAGAGAGTTGCCTGCATAATCTGTACCTACCACCCAAACAACAAGGTCATCATCTGGTTTAAGAAGTGTTGAATCAATATCAAAATCAATACGTGATGAGTATGTCCAAAGGCCATCTGATTCGGTTGCCAAAGGTATCAATGAAACTCCATGCATGCCCAATATTTCCACGCCGTGTCTTCGAAAAGACCAGTGCATCTCAAGAGGTTGGTCATTCATTCCACCTGCTTCTTGCACCCGAACAGTCACCAATTGCTGCATCATCTGATTCGAGTTTATTGTTGCTAGAGTATTGTCTGGAATATTAACTACAGGAGGAGTTGCATCAATCACGATATTAAGAACCAGATTACCAATGGGAAAGGTTTGAACACCGCCTGATATTGATGCGGTGACGGTTGCAGTTGGACGATTCCAACGCTGATTTGGAATTTCTGTACTACTTGTAAACGAATGATGGTTGGATAAAGGAATTTGCCAAATAGATGGTTCATTTTGATTATCATCCATATTAATATCTACCTGCCAATTGCCATCTAGTGTCACATTCATATTGTTTGCTGAATGGCGCAATTCTCCCGAGAAATTGAACCTATCATCTGGTTGAAGATAGAGTGTATTACCGATTAATCCACTGCCTGGGGGCGATAAATCGATAGCTTCGAACAAGACTAACTCTACTCGGCTATCTAATTTCCATGCGAGATGGGAAAGGGAATTGCTTCCAAGTTCAAGCAATTGCCCGTGTTCAGTAATTTTGATGCTAGGATGTTGCGATGAAGTATTCCAATCAACAGGTGCGCCCATACCGATTCTGAATCTAATTATCACCTCAAATGAACCCGCTGCCAATTCACTAATTATCAAATCAACTGGCATTATGGGTGAGTTATCATGAACCCACATCTGTTCAGATAATGGGTCAATCCAAATATCTCCCTGCCAATCACCGGTTGCGAAATTAATTGAAATATTGTCTAATGATGATACACCATTATCATCGGTTACTTTGAATGAAAATTCATGAGTTATTCCAGCAAGAAGATTGGTGCCCCATCGGTCTAGTGTTATTGATGGAAGTGAAAGTGTAGTTGGCAAATCATCTTGTGTAACGAGAGTGGCCATGTCTTGATCTATCCCTGGGCCACCACCACCGATTACCGAATGCCCTGCAAGGTCTGTTCCAGTGACAAAGAGTGACACGATTCCAAGTTCCCCATTTGCAAACAAATCTAATGCTGGGAAATCAATTCTAACCGTCCCAATTACTTTCATAGGAGTTATTTCCCGCTGAATTGAATACTCTCCATCATCCGGCTTATTATTGCCATTGACATCATCTATTCCCTCTCTCCATGAATGGAGGAAGAGAGGCCCACCCAATGCTTCAATTTCACTGATTTCAATTGATATTGGAAGTGGTCGGTCTTCAGGCCAAACATTACCATTTGCTGGCCGTAACCCACTAGGGGTACTTGCCATCAATACACCAAGGAGAGGAGGATTAGGGTCTATGATGAGTGTTACCGGTGTTCTATCATCAGTCACATCATTAGCCCCAGTGAGAGAGACACCTGCTGGACCTGGCCTCAATATCCATGCAGTGAGATTAACTGAACCGCTAGTTGCAGTCAAAGTAACCGAAGCATTCCAAACACCATCTTGCCCACTAGTTGCTGCAACTTGATATGTTGATTCATCACCTTCTACTTGAATTGCAACGAAGAAGTCATCTCCCGAAGGACGGGAGTTTGAATCTTCAAAACGAACCGTACCTGAAACTTCTACTGTTGAGTTATCAGCGATTTCAAATGGATACAAAGGTGTACCTCGAGTTGAAAGAAGACGGTTGTTTTGACTTCTAACCTCCCATGAATCGATTTCCATGTCGTTTTCCACGGCATTTGAAGAAATGCCAATACGAACAACATTTGGTGGTAAATGCTCTCCATTAATTCCCCATGAATCGGCAGAAATATCTATCCAATTGGTATCATCCCAAGCCCATTGGGTTTGAAGATGCCATTCAATCTCCCAACCATCTTCAATTGATGTAACAGATGAGGCGGCTGTATCAATAATCACTTGTCCGCCGCCGCCAACCTGACTGAATACTGCTGCACCTGAAAGGTCACTTACTGAGAATAATATTTGATCGCCAGTAGATGCTTCTATTGTCAAATTTGCAATACTCAAACCGCTTTGTGAGAATAAATGTGTGGTTTTTGTGGTAATGATTGTTGGCCTATCGGGCAACCATGTTTCAGGAACTGCTACAACTTCATTGAAAATTAAAGGCGAGTGGGTTACACCGCCCCATAATCTCACACCACCAGCATCGGCTGAAATTCGTACAGGAATATCACGTATGCCATTTGCTGCCACCGTTGCATTCATTGTAGCGGCTATTATCGGCCCTAACCCTGTCAAATTATCTGTTAAAATATAATTGATACCGTAGATATGAACATCTGTTTGACCATTAGTATCTAACTGAATTGGCACTTGCTTCCAATCCCTATTATCGTTGAGCCAAGGCAGAGCAACTTGATTATTGATTGATTGAATTACTGTTGAACTAAGTGGAACCATTGTCCCTAATCCATTTTGAATTGTTTGTTGATTCAACAGTGTGGTGCCGCCTATTGAAAAATTAACCACTACTGACGGTTGATGGGTTTGAACGCCCACTAAGCCACCAGTTACTATCGCACCATCAGGAATGAGAAGGAAGGGGGAATTGCTACTATTCCACTGACTATCTGTTGTTGCACTACGATTATTGGTTGACATGAGAGAATCTTGCCAACCTAATTGACCACGCCCGTCGTTCCCTTCGAAGAATTGCCATTCAACAGAACCATCATTACCAATATCGATTGAAAGATTTGTACCTGGTTGTAAAATACGCCCAGAAATTTTGAATGAATTCAACCATCCTCCCGGTTGTATATCTATCAATACTCTGTAGGCAGTTAGTGGGGTTGTTCTTTGAACTGTTTTATTGCCTAGTGCACCATTATTGAAAGGTGACCCTCTTTGGTCAAGGAGTGTTATCAATACTCCAGAACCAACACCTGATAATTCAAAAATCTGCAACGGATTATTCCCATAGATAAGTGGCCCAGTAATTGACTGAGTAGTCAACTCAGGATTTGTCAAATTACCAGATGTTTTGTTTACATTTAATAATGGAGAAATGATCCATCCATTGGTTGTATCTCTAGCTGAAAAGATATTGACTGCACCGACATACAAGGCGTGAACCTTGGGTGTTAATTCGGGTACGTTTGTCCCAATATCTAATCTAATCCTTACTTTTTCTCCAAAAATGCCTACAGTTGGAATCACTGGAAAACTAATATTTTCCATGCCTAATACAACTGTGCCATCCTCATGTAACAACGTACATCGTACCCAGGTCCCGTTAGGGACTGTTGCATCAACATCAATTGTGCCCAAACCATTTCTATTGGTATTGATTGGTTCCGATGTCCAACTTCCCTGCTCTTCAAACCAATCAACATAAAGTCCAACATTATCAAGATACCATCCATCAGATTCTACAAGTGGGTCAGTAAAAAATGAAAAACGCAAACGTATTGTTTGGCCACCAAATTGACTTACATCAACCTGTTTATTGACCCACGACTTGTTCACTTGTGCACTACTTGAACCATGACATGTTGGCTTGGAATTACTACCATCCATGGCCCATAAATTGTAAATGTCAGATTGCACATTCAACATCTGTTTTGTATCATAAAAGTCTGGCTCATTTTGACCATATGGTACCCAAGTACGACCGTCGTCTGATGAGACATAGAGAACCCCTCCATCCCAACCCGTTTCTGCACAAATAAACTGGTCAAATGAAATGCGGGCATGGCTGCCTGCTGGGATCGCCAAGTCTGAAGATGTCAAATGTGTCCAAGTATTTGGCTGATATAAATCTGAAAATTCAATGCCGGCATAATATGAACCAGAACTTGGAGCATCTGGACCCACCACCCATGTAGAGTTATGAGCGCGGAATTCCCACCCTGCACCTCTTTCTGTCTCAATACCCCACCCCTCTGGAAGCAAAGGTGAATTTTCAAAAGAATCGGCTTGGTATGTTGCTCCGTTTACTCCATGTGTACTCAAATGCTGCCATTCATCAATACCAATACCGATGTTGTTATGTGTTGCATTTCCATCATTAATATTAGTAAAATTAAGCGCTAGATGTGTACTTTGGTTTCCTGTTGTACCTGATGATATCCTTACATCATCAATGAACAAACCTTCAGGTGGGTCAAAAGAAAGTCCGCCAAAACCAGAACCGGGGAAATTATCGGTTTCTAAGTATACTCGAAAGTAGACGGTCGAATTACCTGCAAGTGATTGTGGAAGTGGGTGTGACAAATGTTTCCAACCTCGTGAATCATCAACATACATCTGTCCGCCAATCAGGACACCAAACCCAGGCATGTCGGCTGAAAATGCATTCCAAGTAAAACTGGACAGACTCCATTCCCAACGGAAGTTGTCGTAGATGTCACCTTCCATATCAAAATCTACAGCATAATCAAGCATTATTGGACCACTAGCATTTGATAGATTAACTTCAAATTGGAGAAATGATTCTGCACCATCGGCATAGTAACTTGATAAATTACCGTGAAACCAAGCGCCAAGATCATCACCTGAATTAGTCAAATTCACATTATCAACAAACCATCCCGGTCTCTGAACTGTGGAATTAATATCTGTCCAAGCAACAAAACGGAAACGTACTGAACTTGCATTAGCAATTCCTGGTTGATTATCAAGGGGGAAAATTGCTGATTGCCACCCGGTTGCATTTGGTGATGCCCAAACTTCAAAATTTGGACCGCCGCTACCGTTTGGAGAAGGGGCAGCAGAATTGATTCTGTTGTTGTAACCACCTTCAGGAGTTATGTATCGCCAACTAGAACCTCCATCAAGACTAATCTCGACCCAAGCGCCATCTGCATCACCATTACTTGCGCTTGGCGTATACATATGCTGCCAGTGTGAAAATGTTAAATTAAAATCATTGATAACTGTAGGAACATAAAAATCAGGAGATTCCATCCAAGTGTGGACACCATTTGGAAGAGCTTGGTCTGCTCTAGTTGCTACAATATAACGGCCAGTCACTCCACCAATTGGGATTAGACCGCCACTTGATTCCCTCCCTGAACCATTTATTGCCCCAGGGATTCCAAGCATGTCACTAACTTCCCATATGCCGGGTGTGCCTCCATAATTCCAATTTTGCAGAGTTCTAGTCAACGTTTCAAAATCATTGATTCTGCCAACAGAATGGTTAGCATCAAGACTCAATGCACCATCAAAGAAATTTGCAGTAGTTGAATTCCACAATCCCCAACTAAAGTTGAGTTTACCATTTGCGTCTTCGACCCATTCAACACCAGTCCCCTGGTCCAACATCCCATCTTCGCTTACCTCAACCCATGCATCAAGCACTTCTTCTCCATCTGGTAATGAAAAAGCGGTATGAGTCACATCCCCTCCTGTTATTGGAAAGATTACTTTGGCTGGGCCGGCCCAACTTGATTGATTTGCTGACACCAATGTCACAAGAGGTGTGAACAGGAGCAATAAAACAAGCAAACTAGCAAGTTTTGCGTCTGAATTCCTCAACATGGCTCCGCCTCAGCACATTTCTGGGTATGTTCACTTCGTTTGAACTCTCTCCAAATATGGGCACCGTAGGTGAATTACTGATTAGATATGACTGAAGCATTCTTAGGGTGCCTTCTGACAGGAAAGAATCGGGCGGTCTGAAATGAGCGAGGAAGGGGCAAGAATTACTCAGGTGAGTGCCGCCCATTTGCAAGCAATTGAGAACCAATTATTCAGTTTGGTTCGACAGCAAGCAAAACGAAATCACCCTATTGAGTTGCCGCGCTCTGACTTTTGGACTCAAGTTGCAACCCTTCTTGCCAACATTGACATTGAATTAGCCGAAGTAGGAAAATCCGAAGGCTGGAGTGTCAAAGCACAAAATCTCAGCCGACGTCAAAGTAATGTCAGAAAAGCAGTGGCTGATTTAACCCAACACAGGCTGACTGCTTTTGTTAGGCATGCATCAACAAATAACCTCGCAACTGCACCTTATGGTGATGCATTAGGTGATTCAAAAAGTGCATTATCTCCACTTGATTGGCAACGTCATGATGCCTCGGAGAGAGCATTCTACGAAGGCTTGAATGAACTTATTGACAAATACAAACATCATGTATCCTGGAATGTTTTGCAACAGGGCTTGATTGGCGATGCTGAAACAACTCCAATTGTTGAAAGAGGGACTGTTCAACTCGACTCATTTGTTAAGGATGAAGGAGGGATTACTGGGCAAGGGCCACCAAAAGTGATTGTCAAAGAGGTTGAACCAATCCCTTACAACGACCCTGACGAGGATGAAGAGATGCGAATTGCTAGAATGAGTGCTTATCCCACCTCTGGGATGGTCAAACCTGACATTTTTTCTTCTAGCACAGAAACAAAAACGGAAGCGCCTGTTGAAGAAGAGAAGGTTGCTGACGACAACAATACTGAAGAGAATGATTCAACAGGAATGATTCGAATAAAAATGCTACAAGATTTACCTGCACCAATTATTGATGCAAATGGCAATGAGTTAGAATTGATGGCTGGCGATGTTGAATTTTGCGATGCTGACTTTGCTGCTGGTTTGATTGCAGCAGGGCTAGCTACTGATGCAACAATCTGAATCTTAAGAAAAGAAATCAGTTAACATTTCGCAAAGTAATCTCAATGGTTACTGTATCTGGAATATCCAAACCATGAACCACACGTGCAAGAACAGCCTCATCTTTTGCTGAGTTAATTTCTAACTCAATCAGACGCTTGTGAACTCGCATCTCCCAATGATCCCATGTTTCGCAACCTTCACCATCAGGCGCCTTACGTGTTGGAACAACTAAACGACGAGTCGGTAGAGGAATTGGACCTCTCATTGCAACTCCAGTCTGTTCTGAAATTTGCTTGATTCCATCGCATAAATTGTCAACATGCTCATGATTGAGCCCAGTGACTTTGATTGCTGTGATACTTGCCATGGAGTTCACCCGTGAGATTCTCTCAGCGTTCTCCAATATTCAGTAATCACTTCTTCTCAATCTTCATGCAAACGCCAGCAGCCACGGTCTTACCCATGTCACGAATAGCGAAGCGGGACAATTCAGGGAATACAGATGCTTCCTCGATTGCCATTGGCTTGGTTGGTGCGAATCGTACTAGACATGCATCGCCAGTTACTAAGAAGTCTGGGTTTGCTGTCTTCTGACCCTTGCTAGTCTTCTCAAGTAGTTCAGCGAAGCGAACAGCCACTTGTGCAGTGTGAGCGTGGAACACTGGAGTGTATCCTGCGCCAATTGCCTTAGGGATGTCCATCAACTGAATTTGACCAACGAAGGTTTCGTCGTGGCGGACGTACATTGGAGGGTTGTCAGTGTATCCTGCAACGTCACCACGGCGGATGTCAGTTGCTGAAAGTCCACGAACGTTGAATCCAACGTTGTCACCAGGTTGTGCCTTCTCGACAACAGTGTGGTGCATCTCAATTGACTTCACTTCAGCACTCTTCTCTGAAGGGTTGAACTGAACTGTCTTTCCAGCGTTTAGGGTACCAGTCTCAATCTTACCGACTGGAACTGTTCCAATTCCACCAATCTTGTAAACGTCTTGAATTGGCAAACGTAGTGGTTTGTCGATTGGCTTTGGTGGCAACTGTACTGCATCGATTGCTTCGAACAGAGTAGGTCCGCTGTACCATGGAGTGTTAGCACTCTTGTTGTAAATATTGTCTCCTTCAATAGCACTGCATGGGATGAAAGGTATGCCGTCAGGCTTGAAACCTGCCATGCGTAGTAGGTTTGAAACTTCTTCAACTACACTGTTGTACTTGTCTTGTGACCATGATACACCAGAGATATCCATCTTGTTAACGTTGACAATAAGTTCCTTGACACCAAGAACCTTAGCTAGGAAAGCGTGTTCCTTGGTCTGTGCGTTGACACCATCGTTTGCTGCAACATTCAGAACTGCTGCATCTGCTTGGCTAGTACCGGTAATCATGTTCTTGACGAAATCACGGTGACCAGGTGCATCAATGACTGTGAAGTAATAGTTAGGTGTGAAGAATTCTTTGTGTGCAACGTCAATGGTGATACCACGTTCGCGCTCTTCCTTCAATCCATCCATAACGTAAGCGAAACCGAATCCCGCCTTTCCACGCTCTGCTGCTTCCTTCTCGAACTTCTCAATAACGTGAGGCTCGATGTGCCCGCTGTCTAGCATCAAACGACCTACTGTGGTCGATTTTCCGTGGTCAACGTGACCTACGAAAACGATGTTCAGGGGATCCTTGCTCTTATCTTCCCATTGTGAACCCATGGTATATACACTCCTTTGAGTGACCCGCCGACAGACCCCCCCTATTTGAACCACTCGCAAATTAACAGTTCTTTGAACCATCCCTTAAACGGGCAACTGAGACCCGAAATGACCTATTTATACTTGAGGATTATTTGGATTTCCAGAATTTCCGCATTATGCTGCTTAGTGTTGAATACTTGAACTGTCCAAGTTCCATCCAAGAAATTACGGAAATCACCAGTGCTAGAAGTCGTAGTCAAACAGTAATTATCGTCAGAATTACAATTTGAGTCGGTTTGTTGTTCATCAGAATTAGCGCTACTATTGCGCACCTCTTCATCGGTATCGTTGAATAAATAGATGTCCATTCTGTTGTTTTGCTCACAAGCTTGCCCACAACCCATCCCTGGGTCTTTCTTAGGATAGACAATTCTTGCCTTGAATTGATTTAATTTGTGAGAATTCTCAAAATCGTAAATAAATGGAACAGTGAAATCTTCTCGAGGATTGTCTGCAGTATTATTACGGCCAATCTCGATGTCACTCCATTTCGCTCGAGCGTTTACATACACCCATGTTTCTTCTGTTGCAGTCATTCCTTGGTCATCTGTGACTGTTAATTTTACCTTCCATTCTCCAGGCGGGGTGTCCCATGAATATGTTTCACCATCAGCATCTTCATCATTGGCCTTGTCACCATCACCGTCACTGTCAATGTTAATGTTCAAATCCCACTTCCATGAAACTAACCAAGATTCTACACTACCTGCTTCACTTTCTGATGCATCAAGAGTTACTGTTGTTGATGGGTCCCAATCTCTTTCCCCTTCATCCATTGCATCGTCACAAATCCAAATAAGGATGTAAGTTCCTGATGCTGATGCTGCTTCATCATCACAATCATCATCCTTTGATGTTGCGATTTCAGGAATCGGTTCAGAGGCATCTTCGGGGAATATTTTCAACGTCTGTGTCTCTTGTGTTTCAAACTCTCCATCTGAAACTGATAATGTGACAACATAGTCACCCTGTGAACTGTATGAATGAGATGGTTTGTCTTCGGTAGCTGTGTTCGTATCTCCAAAATTCCAAGAGTAGGTTAGAGTGTCACCATCGGCATCTGATGAGGCAGATGCATCAAATTCGATTTGCATCCCTACTTTTAATGTGCCCGTAGTTACACTAAATGTTGCATTTGGGGCTGAGTTTGAACCAAATGATTCCAAACAACCTGGCAAAATCGTTGCCCCAACAAGCACGAAAATGAGAGCAAACGAGGCCACCGAGTATCTCTTCATCGTCTTTCACCACACAGTGATGTGCAATGAACCATTCGCTATTAGGGATAGTTCATGAAGCATTTTCATGCTCAATAATAATTTCTCGCTGAGGTAATTAGAAACTGAAAATTGTTGATTGACGATTACCACGTTTCAAGTCATCAGCACTCCAACCAAATGCTTCTGTTATTCTGCCAAGCGCTATTGCTAGACGGTTGACATAAAATTCAGGGTCGTATTCCGTTTGAACTTCTCCTGTTTCATCTTCTAACCAAGCCACCACTTTCATTGGACTTTGGCTGAAATCAGTAACTAGCCAACCAACTTTCATCCCAGGTGTGAAATTCAAACCCGCAGCAATTCGTTGTTTTGCCACCCGCACCTGAACCATACTATCAGGACGGACATAGGCGGAATTGAAATCGATTGTACCATTTTTTTGTGCCTTACCTTTGCACGATTTGCTAATCACAAGGTCACGTGGGCGGACATCGCGGCTTCTCACCCGTTTTATCAGAGCGATGCACATGTTGACAGCAGCAGTAGATTCTCCATCAAGGATCATCTCAAAGAGTTCAGTCATCGCATCAGTAAGAAGTGTGAATGAATCGGTTCTGCGAACTTCATAACCACGTATGAGTAACTTAGTTTCAGGCCATATTACTTGGCCAACATAACGCTTTTTCGCGCCATGAGAGAAAAATGATGAGAGTCCTGTTTCAAATTCAAGTTCCGCCCCTTCTTTCGTAAATCGCTTTGCTAATTCATGACCAAATACAACTAAAGATTCTGAAGCTTCAACCCATTCCGTTCGGTCTTCATCATCGCTCGGTTCTTTGACTGGTGCACTATCCTTTACCGGTGCTTCAACAAATACGCTATCGGTGTCACTGTAAACAACATGGTGACCTTCTTCGTCAAGTTGTTTAATGATACTCTTGATGTTGGACCTAGCCCATGCAGTAATTGATGAACCCAAATCTTCGTGGGTGAAACGGTAAAATTTGGAGGCGAAAACACCGTAAAATGAATTCATAAGAATTTTGACAGCATACTGCATTTGGTCGTGAAAATGTTCAGTCGCTTTGTCACCTGATTTGTGTGCCGCTTTGGCAGCCTCTTTGTGAATAGCACGCAATTGCATCAGATTTTCTAGTAATCGTGGGATTAACCCACGACGGGTTTCTGCTGGAAGGAATTTTGCGCCTAGTGGCGATTCGTGAAAACCTGTTTTAGGAACTTCATCAGGGCGCGCTTTCTCATCAATTCTCGTCGTGTAACAAATATTGTTTGAAATCATGATTGAAGGATACATTGATTTGAAATCAAGAACTGCTATCCATCGGTATACACCTGCTTCCACTTCGTGAACATAGCCACCAGCAATTTGGTCACCGCCTCCCCCGCGATTAGTTCTTGGAACGGCGATATTCTCACTATCTGCAAGACGAATAACAAGAGAATCTATCCATTGAGATGTTGTTCCTGAAATTGAGACACCAAGAGATGTTGATGCTACTGCGGCTAATGCCTCTTTGCGCTTTACTGCCGAGATTTCACCCAAAATCTCCAACGGCAAGATTGTGTCTTGAACACAATATTTCATGACTACATCTGGTCTTTTTGCCCATTCTTTGTCCATTTTGGAAGCGTCGACATCCATCTTATGCAATTCAATATTATCTGGCCAAAGAAGTTGACACACATACTTGAGAGTCTCACGTTTTGGCCGAAGTGTTTGTCGCGCCTGCCACCATGCGTCAAGAACACAACGACCTCTGACTCGCCAAGTTCGACGATTCTGTTCTTTCTCTGGAATTAATCCTTTTTTTTCGGATTCAAGGATTGGAACTCTGCCCCAACCAAATAATTCAGCGCTGTCAGCAACGTCACTTTTACGCGCATGCGTGCGTGTACGAGCGAACAGGCGCGGTAAATCAAAATTATCAATATTGTAGCCAGTAATAATATCAGGATCACTCTCTCGAACGAAGCGAGTTAACCCAGACAAAATTTCTTCTTCGTCACCTTTGAATTCACGAATCTCTCTACTTCCATCACCATATTGAGCAACTGCTGCTGCACAAAGTATAGTCTCTTCAGTAATTGAAGTTTCAAGGTCAAATGAAAAGAGGACAAATGGGGCAGAAAATGGTTCACATTTTGAAATAGCCGAGTAATGGCAAGTAGCAATGAGGTCAACAGGATAAAGCCCTGAACCACCAATTTGACGAATTTTTTCAGCCGCTTCAACGCGGCCATCATCGCCAAAACAAGTTTCACCACTAGATTCCAATTCAGACACTAAATCACTAGGAACTTTATCACTAGCCCACAACACTTCACATTCTGCTGTGATATGTGGTCCCAAATCATATTCAATGAAAAAGCGGTTGATGAAAGGAATGTCAGCATTGCTTAGAGCCCAATCAGTTTCTAAGGATTTTCTAAGTTTTGGCACCTCCCACGGCTGACCAACTTCAACTCGCCAGTGTGGCTTTACACCCATTGCCGACCATTTGTCAACAGAATCACAAACCTTGGATACGCCTTTTAGGGAGCGAACTGAATCAAGAAGTGAATCAATATTTTCTAGAGAACTTGGCCTACCTCGAAGAGATATCTCCAACCATGGGCGTACACCTGTAACTAACAAAAGAACAGAATGACCTTGACGGTCACGGCACCATAGTTCAATCACTGTTTCTGGGCCCGATTCGGTATCTCGGCCCTTGTAATGTCCTTCGACGACGCAACTCTCCACCGTCGTAAGCACCATACAATTTCATCCTAGAAGGGGAGCCCCAAAAGAACCCTTGCAGCCAATACGGGGTAACGGTTGATAACCAATGCCTCCTCCTCCATGTTAACTGAGCCGTCGCCGGCCTGTTGAGGTGAGCCAAATGAGCGAAGAAGGATTAATTGACTGGGATTCAATGACCTTTAGTTTTACACCTACAGATGTAATGTATCGAGCCACTTGCAATCAAGGTGATGCATGGCAACCTGGAGAAATGGAGCCTTATGGCGACATTACAATTTCCCCAGCCGCTGGAGTTCTCAATTACGGCCAAGGGCTGTTTGAAGGGATGAAGGCGCAACGAAGCGTCAACGGTGGCATTGTTCTCTTTCGGCCTGAGCGAAACGGTGCAAGACTAGCAGATGGTGCTCGCAGGCTTGGAATGCCACCGGTTCCTGTTGAGATGTTTCTAGATGCCATTGAGCAAGTGGTGGCTGCAAATGCCCGTTGGGTCCCACCAACTGGGAAAGGTGCGCTCTATATTCGACCTGTTCTTTGGGGGACTGGGGCGATTCTTGGTGTTGCACCTGCTCCAGAATACACTTTCATGATTTATGTTTGCCCGGTTGGCCCTTACTTCAAAGGAGGAATGCATCCAATCGCGCTAAAGGTTTCAGATGAGTATCACCGCGCTGCACCTGGTGGGTCGGGAGCGGTCAAAGCGATTGGCAATTATGCACCCGGAATGATGCCGAGCAAGAATGCAAAAAGCGATGGCTTTGCTGAAATTATCTATCTTGATGCTGTTGAACACAGATACATCGAAGAGGTGGGGGCGGCCAATTTCTTCTGTGTCAAAGATGGAGTGATCTACACACCTGAACTCACAGGCACTATTCTTCCTGGAATTACTCGAGCAAGTATCATTGAATTAGCAATACACAAAGGATACAAAGTTGTTGAAGAAAAAGTGGATATTCAATTTGTACTAGAAGCAGATGAGTGCTTCTGTGCTGGAACTGCAGCGGTGATTTCTCCTATTGGAGCAATTTGTCAGGGAGATGTCTGTACCACCTACTGCAACAATCAGGTGGGAGCAATTACTCGTGAATTATATGATGCTCTGACTGGAATTCAAACACAAGTTGAATCAGATGAGTTTGGTTGGATTAGAGCGGTGCCTGTTGCAGAAATCTCTGCTGAATAAATAACCAACTGAGGATATCAAAGTCGCCATTTCTTCTTCTTTTGACGCTTAGGGCCTTTTGCCTTAACCTGCTTGCGTTGTGAACGTGCCTGTTTATCACCAGTCTTTGGACCAGCTTTTTTTGCAGCAACTTCTTGTTCTTTCATTTCACGTTGCTTTGCCCGCCACTTCTTAGCAATTACCTGCATCGTTTCTTCTTTGGATGTTGTTCCTAATGTTGCTGTAAGGTCTTTCTTTGAAAGCCAAAGTCGACCCTCCTTTTGAGAAGCACGTTTTGGGTGAGGAGTATCTGCCTCTCGCTTCATCTTGGTAAGACCAACATTTCTTGCTGCAAGAGCTAATGTATCGAGTGTGGGGTCTGAAACTGCAGAATCCTTTGAAACACGCCTGCCTTGCTTGCGTGATAATTTGATGTTGAAATAGCCAGGCCAAAGCACAATTCGGTCTGGATTGTGGTCAGCCATACCTCTCCCTCCAACTGTCGGGGACACCGCTCCCTATCAAGGGCTACGGGAAAATCACTCGTCAATAAGGACGCCGTTAATCACACCATCTTTACCTGGACGTGATGTTAAGCGTACTTTTCCAGCATCTGTCTCAACGACTGCACCCTTTGTCAAAATGTTTCTTCGAACATAGTTAACATCAGCAGGGCTTTCTACTACAGTAATCATCTTTGCTTGCTTAGTAACGCCCTTTTTTGGGTCATTTACATTGACAATATCTTCAGAAAGAATACGAACTGTCTGATGGCATGAGCGCTTTCGGTACACTTTACGAACTGGTTCGCCGATTGTTGCGAACTGTTTCTCCGATGCGATTTCGGTTCGGCGCTTACCGCGGTAGCGGTTTGGTCGCTTCAAGCGACCGCCGGTTGGCTTGCGTCTTGAGATACCGTGCCAGTGTGCCATTATCATCCCTCAGGGATGCGGCCGACCTACTTCCCTTATTTGAAAGCCACGATAACCATTCGTTTGGCCGTTGGGGGTTATATACGCGGATTAAGCCGTCCTGTTTGAGGCAGAAAACTATGATGGAAATCAGTATGGAATTACCTGATGCACCCGGCTCATTGGCCATGGTAACAGAAGCATTAGCTAGCGCAAATGTCAATATTGAAACTATTTGTGCTATCGGAAAAGTCGCCCCAAACGTTGCACTAGTAACCAAACAAGTCCCACAAACTAAAGCCGTTCTTGACAAACTTGGAGTACAATATTCCGTGAATGAATTACTCACAATGGTGATGCCTGACCAACCTGGTGTTCTTGCTCAATTCTCGCGGCGCTTAGCAGATGCTGGAGTCAATATTAACTCAATTTACATTCTTTCAAAGTTCCGAGGAGATACCGAACTCGTGTTTAGCGTTGATGATGTGGAAAGAGCGCGACAAACACTGAATTTGCACGAATCAGTTCCGCCTTGAACTATTAGCAAATTCCATCAAAACGACTGAGGATATTATTTGACTCATCTTTCAACCACGCTGAAACTTTGTCACCTGCAGATAACGGCCCAACACCCGCTGGTGTACCAGTAAAAATCAAATCACCTTCTGAAAGGTCTTCTATTTTGCTGAGTGCTGAAATCAATGCATCAACTGAGTGAACCATTAGTGATGTGTTTGAGAGTTGTTTAACCTCTCCATTAACAGACAGGCCGATATCGTAATTCTCTGACTTGTAAGCAACCCAAGTGCCGACAACAGCAGCTCCAGGGAATCCTTTGGCTTGAAGCCATGAAGTCCCCTTTGATTTCGCTACTGCTTGTGCTGTGCGGTCAGTAGTGTCACATCCAACAGCCATCAATAGTGGTTCTAGATCCTTGCCAAGTTGCACAACCAACTCAACTTCATGCTCTATTTGGTTTTCTTGGTTTCCTAAAGCAATTGCAACAATTCCATCATCATCTGCCTCAACTACTGCTGAAGATGGCATGAAGAAAAACTTGGGAGTTGAGGGTGCCACTCCCCCCATCTCTTCTGCATGTGCTTGGTAGTTTCTTCGAACTCCCCACGCACCATTCATGGTTTTGGGCAAAGGGTGGTGGTTCTCAATGTTGACCCATTAAACAAGCCGAGGGTTGAAGCGTAGGGCGCTAACCCCAATAGATGTGGCAAAGGATTGGAAGTTGAAGCAACGCAAGCCTGTGCGGCACAAGAAAATCCGTGGTTTGATTGGACGCTTGACTGAACCTTTGGCTCTTGAGGTCGATTTATCTTCTACATTTCTTGAACAGGCCGAGTATGGGCCGTGGTCACTATTGATTGTTGACAAATCACCATTGGCGATGGAAGTTTTACCAGATGAGGAGGGAGATAGAATCGCATTTCCCACACTTCGTGGATGTTTGGCTTGGTCTCCAGAAAGAAAATGGTGCGAAGTTGACCATGGTGCAATTCCGTTCTTGCTGAATGGTGCAGACTGCATGGCAGCAGGTATTCATTCTGCTTGTGAATCAATAGAAGAAGGTGACTTAATCTGGATTCGTGACCAAGAACACGGTAAGCCGTTGGCTATTGGCTGGGCAACAATGAATGCAACTGACATGGTTGCAGCAACCTCTGGTAAAGCTGTCAAATCTATTCATCATGTTGGAGATGAATTGTGGGAACTAGAACTGTGAATTTGTTGAACCGATAACATGAGGTTTGATGAAGGAAGTCGCCCCCCGTATAACTATGAAGAGAGGTTTGGCACTGACTCTATGCGCATTACTTCTGATACCTGTGGCTATGGCAAGCGAAGGCGGTGTCAACAAAGATTTGGACATTGAAGGTACATCCATTTCAGAAATCAGTACCCCGGGTGCATCAAGCGACGGTGTAGACTTTGATATCACAGTAACACTTGACCAAGATGCTGCAAACAATGGAACCAATGTTTCGTGGACATGGCAAGTCTGTCTCAATAGTGGAGTATGCCTTGCTCCTGTTCCTGAAGATTTGACCTCATCAGATGGCGGCACTACATGGACGACAAGTATGACTCCTGTTGAAGACCACTCGTATGTTAATTATCGCATCACACTTGAATATACAGATGGTAATTCATCTGTTTACCCTGAATCAGGTTGGGGTGGAAAGGTTTGGTCAGATTGCTGGGTTGCTGGAGATACATCTGGGGGAGATGCTTGTGATGATAGTAGTGGTTTGCCAGGATTCACAATGTTAGCAACTATCAGCGTTCTTGGCATGATGGCTATCGCAGTACGTAGACTGAATAATTGACCTATTCGGTTCAATTGAATATTTTTCATAGTAGTAATCACTTAGACCCTACCGAGATACCGCAAGGTCAGCGGGGTTATTTGAATGGCCGGTGAAATGACAATAAAAGAAATAAATAGATTACGAAAAGAGTTCTCTGCAGACAATGAAGCGAGAATCGTTCAGAATGCTGTGACCCGAACTACAGTTCAGGAAATTGCACTTTCTCGCGAGGTTGTTGCAACAACAGATTTCACCTTCTCTACCAAGATTGATGAATGGAAAGTAACCAACCAGAAAGCTAGCGGGCGTTGTTGGTTATTTGCTGTATTGAACCTCATGCGACCTGGCGCTATGGAAAAAATGAACATCAAAGATTTTGAGTTTTCACAAGCATATGTGCATTTTTGGGACAAATTCGAGCGGGCTAATCACAATTTGGAAGCGATGATTACTACCTCAGACCGCGACTTAGATGACCGAACGATTGGATTTATTCTAGATAATCCAAGTGAGGATGGTGGCCAATGGAACATGGCAATCAATGTCATCAACAAGCATGGAATGGTACCAAAATCGGCTTACCCTGAATCACAGTCTTCTTCCTCAACTCGCTGGATGAACGCTAACTTGCGCCTGCTTGTGCGCTCAATTGCAAGTGAAATTCGTGGCATCATTGATGATGGGGGCTCAAAGGCCGATGCTAGAGCGCACAAAAAGAATCGAATGGAAGATGTTTGGAGATTGCTTTGCATTCATCTTGGAACTCCTCCGACAGAGTTTGAGTGGTCGTGGAGAGATAAAGACAACGAGCACCATACAAGAGGTACAATGACGCCACACCAATTCTTAGAGGAATTTGTGACAATTGATTACAATGATTACGTTTGTTTGGTGAATGATCCAAGAAATGATTTGATGCAGACATACACCGTAGATTTCCTACAAAATGTGGTCGGTGGACCGCCTGTTGAGTACCTGAATATTTCAATTGAAGAAATGAAAACTGTAACTAGAAAATTATTGGAGGATGGCACCACTGTTTGGATGGGGTGTGATGTCGGCAAACATATGCACCGCACACTGGGGCTTTGGGATGCAAAACTGTTTGAGTTCGAAGAAATGTATGGCGTTAAGTTCGGGCTAGACAAGAAGGATAGGTTAGACTACCATCATTCACTGATGACTCACGCAATGCTGTTCACTGGCGTTGATGCTGATGAAAATGGTGTTCGCAAGTGGCGAGTTGAGAATTCATGGGGAGCAAAGAATTCTGGCGAAGATGGGTATTACACAATGAATGACTCGTGGTTTGACCAATACATGTTTGAGATTGCAGCGCCTAAATCGTACCTCACTGATGTGATGCTGAAGGCGCTTGAAACCAAGCCGGTTGTTCTGCCTGCATGGGACCCAATGGGCTCACTTGCTTGTTCAAACTGTGGTAGCGAAGATTAGAACCGTTGATGTCTGATGAGCGCTTCGGCTACATCATGGGCGAGCACAAAGAGGGTTTTGTGCCGCTTGTATTCCACGAAATTTCAGAAAGTGACATGGAATCACAGTCAACAGAATTTCTTGAATTAATGGCTAGCCGTCGCACAACTAGACAATTCTCTACTCGCTCGGTTTCTCGCTCACTAATTGAAAATGCAATCATGACTGGGGGCACCGCACCATCCGGTGCACACTTGCAACCGTGGACTTTTGTGGCAATCTCAAATCCTAACTTGAAAGCAAAAATCCGTGAGGCTGCCGAAGTTGAAGAGAAGAAATTCTACGAAGAGCGAATCCCAGACGAATGGGAAGAGGTCTTGGCACCCTTGGGTACAGATTATGTGAAGGAACACATCACCGATGCGCCATGGCTAGTGGTTCTTTTCCGCCACACCCAAAGAAAGAGGGATAATGGCGAATGGTCTCCCACTTACTACTCTCAAGAATCGTGCGGTATAGCCGCTGGAATGTTCATTTCTGCAATCCACAATATGGGTTTAGTGACACTCACTCACACACCTTCACCTATGGGTTTTCTCGGTGAAATATTAGGACGAAGTGAACATGAGAAAGCAATGCTATTGATGCCTGTTGGTTATCCTGCTGATGGGGCTGAAGCCCCTGATATTCAGCGCAAGACACTAGATGATATTACAGAATTTTTCGAATAAATTCTATCAAAGTGTCTTGATGAATTCACAATGCCGGTCAAGTAATCGCCGTGACTCAAGCCCCCATTGTACAATTCTAACTTTAGCAATTGAACGGTCATCTGCCAATTCAATTGGCACTAGGCCAGGTGCTGACAAGTCAGAAAGAACAAGTGGAAGATTGTCCCCAGTCATATCAATTTGAACACCACCATCTGCGGAGATGGTGGCAATCAAAAATCCAGGGATCTCAACTGAATCATCTTCACCCTCAAGGGTTGAGCCTACAATTGATTTCAAATGGCGACTAATTGCCGCTAACAACTGCTTGGAATCATCTTCGCCTGCTGATGCAGGGATTCCGTCTACATGGTCACCAGAAGCAGCGCCATAGGCACCAAGGAATGGTAAATCAGTATCGTGTTGGGCGAGTAAATCTCCTAATCCACGGCCCAAGCCCTTCTTGGAATCACCTTTTTCTGGCGTTTCACTCATCTTTTCCACCAAAGCCCCAAACTTTCATCAATGCATTTGACAAGTTAAGATAATCTTGGCCACCTGCACTTTTGGGAGCGTGGATGTGTATGGGTGTTCCGTGGCTAGGAGCTTCAGCAAGCCGAATGTTTCTCCTAATTGGTGGGTCAAGCACCAAATCTGGGAACGTCTCTCTCACTTGTGCTGCCACCTGGCCATTAAGCAAAGTTGGAGCGTGCATCGTCAACAAAACAGCATCTACACCAAGTTTCGGATTTAGACGATGACGAATTTCTCGAATTGTAGACGCTAGAAGAGCCAATCCTTCTAACGCAAAATATTCTGTTTGCACTGGAATGACCACAGCATCTGATGCAACTAACGCGTTGATGCTAACAAGACCAAGTGACGGTGGGGTATCAAGGAGAATCAAATCATAGTGCGGAAGTAGAACTTCCAAACCTTCAGCCAACCTTCTCTCTCTACCAAGTTGAGAGATTAGTTCTTCTTCTATGCCTACGAGTTGCCGGTCGGCTACAATCAGATGGAGATTTTCAACACCTGTTGCATGGCGAGAACGAATTGCATCTTCTGGTGTAACCATCAAAGTGCGGGTTCCATACCTTACCCTTGATTTGTCAATACCAAATCCAGTTGCACAGTTGCCCTGTGAATCACAATCAACAACCAGAACTTTGACGCCTTGAATTGCTAGATGTGCGGCGACATTGATGACTGTAGTTGTCTTTGCAACACCGCCTTTTTGATTGATGACTGTCACAACTCTTGCCCTGCCATCAGGGGTTGGATCTGCTTTAGGGAGATTGAGTGGCTCACGTATTTGTGCTTGGCCAATCTCTCTTCGTTCGGGTGTGCGCACCTCTTCTTCAACGAATTCAACATCGATTACCATAGGGGCTGGAGTCGCCTCTGGAATGATATCTTCGCCGTTTGTCATCGCAACACCGGACTTCAGCGGCTGCTCAAACCCTCTTGAGGGTGACGCACAAAAAAAGGGTGGTGAATGGCAATTTCGCACCTTCTAATGCTTGCCGAAGGGTATCTGAGGGTCACGAACTGGTGGATATCTTGACCCAACCTGCCATTCTACCTGTTTCGCCATCTATTGCATATGAGAGTTCATGGTCCATTCCAGCATCGCTCCATTCTCTCTGCCCAAACACAACAACTGTCCCTTCTTTGTAGCCATCAAGCAAATCAAACAAATCATTTGCTTCTGGCGGAACAGTCAACAAATAGCCGAGTGAAGCATCAGAATGAATTGCCCCACTTGAAGAAACATCAGGAGCTAGAGAAGGATAACGGTTTGGATCAATTAGCCTCTCTTCAATCTCTTTCATTGATGCCGTTGTTGGAATGCTTTCTCGACGATGGGCTGGCTTATCTTCTTCGGAAAGTGAATCTTTTGAAAGAATTGAACAGTTTTCTGTTCGCTCTTCTACAACGACCCACCCAGCATCGTTGTCATCAACCCAACTGACATTCCATTCTGTTTGACCATGACTGCGGTCATCTACTGCTTTGAATACATAACCACCACTGAGAAGTGCAGAAGACGCTTCTTCTGCTTCAAGTGTTGAATTGATTATACAAGCGACTGCATCTTCCAATGGCCAAGAGCGTGTCTCGCTGTTATCAGGCATATGGGTTCCGCTATTACCCCAGTTTTCACTAGGAGAAAGAGCCCCAGAATTTGAACCTGGTCGATTACCATAGGCTGCAGTCCAATCAATCATTCCAGTACCTGTGGAACCACTTGTACGAACAAGTGTATATTGCAAACTAATTGAGCCATCAGGAATTGTTTGGTCGAGTAAATATTCTGTAAAGTCACCACATTCAGATGAATCATATTTACTCTTTTCAAGATGTATGTCAACTTGCTGATGAACGGCCCACGGTGAAGATGGAACTACATGAAGAACCATGTTTGCACGACCAATGCAACTCTCTACTTCAGTATGTGCCATATTGATTTGAAGCCCCATTTCACTACCAACAGATATTGTTGACCCTACTTCCCAACGCCATTTCCCACTCGTACCAGTCTGCCCTTCTTCGAGAAGTGAATTACCAAAAATAGGAGTTAACTCAACCGGTTTAAGGGGTAGTAATAGGTCTGGTACTAGATTAGAAAGTGAATCGTCAGGCACCCCAAATGAAAGTGCCTCAACTTTGGTTTCTTCCCCTTGGTTGTTCAATGTCACACTTGTATGGGTGCTCAATAATGCCTTACTTGTCAACTCTGTCCATGAAGTGGATGATTGAGATAATGAATATCCATCAACCGTCGCCTGCACACTACAGAGATTTTCTGATGGGTCGCCAAGGAATGTTTTTGACGATATGGATGCTGATAAATCATGAGTTAATTGCTGCTCAACAGCAAGGAATGTCAAACCATAAGCATCTCTTGCCTGAACAACACCAACAAGATTTGAATCCGATGGATTGAGCAATTCTGAACTATCGCCACTAGCGATATTAATGTCACCAGTGCCACTAAAATCAACATGAAACTCTTCACAAACTTTTGATAACGCACCATTGAGTTGATTATCAATTTCACGGATCATCTCTTCACCTTCAACATCAAATGAACCGGTTGATATGGAGAAATTCATGCTGTCACCATATTCTATTGGGTCTGCAACGAATGGGTCAAGATGGCTTGTCCAATACCAATATCCACCTCCTGCAATGATTAACATTATCACAATTGTAGCAAGAGTTGTTGGCTTCGTAATTGATGATATCAGTGATTCTCCTTGTAATCGTGATGATGTGGCAACTCTAGGAGTAGTTACGATTTCTGGTTCATCTTCAAACAATTCAGCCTCGAAGACTTCAGCCTCGAAGACTTCTTCTTCAGATTCATCAATATACAATTCATCATCAAGGTCGTCTTCAATTATTGCTTCAAAAACTTCAGCCTCGAAGACTTCTTCTTTACTATCTTCAATAACTTCTGCATCATCTATTGGTTCTCCAACAAATAATTCTTCGTCGTCTTCCAACAACAGAATATCATCATCTGATGCAAACGCTTCCAAAAGACGGTCTATGAGTTCCTGTTTGCGGCCTGAAACCTTACAATTATGCTCCTTGCATAACTCTTTCAAATCAGAGACTTTCATCTTTTCAAGTTCTGCCGCGGTCGGAGATGATTCAGCGACCATAGTGTTACCCAAGAGTGATGGGGTCCCTTGAGGCTTTCAACCCCTTCGCCCATTTGCACTGTGAGGAATTGGATTACAAACGGTTGTTCAACCTTGGAAAGGTTGAGAAATACCTAATTCTATTCCATCGCTTCTGCTTGGCGATGCCATTCAATTTGCTGGTCTGTCCAACCTAAGGCTCGCAATTCATCATCAGTATAGGTTGGTTGTGCAGCAACCGGCTCGCTAGAAGGTTGTTCGTCAACGGTTGCTGCTGGCTCAACAACTGGTTCTGCAGTCTGAGGCTCAACACCTTCCTCGACGGTAGAGACGTCCATGGTTGGAGACTCAGCATCAGGTGTAGCAACTTCTGGTTCAGTAGTTTCATCACCCACTTCAGACATTGTTCCTCGCTCTTCTTCGGCCTGCTCAAGAACTTCTTCTTCGGTAGTTTGTTTGTTCGGACTCTCCGGTTGTGCTACTCTCTTCCACGCTTGAGCCGATTTATGTGCACCAATACCAGCAAAAATGGCTAATAGAAACATTAACCCTGATAATGGAGCAAACAATGGTTGATTCCAATGAGGGGTTACCTCAGCATCAATAGTAGCTCGGAAACCTTGTTCAACTGGCGATTCATTATACTCAAAGACTAGGCAGTATCTACCTGCTGGGACTTCAAATGAAAGTGAAACTTCGGTACCAATTAACATCGGTGTAATTGTGCTGTAACGATACCTTTCATCAAGTGAAGGAATACTTTGGCCAACCATGGCATCACAAGTATTTGGGAATAATCCCACCCTAAATCCACTTGAAGAGCCGTCTGTTCGATAACTTACCAATCTAATTTCAACAGGAACTGTCGTGATTCCATTGATATCTACAGGTATTCCTGGCAATATCAAATCATGTTGGAATGAACCAGAAAAATCATCGCCTCCATCCCATACTTTTGTACTCATCAAATCTATATCGTTTTGCTCCCAAGCCATCGCATGGTCTGGATTATTACGATTGATGATGTCCACTTCTTGGCTAAACTCATGTGGGTTTTTTGACACATCCCCTTGAGAAAATGGCCAAAGAGCAAGGCCGCCAAAAACAACAACAAATAAGAGAAGAAGAACGACATTGTTGCGTTTGCTGTTTTTGATTTTCTTTAATTTTATAGCTTTTTCACGCCGGTCAATTTCTCGTTGACGTACTATATTCTCCTCAGATAGCCGATCAAAAGCACCTTCATCCATATCCTTGCTTTTTGGTGGCCCACCAACAGAGCGTGGAGGTCCTCTAACTTTGGTTGGAGGCGGTGAACCAGCCGGCCCTGCACTAGGCGGGCCTGAGGGGCCTGCGCTTGGCGGACCCGATGGACCTGCGCTTGGCGGGCCTGAAGGACCTGCTTGCATAGAAGCGGCAGTGCCTTACGGATTATGAAAGCGCCGTCGCCACGCATTTCTCAAATAATCATTAAATTATCATGAAAAACGGCATTAATAGCCTATTTCCTCCTCAAAATGAAATCCATTAGTCTCAAAAACTGTCAGCGGGCCCGCTCGCAACATGACGGTTCGGCTCGCCATTCTTTCTCGTGGCCCTAGGCTATACAGCACCCGCCGTCTAGTCGAAGAAGCAGAAAAGCGAAATTGTTACGTTGAAGTTCTTGATCCAATGAGACTTAGCATCACTGTAGGAAATGATGAGCCACGAATCCTAAACGCTGGCTGGCCGGTAGATGTTGATACTGTAATCCCAAGAATAGGATATTCAATTACTCATCACGGAGTTGCTCTCATTAGACAGTTTGAGAGGTTGGGTGTATATGTGGCAAACAGCAGCGATGGAATTAGTCACAGCCGCGACAAACTTCATGCAACACAGTTGCTAACAAAAAACCGCATCCCTGTACCAACCACCTGTCATGTAAGAACTTGGCAAGATGTGGAAGGAGCGCTAAACCGTATTGGTGGAATGCCGATTGTCATCAAGGTCACTGAAGGTACTCAAGGAAGTGGTGTATACCTTGCTCAATCTGAAGAACGTGCAAGAGAATTAACTTACAAACTTCTCTCAGAAGGGCACCATGTGCTAGTCCAAGAATATATTGAAGAAAGCCATGGGCGAGATATTCGTGTTTTGGTAATTGGTGGACAAGTCGTTGCTGCCATGCGAAGAAAAGCACGTGGACGTGAATTCCGCTCTAACTTCCATCTAAATGGAACCGTTGAAAATGTGGAAATATCTGAAGAATATGCTGATGTTGCTCGAAGAGCTGCACGCTTGTTAGGTCTCGATATTGCTGGGGTCGATTTGCTAGAAAGTGACCGCGGACCGCTGGTATTGGAAGTCAACTCGTCGCCAGGTTTGGAAGGCATTGAAACTGCAACCGGCATCAATGTAGCTGGTGCTATTATTGACCACTGTATTACTCATCAAGGATTCAGCAATATTGGCCTTGACCAATTGCTACGCTCGCGACCTGGGCATGGCGTTGTCAGCGTTAATGTTAGCAGACACCCTATCCTTAACGGTAAACAGATTGGTGATATTTTTACCGCGGTGAATGAACAATTTGTCTTTGCCATTGCTCGAGAAGGTATGCATATCTGGAAACCTCGCAGAACTTTCACATTAAGGCGTGGGGATGAAATCATCTGCTATGGTGAAATTGAAAAAATACACCATCAACTTTCAGAATGGGTTTCCCACGCAATCAAAGAAAACGAAGTTAGTGGAGCTACAATAGAATTTGATGGCGAATACTACTAACGGCTTTTTTGTATTCAAACAACATTGGGCGGATAATACCCCTCACCCCGCGAAGCATTGATTACCGCGACTGCATCAACCTCTCTTCCCTGTAAGGGGATGGGAATGGGTGTCACCTTGGTGGCACTAACGACGAAGAGAGGCTAGAATGTCACATAGAAAAGAGAAAAATGGGCAACCATGGGCTGATGCTGGAGAGCGCCAATACTTGGAACGTTTCAGCGATGATGTCGTGGGCCATGGCTTTACTCTCCCTACTCGTCTTTCTAGACTCAAAGACCTCTCACTACTCTCTTGCTATGAACAACAACTTCGCGCTGAAAAGAAGAGCAAGCATACTTCGCGCTCATACTTTATTGCTGCTCGCCAACTTCTACAAACACAAATGTCTGGAGAAGATGAAGTGACTGATATTGAAGTTCAAGAAATTTCAATGTTAGATGGCGTTAGCATCATTGACCCTAACAATGGCCGTCTTGACCAATGGCTTCAAGGAATTTCACACCTATCACCTTCAACCATTAACGCTAGATTGGCTGCGGTTTCACATCTTCTAAAATGGCTGGGCCACACAGTGCCAGACTGGGTAATCCGCCCACAAAGAAGTAAGAAATTACCACGAACATTAACCCAAACAGAATTGGCTAAATTATTCAAAACTTGTAAACAATCAGAGAATCCTCTAGCCGAAGTCGTGGTAATAGTTCTATTCGAGACTGGTCTACGAGTTAGTGAATTGTGTTCCTTAAACTGCGTGGATATTGACTTACAAGATATGTCTGCAAATGTCTGGTCTGGAAAAGGCGATAAAGATCGCAAAGTGTTATTCACAAAAAAGAGTAAAGAAGTTTTAGAGAAATGGTTGCGATTCCGTTCATCCAAAGTTGGAAAAGATGAAGATGCACTTTTTGTCAACAGTAGGAGCCATCGATTGACACAGCGCAATGTACAGAAAATGATGGATGTTCTAGCAGGTGCTGCAGGAATTCCAAAGAAGCGACTGACCCCACATACACTTAGGCACAATTTTGCAACAGGATTGTTAGAACGTGGGGCCGACATTGTTAGCATTCAACGGCTTCTTGGCCATGCTGATATCAGTTCAACTCGAATCTATCTCGATATCACCGACCAGACATTGAGAGAAGTATATCGTAGAGCACAAGAAGCCGACCTATTTGGTGACATTGAGTGATGAAATTATTCATCGCACTGAAAATGGAAGTTACTTGTTCTTCTTAGCGGGGCGGCGTGATATCTTGGTTGGCCCTTTCCATTCTTTTACCGGTGTAATATTATTGCCAATATGATTAGGTAATGGACAAAACTTTCCTGAACGGCAACGAGAACAATTGTCCTTTGGTGGAAGTTCAACTGCTTTGCGCAAGCGGCCATACTTTCGCCTTGGCATCTAGCCATGACTAAACGAAAAGGGTCAATGAAGATGTTGCTTAATTCAAGAATTCTCTCTGCCACGCGAATTCTTCAGTAGTCTTCGCATTTGCACCTTCCAACCAACGCTTGTGGAATGCCTTTTTCCGCCTTTCAGCAGTATCCTTGTTACCTTTGCCCGATTTTACTGCCTTCTTCATGACTTTAGAGGCGTTGCTACGTGAATCAATGTGAGATGCTGCAGTAGAAGTTTTCACTCTACCTCTTACCTTATCTGCAATCTTGATGTCTGCTTGATCACTTGCTAAAATAAGGCCAGGGCGTCGCTTTGCTTCTTTCTCGGCGGCGGCGGCGGTTGCTGCTTCTGCTGCTGCTGCTTCTGCTTCTGCCGCTTTCTTCTTGGCTACACGTGTTGCTGCTGCTTTCTTTGCAGATGCTGCGCGTTTTGCTTTTTTCTCGGTTGCTTCTGCGGCCTCTTTCTTAGCAGCAAGAGTCGCCGCTCTTTTAGCAGCTGCAATCTTTTTCTTGGCTGCAGCCTCTGCTTCAGCCTCTGCTTTGGCCTTAGCAGCGGCGTTCTTTTTACGAGTCGCTGCTGCTTTCTTTGCGGCTGCCGCTTTTTTCTTATCTGCTTCTGCCTTTGCCTTAGCAGCGGCATTCTTTTTGCGGGTCGCTGCTGCTTTCTTTGCAGTAGCGGCCTTTTTCTTGGCTGCTGCTGCTTCTGCTTCTGCCTTTGCCTTTGCAGCAGCATTCTTCTTACGGGTCGCTGCTGCTTTCTTTGCAGCAGCAGACTTCTTTTTAGCCGGTCCCGACTTCTTCGCCATGTCAAGGCTACAAGTGGGTCTTTTATTCAGTCTTACGATAGAAACCACTGCGATAAATGCTCAATTCATCCTCTTACTACCAAAGCATGGTTCCATCAAAGCGAAGCAACAATGATGCCACTACCACTCACACCACCTAACGGAGGGGCGGCGATGGAACTGAAATCGGTTATCGGAATTGATGCTACACGCAGTCACCTTTGGTGCCAA
This sequence comes from Methanobacteriota archaeon, assembly GCA_018650285.1. Classification (GTDB taxonomy): domain Archaea; phylum Thermoplasmatota; class Poseidoniia; order Poseidoniales; family Thalassarchaeaceae; genus MGIIb-Q1. The sequence goes on from JABIGF010000002.1 coordinate 159,988, forward strand.
GTAAAAAGCGGAAAACCAGAAATGAAAGTTGATGGCGAAAATAGACTTCGTCATCTAAACTGGCCAGAAGGTAAAACAAAAATCTATCTTGGAGATGTCTGTGATACTCTTTTGCGTTGTTTTGGGGCACATGAACCACCCATTCTTACCCAACCACCAGGTTTTGATCAACAAACTTGGAAGATGGTTATCAAAGATTCAACTCTTAGAATTGAAATTATTAGCCGTTCATATTGGGGATTCGGACTTTTTGACTCCTGTTTCCTAAACGAACTTGTTATTGAAGGGCCACTTGATAGAAGAGCACGCCTAATCTTTGATTTGGTTGCTACACTAGGAAGAAATCCATGGGAGCCTACCTTTGGGATGTTTTGGAAAAGAGCTACAAAAGGTAGCAGTATGGACCATAAAGATGCATGGGAAGGTCTTGTCAAACATGCACGTGAAGAAATGGATGAAGAAATTCACAAATACACAAATAGAGCTAACGAGTTGACAAAAAAATTAGATGAGTTTGAAAGTGGAGATTACCATAATTGGCAACGGGAAGAGGCGGAGAAGGCTTTGACTGATGCAAACAACCAGTTAATTGTCGCTAAGAGTGCATTGCATGACAATAATGCTGCTGGATTAGAAAGAGCGCTTGCTCGAGCGGAAGCAGCATTGATTGAGGCAGACCCAACAACAGAAGTTACACGTACTGTATTTCAAGAAGCGGATGACCTACTATTGGAAGATTCATTAGATGTTGATGATGGTGTATTAGAAGAACAAATAATGATTCATGATGAATTACCTGAAGAAGTGAGTAGAATCACTCCTGATGAAATAGCAACAAAAACTGGTGATGTTTCTGCAGATGACTTGCTCAGCGGTATTGATGATGAACCCGAAGACGACATCCCATTTGTTGACCTAACCGAATCAGAATAATTCTGAGATTCGAAAAACGAAGGATGACCTTACTTATCCAAAGAGGTTGTCCCACATCCACATCCAGGTGTTATCCCACTGTGTTGGTTGGTTGGCTAGATAGATGCCAACTGAAAAAACAATACAAACGGTGTAAATCATACCTTTTGATATCTGCCAAGCATCCTCTGACTCCTCGTCAAAGTAGCGAATCAAACCAGCAGCTTGCTGAATGTTTGGCCCCTTCGACTTCTTGTCCTTCTTGACTGCCATGTAAAACGCCCGACCTGCCTCGCCTATTTGAACGCGACGAATCCAATATTTTCCTCAAGGGTCAATGGTTTCGACCAATACACAGCCATCACTGAACTCAACAATTCGTGCTGCACAATCCATAGCCTCGTTGAGATTTTGAGTTTCAAAGAGCACCTTGCGCTTACCAGCACTGGTGTGAAGAACAACGCGGTGACTCAATTCTCTTAGTGTCTCCTCATCAACGGACTGGTAGACCCAACCCTCTTCCTCTACTTCCATTTGTGCTTCGACAGGAACTAGAGGTCCTTGCTCAACTTGACTTTCTACAGCACGTTCGTGAATTTCCTGAAATCTTGTTCTAAGTTCTTTAGTTGCTTCAAGATTAGTAGTCGTTTTCTCCGCTCTCATACGCGCCGCTTTGAACGCCTCGCGATTGGCTTTCGCTAGTGGACTAATTCTTTTCTGCCGCTTTACAGCGGGCTCGCTCTCATCTGTCATATCGCATCCCATCTAGTCGTCTGCCAAAAGCAGTCAACTAAGATGCAGGCGCACTGTCGGTGCTATAACTGTTGCATGTGAAAAGTAGTATGAAAATGCTGTTTTGATAGGTTAATTCTCAACACCGATTTCACTATTATTGGCATTTTCATTTTCTGCTGATACAGACTTAGCTCCTTTCATTGAAAAAATGCAGAATACTGGAATAACTATCGTGCATGCAATTGCCAAAGGAATGCCCAAAACATCCCCTTGAAAGATGAGGCGATAGCCCCAAACACCTACAATTGTAGCAATAAAAATTGGTATTGATTCAATCATGCGATGCTGCATCAATAAGTTAGGACGCTTCTCAAAATGAGTGGCGAGTAGAAGGGCACTAGTCATCGCAATGAATAGACCAGGGACGAGTATTGCAGTCAATGGTTCGCGAATTGTTAACAGAGGTAATGAGATTGTCATCATCAAGAAAAAGCCCCACGCTTCTGGGCGTGGCCGTGAATCTAAGCCAGCCATCGGCAATAATGTGCCAAACAAGCCGGCGATCGCCAATGGAAGAATCAATGTCAATGAAAGCCAAAAAGCACTCCCCCACCCAGTGATATGAGGAAGAGGTTCAAGAAGCAAAGCACCCGATGTCCAAACTAATGCTAGTGTATATCCAAATATCCATTGCAACCCAAACCAACGGCGCCCCTTGGCAACACCTCGAATTTGGTCCACTTTGTCTAACAAGGTCAAAAACAAAGGCCAACCCAATAATAGCAAAAACAAAGCGGCTGTGAAAGAAAGATTCACTAATTCACCCATCGCAATCAGTTCAGAGAATTGTTCTATTTGGTGTGATGAGGCACTGTCCATGGAGAGGAAAAATAGTGAAACAATTACTATTATTCCATAAACTATGAAACTGTCACCTTTTTGACTTTCACCAAATTGTGAAAAACGTGCGATTGAATATGACCACAAAGCAAGAAAGATTCCTGTGAAAATTAAAGAGATACTTATCACCAACGGCGACACATCTGAGCCGATAAAAGTTAGAGGTTCAGAATAGACTGCAAAGGCGTCAGATGGAATAAAACCAATCAATATCAATACCCAAAGGAGTCCTTGCCAACGCAATAATCTGGCTCTTAAATTCGCTTCTTTCCCTTCATCAAACAAAGAATAACTTGTCCCAAATTGCTCTTTGACAATAACTACTGCACTGAAGGAAATTGGGATTATTAGCCATGGGGAGCCATTTGTGAATACTGGACCTAATACCAAATCCATCACGCCATTAGAATCACTGAGACCAAAATTTGCAACATGCTCGTAAGTCAGATTATTGCTAAAATGTGCTCTGGCTAAATCTAGTAAAATAATCATCATTAATACAAAGGGAAGGGATGTTAGACTACGGTCTAAGTTGCGATGTAATTGCAAATTATTTGGATACTTTTTGGCAAGTTCAGGTAGCCACCACGGGGCAGACCATTGGATAAATGACCAAAGCAAAATTATGGTCAACAAGGTAGCAGGCAGGCTGAACGCATCACCTCCACCTACCGCCATACCGATACCGACTACCGACATGGCTCATTGGGTTAGCGCTAACCGTCTACCATCACAACCCTTGAGGGGAAGAGGCTAACACGGCGGCTTGTGGGCGATGTACAGGAATGGCCTGATGCTGGCCAAACTGCTCTTTGGCAGGCGGTTCAAGCGTGGCGCGATGACCCCGAACCTTGGTTAGTTGCTGCTCATCCACGACTGAATGAAACATTGCGTGTAAATCCTTTACGCGATGACCAAACATGGACTGAAGAGATTGTTCGCTCTCTAGGTGGGACACCGATAAAGTGGCTTCCCGAAGGCGGAGGTGGCCAAGGATGGGAGATGCCGTGGGCACGTGGCAAGTGGCCCAATGACGATGCCAAACTTTTACTCCGTGCACTACATGATTCCGGACGAATTACTCGACAAGAAGCGGTTAGTATGATTCCTGTAAAATTGCTTGACTGTACGGCTGGCCAGAATATTTTGGATATGTGTGCAGCCCCAGGAAGTAAGTCAACTCAACTGTGTGAAGCTGTTGATGATGATGGAGTAGTGGTTGCCAACGAATCAAATCCCGGTAGAGCAAATCTCCTCGTATCAAATTCAAAGCGAGTTGGATTAACCTCAATGATTGTCATACGTCATGACGGTAGACATCTACCTCGTTGTCCAAACCCTGGATATGATCGCATTTTGGTTGACGCCCCATGTACTGGTAGCGGGACAACAAGAAAAAATCCTGAGATTTGGCGTAATTGGACCGAGCGAGCAGGCCGGAAATTGAATCCGTTACAGGTCGCTCTAGTTCGCAAAGGTGCGATGTTGTTAGCACCAGGAGGACGCATGGTCTACTCTACCTGTTCAATGGACCCTGTAGAAAATGAAGCGGTTGTCGCTGAAATCCTAAGGACTTGTGATTGGCTACAATTAGTTGAAACTGAAATTGAAGAAAAATGTCCAAGCCTTATTGCACGACCAGGAATGGTTGAGTGGCCAATACTCAGTGAACTAGAAAACCTCACAGAAGATGAAATTGTCACCATTAGTTCACCCAATGAAAAAGAAATTGTTGAGGCATTACCACTATGCCGGCGTATTTGGAGCGATGAAAGCAACGCCGGAGGGTTCTTTGTTGCCGCTTTCAAACATATTCAAGACGATGAGGTTGCTGCAGCATTAATGCCTGCTAGTGAAATGGCAGAAAAACAAATTCGCCAACCACCTAACCCTACAAAAAATGACGAAATACCTGTTTCATCAGAATTACTAGACATAATCAAAGATAAATGGGGCGCTGAATATTCAAGATTATTTAGGCGAGGAAGCAAAGTTTACACAGCCAGTAATTCGATTCACGACTGGTTTTTTGCCAGCGAAAGAATGCTTCGACGTGGCGGTAGATTACCCGGTAGTCATTGGCATCCATTTCAAGTCATTCAGGCGGGACTACCAACTTGGGAATTGCGAAAAGGAGTGCTGCAAAGACCCACCTCAAAAGGCATACATATTACAGCCCCAAAATGTAATGTGAGAGTCCATGAAATTGGGGTTGAATTATTGACTGAAATATTAGTTAAAGGTGGGCCTGAAATAGCCCGCGCTGCGGAAGACATTGCAGGCCTTGAAAACGAAACATCTGGAGGCATCATATTACGACATTCTGATGAAGATGGCACTTGGTGGTTACCAGCATGGATTGGTGGCAAATTGACACTAATGATTCCAGATTGCGAAAGGACACTGCTCTCCTATAAACTAGGTTTGGGGGTGGCTTAATGAAGAATAATTCAAGTACTGTAATTAGCATCTTTTTCCTATTAATGTCAATGTCTCTAATGTTAGCTCCATCAACAGAAATTATTGATGTTTCTAGCGGGGAAAATAGCCAATCAACAATAAAAATTTGGGAAACTTTCAGTGATGAAAATTTATGTGTAAATAATGCGGAAAATGTGCCACGAAATGAGGGTGATATTTTACTCAATTGGGTGCATGGAAATGGAAGTAGTTTAGCAGGACAACAACGAGCCGCTGCGCTTGATGCTAGCCCCTGTTCTTCTTGGCTAAATGGAGGAGGCCTAGAGAATACAAGTGATGTAAATGTGCTAGCAGAACTTTCTCTAAATGTGCTTATTGTTGGTCTTGATGTCGCTGAAAATAACCAAGCAGAGGAAAATGACGATTTCAATTCTGGTTTGTTGCTCCAAGCAACAATTTTGCCACATGAAAATTTATCAGATACACTTAATTTAAGGTGGTATATTACTGTTGACAACTCGCCATTAGGAGAATCTACAGCCTCTGATGTGGTCCTTCATTACGGCTGGTCAACAACATTTCATCATGATGCTGGAAACAGCACAAATTGGACTCAGCAAATTTCAGCAGAAAGGCTTGCAGAAGATGGGATTCCTTTCACAGCAGATGATATCTGGCGACTAGAAGTAACGTTGATGTTGGTTGATGATCTAAATAATTCAATCAACGCTGCTGATACAATTCAACTAAACTCCCCAAAACTAACCCCTGCATTTGGGGGAATGGTACCCACGCTCCTAGTGGTGGTGGGAGTTATTGTTGGACTTCTAGTGATGGTGCGCCAAGATTATCGTCGTGAAGTTGGACTGCCCCGCCTTCGCGGTACAATGCGCAAAGACAACAAGGGATGGACTGCAGATGTTGAAATCACTGCTGGAATATTTGATGTAACACTCAAAGGAGCACTCGCTAGTTCACCGTGGAAAATTTCTCGGGCCCCTTCACAACAGTTAGTTACGGCTGGTACAAATAGAAGTTTTTCTGTCAAATTGAAAACTTCTGATGAAGAGAGTTACGAAGCGGTTACCCATTGGGAAATTGATGTTGACGAGTTAGGTGGGTGGGTATTAGACCTAAAATTATCAATACCACATAATAAATGAACGCATGTTGTTAGAATCTTTGATTCTTAATATTGAGATGTTCATCTGTGCAATTATCCCCGGCGATAGTCGCACAACGTTCAAATGCCTTCGTCAATGCGGACACGCTCCGGATGTGGTAAAATGGAGCTAGATGATACTGACAGAAAACTGATTAAAGCACTTCAAGAAGATGGACGATATTCAATGAGAGCGCTCTCAGATATGGTGGGAGTTGCCCTAGGAACCGTCTCAAACAGGCTAACAAAACTTGAGGATAGTGGAGTCATTACCGGATACACAGTTGAAATCGATGCTGACAAAGTTGGTTGGGAAATGACTGTAGTTGTTGGTCTACGAATTGTCAAGGGTGAATTACTTCCAGTCCAGCGTAAAATTGCTGCGGATGGTCGAGTGTTTGCAGTCTACGATGTAACTGGTGAAATGGATAGTTTGGTTTTTGCACGTGTAAAAGATAGAGATGATTTAGACAACTTCACAAAAACCGTTCTTTCAACAGAAGGGGTTGAGCGTTCAGAAACGATGGTCGTACTCAACACTGTCAAAGAGAGTGGCGTTAGCCTACCAAATGATGACTAATTCATTCCATTATCAGTAATTAATACAGTCACAAATATTAGCAAAATTTGCTTACTTCTCGTTTCTGGCAAAACTGTGATTTTTTGACATTTCATAGGGTTACCTCGCGCATCTTCAAGAACGGTCGCTCGACGGTAGTCATTTGTTGAGCGAACTCAGAGAGACCAAACTTGATGCCACCGGCGATGTTCTAAGCCGAGAGGATTGGGGTTTGATTCGAAGAGATTTGGATATTAGATTTCCACCAACCGACTATTGTCCATTGTTAAATTTTGGTCGATGGCAAGACCAGCCGCACCAGCACCTGCCAGCTGCAAGGCTGGCATCATCTCATTGGAATGGATTACTCATCGCTGATGAAGTTGGACTAGGAAAGACAATTTCAGCACTCCATGTTTTGCGCAGGTTACATGCTATTGGAGAGAAAGGAGGAGCGCTCATTATTTGTCCTGGCGGATTAAGGATAAAATGGATTCAAGAGATGTTCCACCGATGTGACCTTGATGGATTTGAAGCAAATAGTGGTGACAAACTGAAACAAGGTTTGGAAAGAATTCGACAGGGTGAATCGCTCGTAATCGTCACTAGTCACGGGATTTTTCGACAATCCAAGTTACTACGTGATTTGATGGAAGAGGGAATTCCTGAATTATTGATGACAATAGTTGACGAAGCACATCATTGTCGCAATCCACGAAGCAGGCTCCATGATGCAATTCAGTTGCTTACTCTGCATTCACGACAAACTCTCTTTTTGACAGCAACGCCTGTCAATCTCTCAAATGAAGAATTGTGGGTTCAACTATCTTTGCTAGCACCTGACAGGTGGCCTGATTTCAACTCATTTCAAAGAACCATGAGGCCAATGCAAATGCTCAACACTGCACTTGACGCTACAGCAAAAATAGTACCCGACCTTGAAGCGGCACGCAGTGCCCTTCAAGTCTTACATATAACACCAGGATTTACTGGTGACCCTCGCCTTCAATTAGCAATAGAAATCTGTTCAGACCCGTTGGGTTGGCGTGGGAACAATCTACAAAATAATCGCTTAAAAGTTGCTGACCTCATTCGTCAATTAAGGCCACTCAACGAGTTAATTGTTAGAACAAGAAGAAGAGACCTTGACCTTAATCTTGCAAAACGTGATGCAATTACACTAGACGTGTCTCTTACTGATGAAGAGTGGAGACTATACGAAGCCGCGAGGCGCTGGACATGGCGATTGATGCAATTACGAAACCCTGATTCCGACCGTTTTGATTGGGCACTAGTAGTTCCCGAAAGAATGGCCAGTAGTTGCCTGCCAGCATTCGCAAGACATGTCAGAACTCAACTGAAAGAAACTGCGCGGAATGCTTTTGATTTTGATACCGAAGGAGAAGAGGACGCCGATGATGTCACCCTCAAAGAAGCAGAACACCGATTGTTGCGACGATTTGGTGACTTAGACGAACTGATAGATTCGGCGGAAGCACTCGGCGACAGAGATTCAAAATTTGAAGCGATGAAGATCTGGATGCTCAACTCACTAGCAGAAGACCATGATGGAGGTATTCTTCTTTTCAGCCATTTCCGCGGAACACTCGCCTACTTAGACCGAAGATTAACCGAAGAGGGAGTGAATTGTCGAGTACTAAGTGGTCAAACACCGATGCTTGAAAGAGAGAATCTCAGGAATATGTTTGCACAGGGTGAAATTGATGTATTACTGTCAAGCGAAGTTGGAAGTGAAGGTTTAGACCAGCAACACTGCCATCGTCTAGTCAATTACGACCTGCCTTGGAACCCTATGCGTATTGAGCAGCGAATCGGGCGTCTAGACCGATTCGGTCAAGAAGCAGAGATAATTACAATTCTCAACATTGCTGTTGAAGGTACAATTGATGCTGCAATATTGGGTAGGTTGTTTCACCGAATAAGGCTCTTTGAAGACTCAATTGGCATGCTTGACCCGCTTCTTGGAAAAGCAATGAGGCTTGTGGCTCGAACGGAACTAACCAATCCTAGAGCAAAACGACTCGGTGAAAGTGGATTCACTCTTGTAAACGCAGAAGATGCTGGACCAGCAGAGACCGGAAAGGAAAATCTTGACACGCTTCTTGAAAAGAGGGAGAGATGGCTAACAGAAAGAGCGGTTGAAGAAAGAGAATGGTTAGGCAATGACCCTGGTATCCGTCAACTTAGAGAAGATGCGATTAACATGGAACTCGGAATTAATTCCGACGAACTAATCGCTTGGGTGATAATGAGATTGAAGATACATGATGAAAATTCAAGAGTGCACAAAATTGGTGACCACTGGCACCTCATTCTCACCGATAATAGTGTAGAACAATTAGCTCATCTATGCCAAGACCGCACTAGGCCAGATTGGTTAACTAGTAGATGGGAGGAGAAAATTACGAAACTTGCTGATTCTGCATCGCCACATATTATTCCAGTCACCATAAGTCGTGAAGAAGCAAGAGAAGATAGTGAATTTGTTCACCTCGCTCCATGGCACCCGATAATCCAATGGCTGCGTCAACCAGTAAACGGAGAAGTGGATGAAGGAGCAACAATGCTTGGTTGGCGTAGCGCTGGTAAACAACCAGTTAGACAATTCATTGCAGAACGACCAATTAATTGGGAGGGGGTAGGACAATATCTTATCTGCCTAGATTGGACTGTTGCCGGATTATCTCGGCATTCAGTACGAAGATGGTTAGTTCTTGATGCAAATGGATTCCCATTACCTGAACAACCTTTGTATCCATGGAAAGAATTGAATCAACTTATTGAAACTGATTTGGGTGAAAATGATGATGATATTATTGAAAGTGCTTTAGACAAAATTCACGGCTGGCTCTTAGAAGATGAAAGAGCAAGGCTAGCCCCTCTTTTAGATGAATTGCGCCACAATGTTCAACGCTCTTGGATGCAAAGAATTGACCGTGAACGTGAACAAATTATTGCAGCAACATATCGAGAACAGCACGGTGGGAATCCAGTAGATATCCGCTGGCGAAGAATGAAACAAGGGTTGATTGCAAGATTAACTACAGAATTAGATGAACGAATTTTGCATCTTGAAAAGATACGAGAGGGCGTTCAAGCAGAATTGACTTCACCAATCATTGTGAAACTCAAAGACCAAACTCTCGCTCCAGAAAATTTGGAATGAAGAGTGTTTTCTATTTACTCTTCATCATCAGAATCAATTGGGTCATAACCTTTCATCTTCAAACAAAGTTCTTGAGCAAACGGAGCAAGTGACTCTACGGTCTTCCCTTCCGGCTTCATTGCTCTTACTAATTCCATTCTTGTCTCTTCATCTAATGAGACATCAAGTGCCGTTAATCTAGTACTCAATTCGTTTTGGATGCGTCCTCCTGTTCTATCCCAATCCATCAATAATATGATTGCAGCCTCGCCATCAACAGAGTTTTTCAAACCATATGTTTCAAAAAGATATGCCACCAAACGATTCCGATCCCATCCGCGATTTATTTTTTCTATTTGACCAGAAAAACCCAATTTCCTCAAAGCAATAACGTCTTTTTTGCCTTCAACTAATATGGGACAATCACTTCCACCTAGGGATATTTCTCTGTTCCTAATCCGAGCCATGGCTAGCGCACGACCTGCGCGCTCAAATCGCTCATCACGAGTTGGGTTACCACCAACGCCTCCACGACGCATCCATCCTTTTTCTGAAGCCATGTTAACCCTCCAATAATTTTGTGATGATTTCATTGACTTCTTGCATCGTAATATCGGTTAACAAAATTCGCTTGCGCCGGTCTTTAGCACCGGAATCTAGTTCCACTGATGATGATTTAATGTTGAATAATTCTGCCATGAGTGAAATCAATTCGCTGTTTGCTTCACCCTTTAGGGCGGGCGAAGTAACTCTTACTTGCAAGCGTTTTCGCCATTCATTGACGGCAACAATTCCTCTTGTTGTAGAAGCTGGTTGTAACTCAATTGCGATTGAAACTTTGCCATCAGAAGAAATTGTAACTATTTCTGAAAGGTCTGCCATCGTCTCCCACTCAATATACTCAAAAGTTGCATAGCATGAAAACAAAGCGGTTCAACTTTATTCAATAAGGCAATTATTGTGAAATGACTTAGTTGCCACTTGCTGCTAATTGCTCATCAATAATACGATACAATTCCTCACGACGGACTGGCTTTGGCACAAATGCATCGCAACCAGCAGCATCCGCTTTGCGTCGGTCTTCAGGAGTGGTGAATGCTGTCACAGCAATAATTCTGCTATCGCGTACCAATGGATGGTCACGAATTGCTGTGGTTAACTGCAAACCATCAGTCCAAGGAAGTTGAATATCCATGAAAATTAAATCAAAAAATCCTGTTTGCAAAGCCTCGAATGCTTGGTTTGCATCCTCTGCAACTTCAATGTCTGTGATCCCTTTTGCTTTGAGTAAAGCAAGCAGTAATCGGACATTTACTTGGTTGTCCTCAACCACCAACGCCCTGACACTCATGACGCAGCCATAGCGCCATACCAATTCAACCTTTGGCGCGATGAGCCAAAATCCCTAATAAAAGCAAAATGAAAATGAATGCGCCCCGCACATGTTAGGTTTTGTTTTATCATATTTGATGTTAAACCTAACATGTTGGGGCGGCTAGGATATTGGTTATCCTCCTTACCTTACATGTTGGGTTTGGTCAATGCTTAACTACGGACTGCATAACCGCGCACACGAGAGGGGTTGTCATGGACGTCGGCGGTGCAGCATATAACGAATTATTTGACATATTTTGGGGGTGGTCAATTGTTGTCGGAATTATCGTCTTCGGTTGGCAATTACATCATTCATTCTTTTACCGTTCAAAGGACGGAGAAGTACCAAATGTAGACGCATTGAAAGTTGGAGAATTTCCCCGCCACAACGACAATCTACAATTAGAATTAACTTGGATTATTCTTCCAACATTATTGATTCTCTATCTCACTTTTATTTCACTTGGCCCGGCTTCAGATGTTTGGGCAGATCCAGCAGATGTTGGAGTAGAAGGCGAAGATTACTTTGAAATTGGAATGACTGGCCAACAATGGTTCTGGGATTTTGATTGCCGAGAATTGAGTACTGACCTTTGTACCACTGGTGTAGATGAAGAAACTGGCTTAACCAAACTAATTGTCAAGAAAGATGTAGTTTACAGATTTAATTTAACTTCGGAAGATGTGATACATGCACCATTCCTTGTTCAATGGGGCGCGAAAGAAGACGCTGTGCCAGGACTATACACTTCAATGTGGGTAACCCCAGATATGACTGGAGAATTCTTCATTGACTGCGCAGAATTCTGTGGCGACGACCACTCATATATGACTGCAATTCTTGAGGTTCACGTGTGAGGTGATGATGATGAAAACAAATAAACGATTTATTGCAATTATTTGCTTATTGGCCTTTGCTCTTGTAATGGCACCAACATTTGAAGCACGAAGTGGTGGAATTACCAATGTTGACTCAGGATGTACCTGTCACACTTCAACTAGTTCTGGAGATGTTTCGCCATTCATGACTCTCGCCAATGGGTCAGCACTCCCTGATACTTACAACGCAAATGAGGTTTACACATTCGCGTTCGGATTTACTGGTGGCCCAGGAGATGTGGCTGCTGGAACTCAAGATAACATGGGTGGATTCAATCTTGTTGCATCAAAGGGTGATTTAGCATCCCTTGGTGATTTTACAACCATGACTGCTGGTCAACTCACGCACACGCCCGCGGGTAACGACCAAGTGAATTGGACTGTTGAATGGACAGCCCCAAGTAGTGGTAGTGTTGATTTCCAGTTGACTGTCAACTCAGTCAATGGTGATGGCAGCCAAAGCGATGATGACCATTGGGCTCAATCTACATTCTCAATGGGAGCAGTTGGAGGTAGTGGTGATGAAACCGAACCCGCAGATGGTTTGACCGTTCTTTTCTCAGCGCTTCTTCTCGTCGCAAGTTTGCTAATAATTGCTGTAGTCTATGTATTCTACAGAAATAATCCTAGTGCATTTAGTTGGGAGTCATTCAAGCCATGGATTGCAGGATGGTTGACAAGTACTGACCACAAAAAGGTTGGAACTCTTTACTTCGTTGCAGGACTCTTCTACTTCGTTGTCGGTGGTGTGATTGCATTGCTTATGAGAATTCAATTAGCCGTCCCCGGTAATGACTTCTTGACTCAAGATGAATACAATCAATTCTTTACATTACATGGAACTGTAATGATTTTCTTGGCTGCTATGCCACTAATCAATGGTTTCGCAAACTGGATTGTGCCCCTACAAATTGGAGCAAGAGATTTGGCATTCCCCCGAATCAATGCAATGGCATTTTGGCTCAATCCGGTTGCTTCAGTACTTATCCTAACTGGCGTCTTCTCAGGTAATGCTGCTGACGTTGGCTGGACTGGATACCAACCAATCACTTCGTGGCCAGGCACACATTCCGGCGCTACATTTTGGTTGGCTGGACAAATTATGCTAGTTGCATCTTCCACATTAGCTGGAATCAACTTCATCACCACGATTGCAACAATGCGGGCACCGGGAATGGGTTGGATGCAAATGCCACTATTCACTTGGTCAATTCTAGTTTCAGTGATGTGCCTATTCATCTCAATCCCTGCATTTGGCATTGGATTGATTGAAGCATTCCTTGATAGGACAATATCTACTGCATTCTTCAATACTTCAGCAGGAGGAGATCCTGTTCTTTGGCAGCACTTGTTTTGGTACTTTGGACACCCTGAAGTTTATGTCGTTATTATCCCAGCATTTGGAATTATTTCTGAAACTCTAGCTACAAGCGCCCGTCGTGCAATCTTTGGATACAAGTCGATGGTTTTAGCAATGGCTGGAATTGGGTTCGTTTCGTTCCTTGTTTATGGCCACCACATGCTAACAAGCGGTATGTCACCTTGGCTACGATTCGTAATGATGATTACAACAATGTTTGTGGCAATTCCGACTGGTATTAAAATTTTCAATTGGTTGAAGACTATGCATGGAGGTTCACTAGTATATCGAACTCACACACTATGGTCACTCGGGTTCCTAGTAACCTTCACACTTGGTGGTATTTCAGGGATGTTTTTCCCATCGATAGCCATGAACACACATATGCATGAAACTTACTTCGTTATTGCTCACTTCCACTATGTATTGGTTGGTGGTGTAGTCTTTGCACTATTCGCTGCAATTTACTACTGGTTCCCAAAGATGAGTGGGCGCATGATGGATGAGCGCCTTGGAGTGCTTCACTTCCTAATCGCATTCATCTCATACAATGGCCTATTCTGGCCAATGCACAAGTTGGGACTCTGGGGAATGACACGCCGTCACCACACCTACTTCCTGCAAGCAAATGAATACAGTGATGTGATTGGAACTCTGCCTGCAGAAGCATCAGGTTGGAATATGTTCATCACAATCAATGCATTTGTGTTTGGACTTTCAACTCTAATCATGGTAGTTAACATGATTATGACTTTGTTTAAGGGTAAAAAAGCACCAGCAGACCCATGGGGTGGCTGGTCGTTTGAATGGCTTGTTTCTTCACCGCCACCTACTCCCTCATTTGATGAGTTGCCAATTCTTATTGATGTTAATGAGACCGATGAAGCAAAGCCAAACTGGCTGATGAAATTGATGGTCCCAGATGATGAGGAGGTGATGTATTGAGCGATGAATATGTTACAGTAGATGGTGTACGCGAAATTGTCCGTGAAGAACTCAGGGATCACGGAATCACCAAGCAAAAGGCAACACCTGCTCCTAAGAAGGATTCACATGATGACCACGATGGCCACCATCACATCAACGGTTGGGGTCCTCATGACTGGGAACATGGTGCACCTCACAACAGTTGGGCACCAATCATTATGTCTCTTGGAATTGGTGTATTCCTCTTTTCATTCGCATCAACTTTTGCAATGAATGAGAGCATGAACAATTATGTTTTCAGTGCTGGCAGTTTACCAATGGTCTTTGTTGGTTTTGCAATTATTTCTGCTGGATTACTTGTTTGGTGGCGCCAAGATCTTGCCTTTGATGGCCACTACGAGCCAAAGGCCACAGGAGTACCATTCCAAAATATTGACATCCGCAAAGTTGGAATGTGGGTCTTCTTAATGTCAGAGATGATGGTTTTCTCAAGCCTCTTCTCCACATACATACGTTACCGCCTAGGTACTGAATCATGTCAAGTCATCCTTGACAACCACAATACATATTCGAATGGTTTGCCTTTCTCACCGGGTGATGCTTGCTGGGTTCCAGCATCGTATTTCATCGCAGGAAGCCACTCTGAGTCGTGGACTCTATCATTAGGCGGAGTTGGTTTACCAGATACTCTTGTACCTGGAGCAATCAACACCTTTGCCCTAATCATATCATCATTCACAGTAGTTATGGCGCTTAAGACTGCAAAGCGAGAAGATATGACTTCAACAGAGCGTAGCAAGAAGGTTAGAAATTACTTGGCAGCAACTTGGGTATTAGCAGTAATGTTCCTTGTCTTCAAGATGGTTGAATGGTTCATCGGATTCAACATTGGTCCATTCCACGCACCAAGTTTGATGGAAGATGGTTTCACTATTCACAATGAGTTGTACAGCTTTGCTGGTGCAGGACATGATGGTGGCCATATTGATGTGAACCTAAGACTATCAGCAGCGACTTTCTTTGTTGCAACAGGAACACACGGTGCTCACGTGTTTGCAGGAATTATTGGTCTAACATACATGACCTACAAAGCACACAAGGGCGGATATAATCCAGACAGTGCAGAATCCATTGAGTACTTCGGTCTCTATTGGCACTTTGTCGATTTGGTTTGGGTGTTGGTATTCCCTGCATTTTATCTGTATTAAGGAGGAATGAGAATGAGTCACAAAATTTTAGGAAAAGACGCGTACAACATGAATTTTGCAATGCTAATGATTCTAACAGCTGTTGAAGTTGGAGCAGTTGCTGCATCTGTGCAGGGCGGGATTGGCCCAGAAATGGTTATCCTTGTTCTTGTATCAATTGGAGCAATTAAGTTCCTAGGAATTGCCTTCGTCTTCATGCATCTAAGAATGGAAGCTGACAGTAATATTTTGACACTGACAGCACTCTTCCCAGTATTCTTCATTCTTGTAATGATAATTGCAATTGCACTTACAAGTCCAGCAGCACCAGACAGCCTACCGTCTTGGTGTAGATTCTGAATAAACTGCTTAGCAGTACAAGCCTAATCTAAGGCCACATTTGCTTTACAACCTAGTTGAAAATATGCAAAAAAAGGCGACAAGGCGCGAACGGAGAGATTCGAACTCTCGCGACACGAGGTCACCGGATTTCAAATCCGGCGCGATACCAGGCTATGCGACGTCCGCAGCAAGGCAGCCGACCGGCTCTTCGTTCTTGAACCGAATGGTCAAGGATGAATGTCAAATGAATTGCAGTGCAATATCCACTCTTTGTCAATTCATGTTTGGAAATATCTTCTCACACAGATTATAAGGTAGTGATTCAGCCGAAGGAATATGCGCAGAATTGTAGTGATGATGTTAGCAGGTGCGCTAATGTTTACTGGATGTCTTGGGAGTGGTGATACTCAAGAAGATATCAGTTTCAATGGATTAGAATACAATCCACCTGTTCAAGCACCAGATTTTACACTAACAGATCAAGATGGTAATCCTGTATCGCTTTCCGAATTTGATGGAAAAGTAATGGTGGTTGCATTCACCTATACTCACTGCCCTGATGTCTGCCCTGTTATTGAAGCGAATATGAAATACATGCAAGGAGAATTAGGAGAGTCATACAATGAAGATGTGGCCTACCTATCTATCTCAATTGACCCATTACGAGATACACCTGAAGTATTGGCACAATACGTCGAAGAAAATGGATTTGAATGGCCTCACCTAACCTCTTATGACTATGAAATGTTGAAGGAAGTTTGGAATGGTTGGGGTGTTGCAGTCAATTCGTCAATGATTGATGACCACGTTAATGGTGCAATGAATATGACTGACGAGGGAGTAATTCATTCAATGATTACAATGATGCCAGATAACAGCACCTCTGAATATGAAGTCAATAGCACTCATCTACCAGAAAATGCAACCGGTTGGAATCTCACAACGATGGGTTTCAACATGAATAATGTTTCACTTAATTCATCTACACACGCCCAATATGGAAACCAGGTCCATGGCATTAATGGAGTAGATTCTCCATCTGATTACTCTTGGTGGTGGAGCCTCTATGTATGGAATAGTACAAACTCAAGTTGGGAAGAGAGTCAAGTAGGTGTTGATGGGATTTCTATTTCCAATGACCAAACACATATTGCTTGGGTTGCAAGTAATTCAAACATCTCCAATCTACCAACGCCTGCATCTGAAATATGCGGTGGCCATGGATCGATAATGGGTGAAGGCGGTGGCGCCCATTGCATGTGTGAAGACGGGTACAAACGTGATGGAAATAATCAACTAACATGTATTCCTGAAGATGAAGAAGGTGCAAATGAAAATACTGGAGAGGCCGAAGATGAATACAATGTTGGACACAGTACTGTCACTTTTATTCTTGACAGAGAGGGATACAAGCGAGTTGCTTGGGTCGGTTCTGACTGGAATGCCGACGAATTCCTTGAAGACATTCAAGCATTGATTTGAATATTCACATTAACTCAAATTGCACCATTAAATGACTCGCAAGCGTCAACTACTCCGCCACACTTCGCCATTACATGGCGAGAGGCCTACAGGCTGTTTTGGCAATTGTTCTTGTTGCCAGTATGACATTGGCCGGTTGTCTCTCTCCTGATTTACAAGAATGGGGCCCAGATGGAATCGAAGTTGCTATTGACAAAGATGCTGGGATAGCAACAATGTCAACCCATACTGGCGATTTATCTCTAGATAAAGAAGAGGCGAATTTGCTTGGTTGCGATAGCGACGGAAATTTTTCAATTGCTGAACCTGCTACCAATAAAAAAATCCACATTGAAGGTTGGCTCCACCTTTCAAAGCACTTTCCTGACGGTGCTGCTTCATCATCACAAGGTGAGATGATGAGTGCTTCTGCAGTAATTATTGAACTTGGAAGATACGATAATATAATTCCTCCTGAACAAGGAAAAGTGGATGGCGTAAAGTGGAATAATCCAAGTGTTGGAGTTCAAGCAAGGCCCCCTGGACAAGATTCTTCGAGTAAATTCCCACACATGGGATGGGCTGTAGTGGGTCTAATACCTGCAAATGAAGAAATCCTTGATGGCTTTGGAGGATTAGATTGGCATCAAAAAATTCGTCTAGAGGGATGGCTCCTAGATGGAGGATTCATGGGCAATCAAGAAATCCATGTCAGTGATGATGGCCGCTGTCGAATTTATGCAGGAGGAAATAATGCTGGATTTGCTGGGACTATGCTAATTACTTCGATGGAAATGGAAAAGCATGGAGTAATAGATGAAGAAAATTCCTACAATGCATACAATGTTCCTGTTATCAGTTTTACAGGTTACACACTACTATTGTTAGGTTCAATTGGAGGTGCTGTATTCTTGTTCTTTGCTGTCTCTGGATTAATTCGCAGAGGAGCAACATTAAGTGCGAAAGAACTGATGACTGAGGCGCAAATGATTGCTGCTAAAGGTGTCAAACGTGAAGTGAAGCATGACACAAAAAGGCTTGAGGCTGTATCGGGTGAAAAAATCGACTTGAAAGCTCAAAAGAGTACGACTATTAAAGCCGAAAAGCGTTCAAATAAACCTACAATAGAATTGGATGACTTTGATATTGACAGTGCGCTAAAAGGAGCGCATCGACCGAGCGCTAAATCGATTCAATCCGCAAGCAGTGGTGGCGTTATTCAAACTGAAGAGGCACTTGAAATGCAAGCAGGACTTGATGCGATGGATGAGGCTCGCGAATTAGAAGAAGCGATGCAAGAAGGTCGGGTAGTCGGTCAAGGAGGTGAGATGGTTGAGCCACCATCTAGTGGTATGGTCGTGACAAGAAGCAAACCGGCGCCTGAAACATCTACCGAAAGCGATGCATCTAGTCGCAAAGTGCGCAAGACTAGAACGGTTAAGAAAGAGCCTGAGCCTGAGCCCGAACCCTCACCACCTACCACAAGTGGCCCAGATATTACTGACGATGATGACTTCTCAGATTTTACCTTTTGAGCATAGTTAATTCTAATCAATATTATTGCTAAGGGGCACTATTATTGTAATAATTAGAATAGGAAAGACATACAACCTAAACGCATTAAGGAACATTATGGTCCATGAGAAGGCTCCCTTCGATATTGGTGCCATTTTTAGAGACTATCCCCTTGAATCTAAAACGATTATTGGTTCCATCATTAGTTACTACATGGTCTTCAAAGTATTCGGCGCAGATTGGTTCTGGCACCAAACCATGCAATGCGGTTTCTGGAATGGCCCAGATTACTGTGGTGGTTCAGAATGGTGGCTTCTTCTATTCATCACTATCCTTGCTGCAGTATTAACTCCGGGGATCATAGGGGGGGTTTCTTTGAGCAAGAAGATTTCTTTTACTCATATGACAATACCCGAACGAGATGGGTTGGCTGGTCTTCTTACTGGTGGCCTTTTTGGAAGCCTTATTTGGGCTATACTTTGGTTGTGGAGTCTCCCTCATACTTGGGGAATGATGCCTTTTGAACATGGTTGGGGGTGGATTTTCATGTGGGTATTCCTTTTACTCCCAATGGGATTAATGCCACTACTTGCTATCTTTTTTGATGTTGTTAATCGCTTCAAAATGGCGGGGCAATATATTGCAGGGGGGATAGAATTTGGGCAACGAAATCTCGCACTAGGAATGAAGGGCGATGATATTCGTACACTCCAAGAATTACTCAACAAGGCCGGTGATTCAATTCTTGTGGATGGTTCATTTGGCAACCGAACACACCACGCTGTAAAGACATTCCAGAGCCAAAAGGGGTTGGCTGTAGATGGAATTGTAGGACCTATAACATCAGACGCATTGGCAGAACTCATGGGGGATGAGTCGATTGGGAATGATGGGCCATCACTCACACTTAGTCAGAGAGATTTTGGCTCTCACGAAGCCATAAAAGTCACCTTCAATAATGGGCCCGGAAATCCAACCGATTGGATTGGGATTTATCGAAGAGAATCCCCAATTGATGAAAATAATTATCATGAGAATTGGCTCTATGTAAATGGTGAAAAAATTCCTAGTGAAGGCTATAGGGGCGGTGAAATAACCATCACTCATAATTTACAAGCAGGAGATTACAAAGTGGCTTTCCTCGCTAATAACGGGTATAAATTACTCGCTAGTGAGGATATTATGATTAGCCACGACCATCGCTCATTCAAAGAAGAAGTCACTGATGCAGTGGAAAATCACGAGGCAGAAGCGACTGAGATTGAAGATTCAACGGTAGGAGAAAGCCAAGTTGAGGAAGTATGGCCTATGGAAGACGAAATAGCGGCCCTTGCTGAAGCGGTAGAGGAAATATCAACCAATCCTGATTTTGATGGTGAAATTTCTAAACTAAGAATCTTAGCAGAAGAGGAAATGGAGGGGCAAATTCAAAATTTACCCGCACCTATCCAAAATAAAATTCGCGCTGGATTCGCAGCAAAGATGGATATTATTGAAGAAAAGGGCCGAAGTAAAATTCCTGATGCAGCCAAGGTTGCTGCAGGAGTTGGTGCAGCGGCAGGAATGGTTGGAACTGCCGGTGGCTTAGCTGCAGTTGCTGGTGTATCGCAAAGAGCGGAAGTCATCATGGAAGATGGGGAAGTAAATCTAGATGACATTCAAGAGCAAGTGCGTGACCTTGTTGAAGGAATGGATATCGGTGAGCCCGATTTTGATGATGAAATTGAAGAAATCTCGGAATCTGCAGAAGAAACAATTCCTGAAGATGTTGTTGAAGAAATAGTGGAGCCTGTTGAAGAAGCACCTACTGAAACAATTTCTGAACCTATTATTGACTCAATGGATAATGTGCGAAAAAATGAGTTTATTCGCTTGGCTGGTGAAGTAAATGACGCGAACACCTCATCAAAACGAATGAAGTTGATATCAGAAGAAATGACTGGTGAATGGCCTGTTTCATTAGTAATTAACCGAATAGGTAGGACAATGGGAATTGGGCTTGAAGAAGAATACAAGAATGGTAAAACCATTGAGGGGAAAATAGAGGGAACTAATCTTGATGTCTCAATTATTGCATCTGCAATAAAACACTCAAATCTTGATGAGTTAGAGCCGGGGATGACCATTTCTGCTAATTGTGTAATTAAGGAATATCGAGCAGTGTTGAAACGATTTGAATTATTTGGATAATCATTCATCAACCCATGGAGCCCACTGCTGTTCTGTATCTTGACGATACCACCAATCACCACTCTCTGTTGGCCATTCCACATACTCGTGTCCATCAGGCTGGACAGTTCCTTGCATAGAAGTTGGCGGAGTCTCTTCATCAGCATAGACATCCCATTCATCTGAATCGTCGTCCTCTTTCCTATAACGTAGAGCAAATAACATACCAAAACAGGTTAACAAAAGAAGACCAAGACCGCCTATCACTAAAGCGCTTTGAGAGAATATGCCACCCTCTTTAGGGGCTGGTTGAACCTGCACAACCCATGAATTTGTGTTGTTCTCATTTCGCTCAGAAATGCTTCCTTCTGGGTCAATCTGTACAACAAGTTCGAGTTCTCCAACCCAATCAGGGATCCAAGTGAAAGATACAATCGCAGTATTTTCTCCTTCAAGCATGAGAACCTGCTGACGTCCCACTTCTACTCCCTCTAGGCGACCTTCGTGTTCTATCAAAGTTTCAAGCGCCACCATGAACGGTTCACTAGTATGATTACCAATGTTAACCACGGTTACGTTGACTATAATGTTCTGACCAAAAACTGCGGGGTCTGGAGAAAGAGTAAGGTCGTCCGCAAACAAATCAGAACGCGTCTCAACTACAGGAAGACTCAACGGCCAATTAGGAGCAGAGCCTATGCCTGTGAGAGAGTTGTGAGCGAGGTCTGTGGCATCTAGCCAGCAATCTAGATTATCATAAGCTTGCATTGGCGGAAATGAGAGGTTGACAAGATATCGAGATACTTCTCCTGGTATCTGCATCGTGGCTACGCTCTCTATTTGCTCACCTACCAATTCAAGCCCTCGGCGGGCTTGACAAAAGACTGCTACGTCTTCTGAAGACATTCCTGCGCCAACCTCCTGTAGATTGAATTGTAAGAGGAAAGTTGTAGCATTCGCTGGAATGAATGATGGCTCAGAGCCAACTATTGTCGGTGGGTTGCTATCAATTTGCAAACGCACTGCTTCTGGCTCGGGACTTACAATACCAAGACCACCTAATACCTGCATATTAACTCTGTATAACCCGCTACCATGAGCACTCATTTCGCCAGAAAAGAATCCATTTTCATCTGAATTTACTGATAATGGTAGGTCAAGAGGAACCTCTAATTGGACATCATAAGAATCAGCAGGTGGAGCAAGGTCGGCAGCAACGTATCGTACCCGTCCACTGATTTGCAAGCGCTCGTTAAGAGCGACGTAACTATCATTCTCAAGTGGAGTATGTAATGGGTCATCGGCAAGAGAGATTGTAGATTCAGTAAGCATGATGTCAGCATTGAACTGCCATGCAAGCCCGAGAATAAATATCTCCATGCCTGAAGAATCACTCACTTGGAGAAGCAACTGGCCGTATGGCGATGCTGGGTTGAAGAGTGGCGCAACACTGAATGAGAGATTCAAGAATATTTCTTCCCCTACACTAGTGAGAGTGAAACCTTCAATCACCACGTCAGAATCACTTGAGGTGAATCCATCTCCAGCAATCCAAGTCAATTCTATTCCTTGGCCCATGTCAATGGTGATGCGTTCAATGTCCTCCAACCAGTTTTCATCATGTAATGTTAGATTCAACCAATTAGGGTGAGCTGGAACGATAACATCGCCCCCTGATGGTTCAAAAGTCACATTTGTCAAAGTGGGAGGGGATGGAACTAACGACATGTAATGATGCAAATCATCATCAAAACCGGGTCCGCCTCCATTGAGAAGATTACCCACGTTATCACTACCTACAATGTATAGAGATGCCATTTGGCCTTGAGAGTTGGAATGGTCTTCGTAGGTGGCGTGGAAGTAATTTGATTCTCCTTGGCGCAATAATGGGCGTATTGCATATTCTCCTTCATCTGGGATTCCATTGCCATCATCATGGAGCGCTTCAACCCACCAATAAAGTTGGAACGTTGGGCCTGCAACACCACTAGAATCGTTGGTTTCGGCGATTGAGACATTAAACAACTGTTGATTATTTGGCACTACTCGTTCATCCAAAGGAGCATGTAACATCATCCCTGGCAGAGTAGCATCAACTCTGAAAGTGCGAACCCCCATCTCTGAAGAGGTGGCATCAAGTGGGCCAGCAATGCTTGTGCTAATCGTGAATCCTCCATACCGATTTCCACTTGGCGCATATGTGTCAATTGAGAAAGCGCCGTTACCATCAACGGTGCCATTTCCAGAAACATTTTCTAATTCAACTAATACATCACCAGGCAGTGGTATTGTAGAGACGTTAAGGAAGTGAACTTGTCCACTGACTCGTAATTGGTCGCTTCCAGCAACCCACTCATTTTCTAATACCTCAGATCCACCATCAGATGGTGACGTCTCATCCCAAAGATGGAATGAGGTAATTTCCATTCGCCTTTCATGGTTGGTGGTAGCACTTGACATGCGATCTGTATGGAGGCCATCTATGGTGCCCGTTTGAGCAAGCCATTCAACATCTTGTTCAGGCGGCCAAGCCCAACTTGGCTCAATATTCCACTCCATGTGGCCTGTGTCTGAATTCATTGCTTGCCATTGTCCAGAAATGTTTGCAACATATCCTCCTGGGTCATTTACCCAAGTACTACCATTAGCAATTGAATGGAGGAAAGTTGGCCTATTTGCTGCATTTTGAAGTTGGGGAATGAAAGTAATCCATGAGAGGTTAGCAAGACCTTGGTAGGAGGTCACCTCTAGTCCAACCACATGAAATTGACCATTTGGCACCATTACTTCAGTTGGCAAAGTGATTGAACCGATTGAGGGAGAACGGTCTCCTAGGTCAATAACTAAATTGGATAATTCCACCAAGCCTGCACTACCACTGCTAACATTGATGATGATGCTAACATTACCTGTAGCATCTGGGGTAAGGGTTGAGAGATGCTGGTTAACCTCGGTGAGAAGGTCTCCATGAGGAGAGGTTGTTACAGTTGGACTCCAATCGTAACGAACATCTATTTCGTCTAGAACCAAAGTTGCATTTCCAGTAACATTCAATGGGATATCAACAAACTCGTTGCCCCAAGCGTCGGTAAAAGTGGAGGAGGCATTTGCCATATAGGAATTAAGCGAGGCAGCGAAATTAGGAATGACTGAACCGTTGCTGAGGTTGCCTGAATTATTCCACTCCATATTTCCATCATTGCCTATATCCATGGCAGCGGTCACATCATTGCTGCCCTCAAACAGCACAACTAGACGAGGGCCATGTGTTGAGTTATCACGAGTTGTTATTGTCAGTCTAGAGCCATCTGGTTTGTTCGTACTTTCATCCCCAATGAGCAGTAAACCTTGATTTGTGACACTTCCATTGACCCAACTCTGCACAAGGTTAGTCAAACTCTGAGAATTAAACTCCATCCAATTCTGTTCAAGGTTAGCAGGGCTTTCGGTAATTGATGCCACAGCAGCCCCTCTATCTGAGGCACTAGATGCTCCGGCAGTTGTCCATGAATAATCAGTACCGGTTACATTGTCAATTGCCTTGTTCCATGTTGCACCAGGGCCTAGCTGTACCACCATATTGTGTTCTTGACCCTCTTCCCAATCTTTGAGAAGTGGATGGAGATAATAGGCATGTTGAACAGTCACTGGTTGGCCACTGTTGGCATTGTTGACCACATCTTCAACCCAAAATGATAGGTTGGCATCTAAGACAGCAACAGATGGAAGTTGTGAGAGGTTAAACCAGTAGAGACTACGATAAATATTCCAGTTAACCCATTCTGATTTTCCAACTACACTGTATGATGAATTGCCATAATTGCAGTTTGCATGAGTGGAATTTCCATATGATGGATGTGGTTTGTGCATGTAGGTGTCACGCACATCATTTCCCGTAAGTGTGAGTTCACTCAGAGTGGAGACATTCATTGATGCCGAAGTCACTGTGGCATTGAGTGGTAAGCGAAGAGAATAGGTCATATTGTGGCCGCTTGACAGGTTAAGAGCGGTCCTATCCCAACCGTTCGAAAATTCATCAACATGGCCAAAAGTGCCGTTTCCTGAACCACCAAATGCCCACTCTAAATCCCCATCATCGCCGACATCAATTCCTATAGTGAGAGGACTAATGCCCTGTTGATTTGGCCACCCCTGTACATCAAAAGACGCTGAACTAGCAACTGCACTTGCCCCTAAGGTGAGATTGGTGTTGGTATCATTCCCTGCGGCACTGAAAGTGATGTTGACTGAATTAGGAAATCCACTGTTTCCAAAATGGTTCACCTGCCCGGCTGATACGGGCATCATCAGTAAATTGGGTATAGCAGGAATTGTGCCAAGAAGGAGGAGACTCAGCAACAAGGCTCTCACTCTCATGGTTGTGAAGTATCACACCTAAACAAAGAGATTGGGGTGGACTGGGCTGCTCATTATTTGGACTCAAACATCCCAAGGAACTTGCTTAGCACCTCTAACCCAGAGTTGCTTTGTGTGATACTCTAGCAGGGCTGGAGTTTGCAAACAAGGTTCACCATCTGCTTGAACAATTAGTGGAGGGTTGTGTGAGGCATCACTTGGCTCTCCATTAGCATCTACTGAACGAATTTCTAAACGAGTGCATGGCTTGAACTCGATTCCCCATTTTCCAACATGTTTTCCCTTCTTGAGTGGGCCCATTAACATCAGCATCTGAAGTTTTGAAAGCCCCCAAGCGTGGCAAAGATGGCCGTGCTCAAGAATTGGTGATGCACCTGGACATACTTTGAAACCGCCACCAAACATCTCAGTTGTTGTTGCTGCTAACATTGAAAAATCAACGATTTCCGGCTCATTATCATTAATTTTCACCCAAGCCTGTTTCTTTTTTCGCTTGAAAATCTCAGTTGCTCCTAGATATGTGTATTTGGCTGAACCCTTAATCCACTTACCTCTTGTGAGTTTAGCACGTGATGTTTCAGAAGTAACACCACAATCAGATTCCAAAAACACCCATCTAACGATTCGCCCAGAAATATCTGGTTCACCATCCCATACTGGGTTATTGGCTGGCTCTGGGTAACCACTCTGCTCGCCCATCGGCTTACCTTGCAAACGGAATGCCCCTACATGGCGGTCCTTTCCATTGACTAGAACATCTACTATCTGTTCTGGTTTCTTCAATGGGACACAATGAGCACGCGCAACATCGTTGCCAGTTCCTGCAGGAATTATTCCAAGTGGAATTGAAGAGCCTCTCAAACCTGAGGCTACTTCGTGAACTGTTCCGTCGCCTCCGCAGGCGACTATCAAGTCTAGATCTTCGCGGTCGCGCAGGGAAAATGCAATTTCGGGAGCGTGACCGATTCTTTCAGTAAAATGGACTTCGCACTCAAATCCAGCCTCTTTCAGAACTGGTTCAGCTGCTTGCCATCGTTTGAGAGCGCGGCCATCGCGGCCAGCGGGATTGACTATGCAAGCAATGCGAGGCATGGTGTGGCAGAGAGGGTTGAGCATTCAAACAATCCGATTGAAATTCTAAAGGCGAAGTCACAAATGGGTGCGGCTTATCCGAAGCGTTGTATGTCCGACTCTGACTGGACCGATTTTGAACGCAAGTGCATGGTACGAGCGCTAGAAGTTGCCCAACAAGGGGTCGGCCAAGTATCACCAAACCCGCCAGTGGGGTGTGTGCTTGCTAGAGATGGAGAGATTATTGCTGAAGGATGGCATGACCATCTCGGAGATTTGCATGCTGAGCAGGCTGCAATTGCTGATGCTGAGGCTAGAGGAGTGGCAACACAAGGAGCAACTGCATTTGTCACCCTTGAACCGTGTAACCACCATGGTAGAACACCACCCTGCACAGAAGCACTACTGTGGGCTGGGATTAATCGAGTTGTGATTGCTGCTGAAGATGTAAATCCAACAGTTAGAGGCGGCGGCATTGCTTGTTTGAAACGAGCTGGAATAGAAGTTGCTCAAGGACTATTGGAGGCTGAAGCACGCGAACAGATGCGGGCATTCATGCATTGGTGTGAGCGACGACGACCAATTGTTATTCTCAAGGCAGCACTCGACTGTAACGGAAACGTAGATTCAACAGAAGGCGACCCTGCCCGTTTTACTTCAGAAGAATCACTTGACAAAGTGCATCAACTAAGACGAGAGTGTGATGCAGTACTTGTTGGTGTAAACACGGTTATTCGAGATGACCCAAAATTAACTGTCAGAAGAGTTGACCTTGGCAAGGGGCATCAACCGCTAAGAGTTGTTCTAGACAGACGTTTGCGAACACCAGTGAATTCAGAAATGGTAGTTGATGAGGAGGAGACTTTGGTATTGCATTGCGAAGGTGAAGGAACTTCCCTTGAATGTGAGACTATTCTAATGCCACCACTTTTCTCAAGCAGTGATGAAGGTGTTGACTTAGTACAACTTCTTGACCTGCTTGGTGACAGAGAAATACAACGATTGCTTGTAGAAGGCGGGCCTGATGTATGGGCAAGATTTCTTTCTGATGATTTAGTTGATGAGGCTTACATCTTCCATTCCAATATTGACCTTGGGAAAGGGTTGAGGGGAGGGATTACCTCAAAAATTCTAGAGGATGCTGGATTGATTATTTCTAGTAGTGATGTTGTTGGTGTTGACCGATTAGAACACTGGAAACGTGCTTAGCGGGTTTCACCATCAAGTGTTTGAGCCAATACTAGAAGACGGCCTTTCAATCCCACAGGGGGCGGAGGAAATTGGTCACGGTGTGGGCATAACTCGTCAAGAAACGGCTCATCTAATTCATCAAGCACTAGGGGATATATGCGACAACCTTCGGGTCTACTGTCCCATGCTTGACAGGTTCCAGGTGCGTGCAAGTCCGGAGATTCTGTTTTGAGAAATACACATGCTTGAGTGGCTGGAGAGTTTGCAAGGCGCACACTACCATCAGGTAGGACGATTGAGAACGATGAACTATCATGGCCGGCTGCTTCAAGTCTGGTGATGTCGGAGATTAGCAATGGCATCTCAGTTTGACGACAGCATTTACTGCATTGATTAATGAAACAAGGGGTTTTTTCCCAATCTGCCGCCACCTAATACCACCTCTCAATATTTGTTGTGACCCGTTCTCTTCAAGAGATATGCCCCGGTCGGCGGGTTAATTGGGCGATTGGGGTAGCTTGGATATCCTGACGGGCTTCGAACCCGTCGACGCGGGTTCAAATCCTGCATCGCCCACTCCTACTGTGATACTGAGGCGCTGAGCACCCCGTACCCTCTGATTCAAACCCTATATATCTTGAAGGTGGTTCTTTCTCTTCTGTAAATTGATCGTTCATGAAATCGGAGCAATAGTTATGGTTTCCGGCGTTCACCCAATACTAACC
>JABIGF010000001.1 GCA_018650285.1 Methanobacteriota archaeon
CATCAATTTTCTCATTTGTTAGTCCTTTCTTTGCCATATCAATCATCTCCATTCATTTCTTATCATTGGTGCTTACTTTTTTTCTCGCTTGCTCCATTCATATTGTCAGATTGCTGACGTGTATCTTTGTCAACCTTGACATTTTCTTCAGCCACCTTTATTATATTGTCAATTATTTTTGGAAGGATATTCTCAATGTATTCAGGTGATTTCATCATTTCTCCCATCTGCTTTCGCTGCTGTTCTAGTAATTGTTCGAAACAGTTACATTCTCCATGATCTCTACAGGATGGATTTGGACATTTGTGACAACAACTAGATTTCCAATGAAAGAATATATCTCCACCTTCTTCTTTTTCGATACAACTTTTCCGATTACAGGGATACATATATGTCATATTTTCACCTCATTTATTTCACCAGCTTGTGAATCATCTTTGATGTCAATGTTGACATATGGAAGGCAATGAGGGAATCGAACCCCCACCTCAGGCTTCGAAAGCCGGGATGCTATCCTTGTTACACTAATTGCCCATTTTGGAGGACGAAGGGGGATTCGAACCCCCGCATAATGGATTTGCAACCCACCGCGTAACCAGACTCTGCTATTCATCCAATCACCTTGTTAGTTTGCAATGCTCTATTTGTGTCAATCTTGACATGTAGATAATTTTGAAATCTATAATTATTCATTATATTTTGTTAATATTGATTGCACGTGGACCTTTATCGCCAGGAACAATATCAAATTCAACCTTCATTCCTAGTTTAACTTCGGACTCTACTTTAGAAAAGTGAAAGAATAGATTGCTACCATCATCACATTTAATGAAACCAAATTTTTTCTTCCAGTCACACCACTTAATTTTTCCATTTCCTTTGATTTTTTGCGCTTGTTTTTCTTGTATTAGTTGGTGAGGTGGAACAAAGATTTCCTTTGTACGAAGAACCCCTCGCAAAGGAGAGACAGAAGTAATCTCCACAATCCAATCAATTCTCTCAAATTTTCTCCTAACTGTGCCTGGTGCTAGGTCAACCCTCATTTGCCTATTCAGCAAGCCGCTCTCTGAGTTGTAAACGGGATGAGTTAATTCACCATATCTTGGAGAGAGATAAATGAGATCCCCAACACGGAATATTTGCTCTTCTCCCGCGCGCACACGTGTAGCATTACAACGTGCTTCCGAATTAGTAGTCCATTCATTTAGGCGATAAACCCAAACGAATTCTCCATTTCCAACACCGGGGACAAAAGCTTTGGTTCCATCTTGAAGATGACCAATTCCAATAGTTCCTCTTTTGTTTGTGCCTTCAATCCAAACAGACTCTAGGATTGGTGGGACTCCAATTTGAAATTGTGAATGTCTGCTGACAGTCCGATTATCGATTATTCTTCCATTTTTATCTAGGCAGTGGCATGGGGAGCCATCGCGAGGCATTAATCCACTAACCATCATTGCTTCTTTGCAAGGTGAGCCAGATGGAACTTGAAGGGTAATTTCTGTTGAGGGATTATTCCATGCCTTGAGTGTGACTTCTGTTAAGTTTGCACCCGCACTATTTCCGCTATCATTCAAACTGGCTTTTTTTCTGACTCTCCTCACAGGGATTTCGCCCGAGATAACTCTCTTCACAGGGTTAGCAAACGGATTATGCGGGGGCCTTTTTCTATTTACCATCGTCACAATTGTCAGAAGGTGATGGTGAATATGTGTCAACCTTGACAATCAATGATACAGTTTGAAGAGATGACTTCAACTAGTAGAGTTTCATCTCAGAATTGATGCTTAATACTGTATTAGCCGTTGTTGGTGACTCAGCAACTCCTTCGCTTGCCCTTCTCCATTCAAAAATAAGCTCAAGATATATTTTCTTCTTCACTAAAGAACATGCATCTAATTCTTCTTTGATGAAGACTTATTGTGATAATAATTTCCCCAATGTCGAAGTGCAAATTCATGAAATGCCATCAATATCAGAACCTACTGAAAATGTGAAGTTTGCAATGGAGTTCATGTCAGCAATGAATGAAGAGGTAAAATGTAATGCAGGAATCTTTCTCACTGGTGGCGCCAAACAGACGATATTGCCTTTCCTAGTCCATTCTAAGTCATCTTCGTTGATTTCGCTACAAAAAAATCCTCTGCGTATAATTCATAAGAGGGGTGCAGAAATTGATGGTATTGATGTCAATGTATCTCTAGATAATATCCTTGAATCTCGGGGTTGGATATATCAATCATCAAAATTGATTCAGGGTGAAAACACGCCCATATCTGAAGTCGATGTTAGTTTTGATGATGGAAGAGGAGAACTGAGTTTCGTTTGCCAGTCATTCCTAAAACAGCAGGGAAGAGAAGATGAGATTCATCAATTAGGGAAGAAGGAAAAAAAGAATGTTGATGGTGTAGATTCTAAGATAGCTGGAAAGTTGATCCAACTCTCTGAATCTTTCGGACGTAATGGTGCTAGATACATCATAGAAGGTAAACTTCGGAATCCGACACGTTCGGTGTTACCTTCGTTCGTTAGACATGATGGTATCGCTGAAGAAGAATTGGAGGTGCGTGATTCATGACACGTCTTTTCTGCATATTCAACAGAAACGATCCTACTCCAACCGCATCTGCCCTAAAGAATGTAGCCTGGGATGATGCAGTCGTGATCATTGTTGGCCACTCTCAGTTCTCTAATAGACATAAAAATAATTTGATGAGACTGAAGGCTTGGACAAAGGGTTCTGGAAAGGGTAATGGGTGGCCTGATGGTGTATGGGATTCAGAATGGGACTGGGAACCTATTGACCATTCAAGCATTAACTATTTGATGATAGAATCATTTGATGAAAGCATATTGGATGGGATTAATAATGGCGATTGTATTGACTTAACCTCTGGGACAAAGGAACAGTCTGGAGATTTGATTTGTCGGGCAGTCGAAACTGGAATAGAAATTGAGTTAACCCTCCAGATACAAGGAGGTACAACGTTAGATCTAACAACTGGAATTTCACACAATAACCAGTACAATCTCTCTTTCCGAGAACGAATTTGGTTATCGAGTGGATTTGTCATAGATGCCCCGAATCAAGGTGTTCAGAAATCGGCAGATGTTTGGTTGAATGCAAAGACAGATTCCAGTAACAAGAAGATACTTCCACTGGAGCCCATGCAACTCGCCAAGAAACTAGATCAGCCCCATGGGTTAACTCGCCGGGATCATAAAAATGATGGCAAATTAGTTCCAAATATGGATCATGGATATTGGTTGGAATATGCTTCATCTCATCTACTATATTCATGGCCAAATGTTGTGGAGTCTTATTCGGGTATTAGATTAATTCAACCAGAATTTGCTAATGCGGCAGGATGCGCTAAATTCGCAATATCTAATACCCCATGGGCTAGTAATAAATTCCCCTCAAAATTCTTTGATAATAGTATGAATTTCCACAAATCCCAAAATGAATGGCTAACTTATCTAATGGCTGACGAACTCAAGTCTGAACAGAAGGACATTCTTAGGAAATATGTTCACAAGTCTGAATTTGATACTGCGGCTCTAACCAAAGACGGCATCATAATCATCTGTGAATGTAAAACAAGCGCCAAACCAAAACTTCGAGACATTCATAGAATTAATCTGATTGCAAAGCAAAATTTCCCTACTGCTTCCGTGCCTGTTTTAGTGCACACAGGAGAGGTGTCGAAAATGTCCAATGGTGTTTGCTTGATATCTTGGCCAGATTTGACTAATCCGGACATCATAGAACAAATCAGGCAATGAGAAATACGATGTAACATGTTATTTGCTGTAGTCAATATTATGGCGCATAGTTTATTTTATGTGATGGTTGAGTGGGTTGCATGAGTGACGAGGACGAGCCAACGACATCAAATGAAAACCCAGCACCCACAGGCCCTCCCGACCGAGTAATGATCCTGTTTATGGGTGGGCGTCACGAGCATGCAATTACATCAATTCAACGCTACGCTCCTGATGCTGTGCACATTGTTACTTCTGATGATTTTAGGGAGCAATATGTGAGACGCCTCAATGACTGGTCGAAGAAATATGAATTCCGAAAAGGCACAGTTCAATCTGTAAATGATTTATTTGAGTCAACATCAGTCGATTCACTTTTTGCCAAAGCGTTTGAAATAATTCCTCATGAATATGAACAAACCGGTAATATTACTCCATCAAGATGGTATGTTGGGTTAACTGGTGGAACAATGCATATGGCGGCAGTCGCAACCATGCTGACGAATTTACTCAACGCCACAGCTTTCTATGTCATCAGACCCAGCGACGGAAGCGCAGTCATGCCTAACAGACACGTTCTTGAATTCCCATCACTTTCAGCAATGTCTTTGGCGACACGGATTGTTAAAACGGATGTAGAATTACTCATGGAAGAAGGTACAGGGAAGATTAGCGACCTTTCCCAGAAATCAAATATTCCTAAATTACTGTTTCATAAAATGATAAATCATAATTTATTGGTAGTTGATGGAAGCGGTGAAGAGTGGGCTTTGACACCAATTGGGCACCGTTGCTTTAGTACAATAATGTCTGGTGCAATGTATGGGCAACTCAAATTTATTGAAGAGATGAAAATAAGAGAAGAGGAAGCAAATGCCGAAGCAGCAAATGAAGAACAAAACCACATTTATTTTGGATGAGGTGATCAGATGGATTTTGCTTCTAACCCATGGATTCCCGAAACAAGATTAAATGACTCAAGCCAAATTATTTCTTTGGATAAAGTAATTGATATCATTTGTGTAACCTTGGAAAATTGGCCTGGTCATGAATACACCTTCCTTCTTTCTGGAAAAGAATACATTGATGATGGCGATTCTATTTTTGATAGATTAATCCGAACATTAACTGGATATGGATTGATTCCCGATGAAACAATGCCATTCGAGAACCCTGTCAAGAAAGAAGCACAAAATCAACTCAAACTATCTCTCACTTTAGATAATATATCTCCATTATTTTTTCCAAATTGTGGCTCTTTGCGTTCCGAATTATTACTCCTAGATATGGTATATCACAATAAAAGAAATAGTGAACAGCAAATGGCAAAAAACCAAATGAGGAACTATGTTCAATTATTACTAGGTTGGATTATAGCTAGATTTGTTCAAGAGGATGAGAATATTATCAATGAGGCAATTCAATGTAAATTGACAAGATTATTCATTTTATTATTCGGTGATGGTGATAAGGTTCCAGATTTATTACTTAAGGAATGTATAGAAATCGCAAAGGATATAGAAAACTCAACAATAATACAAAATGAGTATTCGGCTGTAAAGAAAATATATGATAACCCACCAGAATTTAGTAGCATAACAGTTGAATTTCATCGTATACAAACGTGGTTCAATAAAATGTCAATTCCGGTATCTTATTTCAATGGGGCAAATGGTATATTACAGCGGTTTCCTAGGGGGGGTTCAATTCTTCTTGAATCAATATTTTCTGGTCTAAGGAGAACAATCATCAATCGTCATGGGGTATCATCAATACTAATTGATGGTGGTGGGAGAATATCAATAATTTCAAAGCGAGATGATGCAGAGAAAACAAAAAGGTGGCTAGATAAAGAATTTTTCAAGTTACTAGATTTAGGTTCCCATATAGATTATAGATTCAAAGGAGTGATGGATAAATGGCGTACCCAATTAATTAAACAACAAGATGTGGGGAGGAGTAACCTAAAGGAAAAATATAATCAAATTAATAGATGGCTGTTATGTTGTGGTTTACCTGAACATAGTATTACAATAAAAGACATAGAAACAAATACTCTCAACTCTCAAAATGAGAATTTTAACATCAATGAAATACGAAACCGATTAAATTCAATTAAGATACCAAGGAAATGGATTAGTTGGCATCCAGAAGAAAGTGAAGTAGATGAAGAAACACTTCTTTTTATGCAATCTTTGAATATATCTAATAAGAATGATCCGCTCTGGCAAGGATTCATCTCCAATGATTCCCAAGATGATATATCTGTAAATATTAATAAATATATGAAAGGAACGAAAACCCAAAAGCCCAATCCGATGCATCTTCTTGTTTGGCTTCTTGGCCATCATCAAAGAAAACTGGATGCATATTTTGCAGGGCTTGAAAATACTACTGATGGACAAAATTTCATTAAAAGAAATAATAATAATCGGCCAGTATTATGTCTATTACATCTGGATTTCAATGCAATGGGCCTCCTATTGAAATCTTCAGTTGACCCAGATGGAATTGATTTATTTCAGTCATCTATATTGATGCAAAGACGAAGCCACAGATTAACAACAATTTGGCTATTAACAATTTCAGAGTGGTTGTCTAATATTCGTTCCTCACAACAACATTCTAGTGATGATAGTAATGAAGATCCAATTGATAATTACCATCGTTTTAGGGGCGATGTCGCTGTTTGGGTATTAGGTGGAGATGATTTAACTTTGGCCATATATGGTGAAGGTACCGAAGAAAATGATAGAATTATTGATGAACAAGAAATTAAATGGTTCTATTCAGATAGTTTAAATGAATTGCACGAATTACTCTCAAATTATTCCGACACTTTGTCGCATGAACTTAGTATGACATTTAGTGCTGGGCTTTCCTTCAAAAACGACCCTTCAACCAAACTAAAAAATATAATTTCCTCATCTCAGAAAGCAGAGAAAAATTGCAAAGCGTTTTGGAGGGGCACTCATGAAGAAAAATTCGGGATGATTATAGATGAGCCATTCCGTGGAAAATCTGTTGATCAGGGCATAATTCCAAACGAAATTCATCGTATTGGTAGTTCAAATATCAGTTCAATGGTTTCTGTAGTTCAGTGTGATAACATTGAATCTGATGATAGCGAAGAACTTTACTTTGGTTCAAAAAATGGCCCATATGAAGTACCATATTCCTCTTCACCTTCTGAAACATGTGATTCAGAGTTTGATAATGATATGACATTGGAAGAACAAATTAAATTTTTTGTATTTGTTGATAGGTTCGTAATCATTCATGATTCTAATGAAGAGGGAAAAGGTAATTGGTCAGTATTGGGTTCTAAAAGAACACGAGAAGAAATTATTGAAGAAATTCAAATGGGGGAAAATTAGGTGGTAAGCAGCAAAGAAGAAATTGAGCACGTACACATCGTATTTTTGGGTGGTAGAAACGAGCACGTTGATATCTCGTTGAGTGAAATGGATGTCACTGCCCTGCACATCATCACATCTGATCAGTACGAGAAAGAAAGTAAAGCACATATGGACCTAATGTGCAAGAAGCATAGTATCCGTCAAGGAACAGTCCAAGTTGTTGACGATATTTTTGAGCAAACTGCAGTCCAATCTCTAGTTGCAGCGGTTCTAAGGATAGTCAAACATGAGTCTGAACTAGGGGTGGAGGACATCAATTGGCTAGTTGGAATTACCGGTGGAACACAACTCATGGGAGCGGTTGGGGCTTATGCAGCCAATCTCGTTGGCGGGACACCGTACTATGTCAGCCGTAAGAACGAAGGGAGCGATTTCCTCACGGGGGGCACCACCATCATGTTCCCAGAACTGGGTGCTCTGAACTCCCTGCATGAATTCAAGCAAAAGGCCCTGAGAGATCTCCTCGAGAGAGGGAGTGGAACCCTAGTAGAGGTCGTTGAAGTCGGTGATGACCTGTTCAAATTAGTTAGACAACTCAGGACAACCGGCCTCATTGTTGTGGATGAGGAGGAGAAGCAGTGGCGCCTTACTGAGATTGGCAAGGCTACCATTGCGGTTGCACTAGAGGGCCCTGAGGGTCTTGTGGTACAGTTCGAAGATAAGTTAGTGGATGAAGAAGAGGCAGACCCTATTGATGAGATAGGGGAATGCATCACTATTTTCAAGGAGGTCTCCGACCACAATTGTCACTGCCCCGTGGCCTCTGAAGCCTTGCGTATCTACGGCTTGACCGTGCGAGCAGAACTATGGTCGTGGGAGGAACAAGACTACTTGCTCCTGCGTACGTATGACAGCACTACAGGTGAAGCGAAAAAATTGGATTCAAAACACCCACTCCATTCGATTTTTGAGGAGAAGCGGATAGTTGCCGACATGAAGACCCTGGTCTCAAAGTTCCTTGATTGGAGATTCAGCTTTTTCTTAGAACGGGCTGGCATCAGCAAGAAGCGGATTGCTGCCCTTATATCTGCGGACAATCCGGCTTTGTTGGTCGGCTTGTTGGCATTGGTGTGGATGGCTGACAAGGATCTCATTCCAGCCTCGGACCTCAAGCTTGGAGATTCCGGAGTTGACCGTTGATGTCTGTATACAGGTATTGACCTCTTGAGGGATTTCCCCTCTTTGGTTATACTAATACGCGTAAGGCAGCCATTTTCAACCATTAATATACTGTGATGATTCCATAGTTAGCATGACACAAAGTGAAAGTGAAGTTACTTGCCCTGATTGCGGTACTCAAATAGATGTTGCAGACCGCTTGCGTACGCATGTTGAACATCAAGTTCGCCGAGAATTATCCGTATCTATAAGAAACGAAATTGAAGCAGATGTCGAAGCCAGAATTGCTGTTGAGCGTGAAGATGAAGTCAAGGAAATGGCCGCACTTGCTGCTAGAAACCGCAAACAGCGAGAAGAACTCGTTACTTTGAGAGAATCAGAAATTGAACTGGAAGATCTCAAGGCGGAACAAGAAATTCAACTTAAGGAAGCAAGAGCCGAAGCCGCTCGTGAAGCTAAGCGAGAACTCAATCGAGAACTTGAAGAAAAGATTAGTGAACGGGTGAAGGAAGAGACTGGTGACAAGGAACTCGCTATTGAGAAGCTCAACTTACAATTAGAGCGCCAAAATTCAAAAATTGCCGAACTTGAAGCTCAACGAACAGATTCACATGGAGAACTTGAAGGAGAAGTTCTTGAAAAATCAGTTGAAGAAACTTTACGAAATACATTCCCACATGACATGATTAAAGAAGTTAAGAAGAGTAATTATGGTGCTGATATTGTTCAAATTATACTAAATGAAAGAGGCAACGCTGCTGGTAAGATTCTTTACGAGTGCAAGAAGCATAAGGTTTGGAATGACGCTTGGATTCCAAAACTACGCCAAGATGCAATTAATGCTAATGCCGGCACCATGGTCATCGTATCTTCAGAATTGCCTGAAGGAATTGATACATTTGGTAGAATCGATGACATTTGGGTTTGTAAATATCATGAGGTTCCTTTGGTTTCTGCTCTATTACGTCATGCTGTAATTAAAATCAGTCAGGAGAAGGTTCGTGAAGATCACATGATGAGTATCCAAGAGCGAGTGTTAGAGTACGTAAGTGGCCCAGAATTTGCAATGGTAATGCGAGGGGTCATGCAGGCCTACCAGGCGTTTGAAGATGACATGCGTAAAGAAGAACGCTACATGAAGACACGATGGAAGGCTAGACGTGGTTACCTTAGAGACATCATTGATTCAATCACATCTATGATGGGGCGTTTCGAACAATTAGGCGCTGGGGACTTTGAGGTAATGGATGAACTCGGTGAAGGAACTCCGCCAGAATTCAGACTGCCTGCAATGGTTGAAGTGGAAAAAGTGGAGGAAGAAGAATGAGGATAGCCAAGTCAGACGACCCTAATAATCAAATTGAAGAAGCAATAGCTTCAGCAGGAAAAAAGGGTTATGTTTGGTGGCGAACAGCAGCAAATGCAGTATTCTCTTCAGAATTATTGATTTTTGGTGTGGGTGATTCATCTGGAGCCTGGGGTATTCTCTATAGTGATGAAGTTAGAGATGCGAAAGATATTCCAAAGGAAGATTTTGAAGAACATAGACCAGATGGTTGGACTACAGAGAAGATGCCATCTAGATATGCAAAGATAACAGGTGGACAATTCCAGTTCATTCCAAGAAAATCTATTTTTAGAGCAAATGGAGATCCATTGGAACCAAATGCACTGAGAACAAATGTCATGGTAAAAGTAGAATGAAAATAACTTTGTCAAGGTTGACAAAGAATCGTATCCACAATCTGACAATTAGTATGTGACACTAGCAGAGAAGCCGACTGACGAACCTAAAATCGTACCATCAATGGTAAGAGAATCAAAGTTCCGTGTCAAGTATGACGCGAATAAAGGCCCACAAACTGACAATAATACTGTGTCGAGCGGAGCAGATGAATCAGTAAATAGCGCGGGGGAACCCGAGATTAACTTAGGGTCAATCATAGATTGTTCCGATTGCGGGGCTCGAAGAACTACAATCGTAGTTGTTGATAATCATCTTTGTTGTGAGGAGTGCAACAGTCCAATTGGCGGTAGCTTTAATCACTTTGATTCTAGCCCTACCTCTGCTTCGTATACTCAAGAAGGAACAGAAGACCAAGGTGCTGGGCATGGCCCAGGCCATCAGTTAGGTGATACACTTTCAGGGACCCAAATTGCTCCAGGAGTTGGAATCAGTTCAGGTGCAAGAAAACAGAATAAGTGGTCCAATTATGGAAGTGAAGGTACCCCTGCTCTTTACGAAGCTAGAGCTAAGATTCGTTCACATCTATCGGAATTCC
The DNA here is from genome assembly GCA_018650285.1 of Methanobacteriota archaeon. GTDB lineage: Archaea > Thermoplasmatota > Poseidoniia > Poseidoniales > Thalassarchaeaceae > MGIIb-Q1. The sequence goes on from JABIGF010000001.1 coordinate 10,586, forward strand.
CACGATTGAAACATACAGCTCTTGAGTTGCTTGATAAAATTGCTTGGCCATCAAAGGAAAAAGATAGAACGCCCCAATTCAAACTAGTTTGGCAGGCAGCACATCCTTGGGGTATTGCTGGGGCGGTTGCAGCATCAATTCATGCTGCATACATTGTTCATGGACTTCAACCAGATCGAAAAGCACTGAAAGCTATATTTTCAACTGAAGATGAAGTAAACCCATGTCCGAAACCAAACAAAATACTCAATAGAGCAGTCAAAGTGATGACAAAGCGAATGGGTCGAGATTATTCAAAGCGTGCACTTAACAGAGTTAAAAGAGGTCAGAATTTGATTGACTCTTTGGTGGCAAGGAACCCTTCTCTTCGACCAATTCACAATAAGTTAAATGACGATGTGATTAAGATGGCTAGAGATACCAATAACTTCCCAGATAATCTAATCAATCCAATTGTTTGTTTAACTTGGTTTGTTGCCAAAGAATACGATGCTGAGCACTGTCAAGATGGTGTGGCTAATTTGAATTTATCAATGGAATCAGTTGCTGAAATGTTTGGTTTTGTTGGCACCAGTACTGCGTTTAGACAGTGGGGTAATTTGATATCAAAACAACTGAGAAAACCAAAGTTCAAAGTTGGTGAAACCGAATGATATTTGCAGATAGGGTAAAACAATGGAGGTGGAATAGATGAATAAAAAACAACGAAAACGCCTCGAAAATTCGAAAAAGAAGCATCTTGTTTTAGAATCTAATGGACCACCTCATCGATTTGTTGGAGATGAACAAAACCTTGAATTGCTGGACTGTAGCAATATGACTACCTCTCTCCCCACAATTGCCCTGAAAAACAATCCGAACCTCAATCAAATTATTTTTGATCGTGCCTTTTCATCATATAATATTGTCACAAACGGTCCGGCGCGGCAGATAAAAAATGGAAAGAGGCGTCAAATTGCTAATCTAAAGTTTATTGACACGCCACCATCAGATGTAAAGATTGATGGCCAAATAGGGGAAATAATGGTAAATCATAATGGCCGCCAAATGACTTCTGGTATTGGTAAACAAAGGTTGACTAGTTTGGAAAGCGCAAAAAATGCATTTATATCCCAAAACCCTTCCTCTTTTAATCAAATGTCAGATTTTGAATTTGGTATTTTACTATTAAGTGATAATGATACTAATAAGAAAATTTCATTGGGTGAAGGAGTCAACCTTCGTCATCTAACAGTTATTGGTCCATCTATTTGCGAAAATATAACCATAAATGTACCAGAAGGCGCGGAGAGAATTGTTGTCAAGAATATGCCAAATCTAAAATCAGTTACTCTAAACGGTTCTACAAAAATATTGGAAGTCATCAATTGCATAAGATTAGATTCAGTTTCAGGATTTGGTCAACATATATTGTTTGAAAATTCAGGGTCAAATGATGTGTTGAATCTTGATGGTTTTTGGATGGATATAGTACATGGACCTGCGTGGAATATCATTGCACGCACAAGTAAGTTAACAAGTCATAATCTTGAATTTTGTAGTGACTTAAGTTTCGTTAAAGTATTACCTACTGAGTATGATACTTTTATCACATGGTGTGAGATTTTAGATGTTGATTCAATTCAACTAGGTGAAGGAATACCAATCCCAGACTTGGTAAATGCAATTTTAAAATCAGGAGTCCATAATTTTGATAAAATCATTGATTGGTTTGATGGTGTACTGGCATTACAAGAACAGTATTATGCCATGCGCATACTTGTAGCGTTGGCAAAAAGAGGATTTTCAAAGAGATTGGTTTGGGCTGCACGCCAAAAAGTAATTCATAATAATTTTGAATTAAGTCGTTCGCAAGGTACATTGATTTCACATTCAAGAGCTTCAATTTTTAATTGGATAGAAGCAAAAAAAGTAAATAAACTCGTAAAAGAGGGTTCTTCGTCCCCCCCCGATAGGTGCCTACCTGATGAATATTATTGGACGACACCATCGCGTTCGTTCATTCCGTTCGAAAGGCTAGACGTTGAGATTTGGTTATCTTGTTATGAATCAATGAAAAATATTCCTGCATATCCTTCTGCTGAGAAGATCCTTGGGTCCCGCATTGTGCCTGGTCGTTGGACGATTTCAACAGCTATAACAGGAAAGCAACTTTCACGTGTACCTTCATCAAAGAAATTACTAGCATTACTAGATTCTTCGCACCTCAATGCAGATAATATGGGTGTTCGAAATGCAATAGGTGAGGCTATTGATGTAGCAATAAAAATTCTCGAAGAATATGGTGACTCAAGTGTTTTTGAGTATCTAGCACTATTTGCAATTGAGAATTGTTACTTCAATATTGAAGCATTTGTCGATGCAATTGTTAAATCAAATTTATTAGGTACGCGAGAAAAATCGGCCCTTCTTTGTGGGATGATTTATTATTCCGATGATATTTCAATTAGGATTAAATTAATGCAATTAATGTCAGACATGTCTTTAACAAGAGAAGAGTCAAGGGAAATTAACATTCTTGCAACATGTGGGAAAAGAGGGCATCTAGAAAAAGGAATTAAGCCATTGAGATGGCCATTTATTGTTAGTTGGAGGAAAAAACATGGAAGATAAAGTTAGTAGATTTGAGAAAGGAATGGCCACATCTGTTGGCCAAGCGATAGAAATTATTGAGCATCACCTGTGGATGTTAGAAAATCATCCTGAAAGGGCTAATGAAGTCCCTCCACTAATGTTGTGGGGCCCGCCTGGTATTGGAAAAAGTACTATCATAAAGCGTTTGACTGAAGATTTAGGGATCGGTTTTATTGATGTGCGTTTAGCTCAAAGAGAACCAGTAGATATTCGTGGTTTACCTGTACCAAGAGATGATCGTGAAGGTGTCGATTGGATAGTATCGTCTGAATGGCCTAGGGAAGGACAGGAAGATTTTCAAGAAAAAGGAGTAATTTTGTTTGATGAAATAACTGCAGCAGACCCAACAATGCAAGTTGCTGCTTACGAATTTATTCTTGATAGACGACTTGGTAAATTGTACGAAGTACCTTCGGGCTGGTATATTATTGCCGCTGGAAACCGAACAGTAGATGCAGCAGTAGCACGCACAATGTCAAGCGCGCTTGCCAACAGGTTTTGTCATCTTGAACTGGCTGCAAATTCTTCAGATTGGGTTGATTGGGCGATGCGTTCTGCCATTCATCCCAATGTCATTGCCTTCATTCGTTTCCGACCGGATTTGTTGTTCAACATGTTGGGTAACCGTGAACGTGGTTGGCCCAGCCCACGTACTTGGGAAAGAGTGAGTCTTGAGTTGCAAATGGCCGAGGAAAATAGTCTCAGTAAAGGTGCGTTAAATACTATTGTTGAAGGGTTAGTTGGTTCAGGAGCGGCTATAGAATTTTTTGGTTTTATTGAATGGACAGAGAGTGTACCAGATGTAAAAGCAATGTTAAAGGGGGAAGTAAAAGTGGATTTCCCCAAGCGTTCAGATCAACGTTATGCAATGGTTACAGCAGCAGTTCATATGATGATTCAGGATGAAAATGCAACAGACTTAGTCACTGGATTTCTAAATTTTATCCTAAAAATTCCAAACGATTGGGCTCAATTAGCATATCATGATTTGACAAGAACACTTTCAGAAATGGGTCGCAATTCCCTCATGGAAACGCTACTTACTAATGATTTACATGCAAGTTTAGAAGACAAAATTTTCTTGGACGAAGCATCTAGTAGGGGGCCCGATCTTGAGTAATTCAAAATCAACTAAGAAGGGTGATAATTCAGGTGAAGAAAGACCTGAAAATGAACAAAAATTCACATTAGTAAAGCCAACCGAAGAAGACGAAGCAATGAAACATAAAATGCTCGAAGTTTGGTCCCAATGTAGGGCGGAATTACTGACTTGGCGACCCTTTTTAGGAATATTAGCCATGAATTTAGATTTGATCCCAGTAGTTGATAGAAGATGCTCCACAGCATGTACTGATGGCCGCCGAATTTTTTTCAATCCATATTTTTTAGCAAACTTAACTGATAATGAAAGAATGGCAATTCTTGCTCACGAGATTTGGCATTGTGGCTTGATGCATTTTTCTCGAGAAATAGGAAGGATAGAAGAACATAAATTTTGGAATTATGCTATAGATCACGAAGTAAACACTTTGCTTTCTGATGATGGGTTCAGTTTGCCAAGTAATTGTGTGCTTTATGAACACCACAGGGGTTTGTCCTCAGAACAGATATTTGAGTTGCTTGTAAGTGGGAAGTTGCCATTGCGTGGTGAGATAATGGATGATCACATGGAGGAGGAAGGAGAACCCTCCCTAGATGGTTCCCCTTCAGAAAAGAAACGATCCGAGGATTCTAAGAATAGTAAATCTGAAGGTGGCGACAAATCTAGTGATATTTCAGATCGGCATGGCCCATTAACAAGGGAAACTGAGGATGGTATTGAGTTAAAGGATGACAAGAATTTCCGCCCACGGCGTTCAGATCAAATTTGGAAAGATTGGCGAGCAAAAATGATGGCAGCAGCTCAACAATGTTCTGCCCGTGGTCAAGATTTAAATAATTATGAAATAATTCTAGGTAAAATATTACAATCAAAACTTCCCTGGAAGGAGATTTTGAGACAATTCTTGACACCTCTTTTTGGGGGTGCTCGTTCATGGTTGCCGCCTAACCGTCGCTATGTTACTCAGGGACTTTATCTCCCTTCTAGGAAACAAGAAGAATTACTCAAAATTGTTGTTGTAATTGATACCAGTGGAAGTACGATGGGCGACATTGTTGATTCATTTATGTCAGAAGTTAATGCTATTGTCAATACATTTGGTGGTTATGAAATGACATTAATGCAGATAGACATGGTTGTACAGGATGTCCAAAAATATTCAATGGAAGAACCATTTAATGTGAAAGATTTCACACTTCTGGGCGGGGGTGGAACAGATTTTCGTCCAGCATTTGAGCATGTTGAAGAAGAGATGTACAATGATGTTAAGTTACTGATGTATTTGACTGATGGTTATGGGGCAGCTCCAGAAAAATCACCTCCTTACCCGGTTCTTTGGGTGTTATGTGAGGGTGGAGTCAAACCAGCAGAATGGGGCCATGAGCTACAAATTCCCCCTATAATTTGATGGAATACATCACTTCAGGCTAGCACTATCTCTCTGTGCAACTTCTTGACGTGGATTAAGTCCGTAATCTACTCTGTTCTCACTCTTTACCCAAAGGAATCCATCTTCCTTGGTAATCGTAGCAACGTCAGTGTGGCCGCCCACCCATCGAACGGGCCTACCTAGATGAGTGATGGCAGATTCTAGACCAATCAGGGTCTCTGCGAAATTCGCCAATTCATCGATAGGTAATGTTGAAGCAATCATTCTGAATCTATTTCGGCGGGTGTTACGTTGAAGTATGGCACGCCCCTTCATATTGAAAAAATGACGGGCTCGTTCGCTCTCTATTTCCTGGGTGATTCGGTTTAGTAATTCTTTGCCCACACCTTTGACCGTACAAAGGGGTGTCTGGATGAATTCATCCATCGAAGCAGAGATATCTTTGGAAATTGCACGGAGAGAATCAGGATGGATGCCATCCAATATTGCATTAATCTCATTCGTCATGGCCATGGTGCACATAAAAGCGCAGGATTTTGTAACACCATCTTCTTTTGTGATCCGTCCCCAGTGTTTATTCAAAGTACTAACAGAATTATGATCCACAATCATTGTACAATCAACAGAAGGGCGCCACCTGCCCACACGAAGTCCTACCAAACTGGGAGTATTCTCTTCTTTGCCGAAGCCGAAAACACTGATCAACGTAGGGTGGTGAATGTTTGTGTCATCTGATAAATATGCATAGAAAATTTCTCTAAGAAGAGGTTTGACAACTGTTTTCGGAAGAGAATGGTAGGAGACGAATGTATCTATGATTGGATTGACAATGGAAGAAAATTGTTGAGACATATTCTTCTTTATCGAGGGCCAATTTTCGTCCCGAGTTAAATTGTTTTGATGATAGTCAATTATCTCATCTCTGAGATTTTCGGTGAGTTTGCTGCGAATTGTGTCATCCAATCCTAGTGAGTCTGATATTAGGATATCTGTGTCGAATTTGTATCTCCAACTATCAATGTCCAAGAAGTCTTCTTTCTTGAGTATGAGGCTGTCCCATTCGTTCATTGCTTGCAATGATTTGAAAATAGTACGTGGGTAGTCCAATAATTCACGCGTAAGATCCTCTTTCTCTTCCAATGTCATGTTCTTACAGGTCGTAAGCGGGCTTTCCTGACTACCAGGGAACACAACAAGGAATTGACGAAATTCATTCACGTAATCGATTAGATGCGGTAACTCTGCATTGTAAGGATGCTTCGCTGCGAAATGGGCTCGGAATTGTCCAAAGATATTTGAGAATGAAATTCCGCGATAAGATGCGGTTCCCGCAGTCATGAAACCTACAGGTTGCCGGCCTGCTAATTGGTAAATCTTAGTCGCAGAATACGTACGGTCCCCAACTGTTACAGCGCTGTCAGATGCGACAGCAACACCATCAGAATTTAGTAATGCAATTTGCGAGGTCATCGCACATCGCAGGGGCTGTCATTCTTCAATGTCTCGCCCGGAAAGTTAGAATAAATTTTCATAAAAACAATTCTACGTTCGCTAAATTAACTGATAGTAGTTCACTTCATTATTTTAGATATGTCCTCAAAGCCTTTTTTGATTTTCTCAATTTCGTTATTATCCCAAACAATCGAATCATTCTTTTCAATAACTATTCCACTCATCACTAATATATCAATTATAAATCCTTTCACACTACCATCTTTAGTTGTTGGCCTACTCATTTTGACACCCCATGAGGGGGTGACTTTAATCCTAACTTCTGGTAAGGTATCCCAACCTGGCCATTTCCTTTTCTTAATATCACGCCAATCGTTAATTCGTGCCACCTGATCTAAAATATCTTTTTTGTAGAAATCTAATATTTTTCTCATTAGAGTTTTTAGATTCATAGATTTTCCCTTTTGAGCCTCCATTCTTTTGATTACAAGATTTGTAGCGATTTTTGATATATTGATAATAATTGGGCGGACATCCTCTGGCCTTTTAGCCAGAGATATTTCCAACAAATGATCCCCCCAATTCACATCCCATCTATGTTTGGTCAGAAACCATTCTTTTTTTGTAATATTAAATGGCGAGAATTTTTTCTCCCCACTTTCCCAAAACCCTTGATTTGAAAGAATCATGGGTTTAAAGACGGGTCTGTTTTCCATGGTCAAATCCAATAGCGCATCTTGTAAAACGGAAATTTTGATGTCATTGATATTATTATCCGGAATAAATTCAAACTTGCCATTGGATAATTTTGCCTTTGGTAAAGAAGGATATAACTTACATATTTTGTTTAATTCCGTCCTATGGTTTTCATGCCCCGTTGCAATTTCCAATATCCATAAATGAGCTGCCCAACGGTGAATCAATTCTTTCATAATCGTTCCACATTTTTTTATTTCATCCTTTATGCGGGAATCCCACTTCTCCTTTGTTTCGGCTCGATTTCCTTTTTCCCTTCTAGCCCAATCCTTTTCAATCAATTTTTTAATCATCTCTAGATTTGTATCTAAAGTGTTTGAGACCCAATCCTGGTTTTCATCTTTTTTAACTAAATTAATCATAGTTTTAACTAATATTGGTAACCGTTCTTTTTCTTCGAAAAACCTCTGAACATCGTTTTGTTCCTTATAGATCATTTCAAACCCTTTCAATATTGAAACAACTTCTAACATAGTAATTGCAAGTTTGGTTTCGATTTTTGACACCGCTTTCCAACTTTTGTCATCAATAGTAATATGCCCTGGTATATTTTTCGATCTTGTTAAACTATCATTTTTAGTTATGTTTTTCACGCCTTCTTGTAGGGCAACTTGAATGACGTCGTTAAGAAGTTCCTCATTTCGATCTTGATTTATTTTTATGCGGATTTGAGAACCAGAAACTTCCAGTGTTTCTGGTATTGAAATCCCTCCTAAGTGTGTTGTAATTTTCCATCTTAACTTTTCATTTGTTATTTCTTTTAACCAAGTATTCAAATATTTATTTATCAAAGGCGTCAATATTTCCCATGCATTATGCTGTTGTATATTTTCTTCGTCTTTAATTTGTATCATTCTTTTAACTAAAATAATTTTATACTGAACAGGTAATTTAGCTAAATTAGCAACAATTTCAGTAACTTCACTATTAAATACATCTTTAATTAACCGTATACCATGAGGTGAATTAATAATTGATTCAAAAGCAACCCTTTCGTTTTCATCTTCATCTCCACATTCTGCAAGAAAGTGAGAGAGTAGGTTACTTGGGATGTCTGGTTTAGGTATTATTGAATACAATAGAAACGCCTGCAGTAATATTTTATCATCGGTTGATTTTGAAATAGAATTGAGGAACCGTGATAAAACGGAGAAATCTTTAACGATCTTTTCATCTTTCCCATGTCTTATTTTCTCCATCAATTTCATCAAATTTGAATCCATAATTTCTCCATATTCCCATACTTCGTTATTAGCTAGGATGGACAAACACTTTTCAATTGCTTTATTGTTATCTTTTAATAGTAATGTATCCCATTTTCCATATTCCGATTTTGAAATTTGCTCGTTATAAAAATCTAATTCTGATAGGCCCTCGTTGTCGTCATTTTCTCTTGTAATCCGATACTTTGTTTCAATATCGTCAATTACTCGTAGTGTTGCTTTTTTGACGATATCAAAATAGTTCATCTCATAATTATTGTTTTCGTCCCATTCAAAGTGTTCCATTCGTCCAATTATTTTGCTAATTAATTCTGAAATATTCCAAACTATAGGTAAATTAATTATCCAATTCATATCGTGATTAATTTGGCAGGAGTTAGAGAGTATTTGATTCATGTAACCATTATCTGATAATTCTTCTAAAGCACCTATTAGAGAATCCAAATTATCCATGTTTAATATTAGTTTTAGTAAAGGATTCTCTGAAATAATATCAAGTTCAATTTCTTCATTATTTTCGCTCAAAGATAGTGTTGATTCGTAATCGTCAATTTTTTCAAACAATTCCCTAATGTTGGATTCGTTGCCATCATTTCCAATAATTATCTCCCATCTAGAATGGAACCGAGGAATTTGTTCCGCTAAACTAGGATCATTCGTAGATCTTTGAAGCAATTTTATTCCTTCTGTTAAAGCAATAAGAGAGCTATTTTGTTTAGAGTAATGATGTGGTTTGAGAATAGACCTTATTGATTCTATATCTTTTGTACCAGTCATAAATTCATCATCAAATGTAGGCGCTTTTAATTGAAGTAATTGGTTTTCTTGGCTATTTAATCCAGAACTATCACTAATTCCGGCCGGTGCAGTTAGTACAAGCATCTTTTGTGTTGCTCTTGATAATGCCACTAGCATCCGGCTTCTCATTAATTCCAAATCAGATTCTTCAATCCATTTCTCTGGTTCATTCTTTCCTTTTATTTTGTCATAAACACTAAAAAATTGTCCTTTCTGTGATACAATCCAGCCGCCTATCACAACTACCGATGGTCTTTCTAAACCCTTAATAGTCCAAGTATCAAAGACTTCGGATTCTTTAATTTTCTTGTCAATATCGTCATCCTCCATTCGTCTAATAATATAATCATGAACAGCACGGTCTGTGATGACCAGTGAAATACTAGATTCTGAATTTAAAACAACCATGATGTTGGATATTATCTGTTCCCACTCATCCCAGGATTTAGTAGTAATTATTTTTGCAGGTATAAGCGATGGGTCAGGGTCTTCTTTCATAAATTCCATTGACAATTCATTACTCTCCCCTCCTAACCAATTATTACCTTGTAACATAATTTTACCAATTGAAGCAACGTTTCTCTGATTTTCTTTAAGTTGAGTCACTGGGTTTCCTTTTCCTTCTATTAATTGAGATAGATGAAAATTCTTATACATCAATTTTTGAGCCTTAAGCGATTCAGAATTAATAATTATATTTGCAATTTCCCCAATCTCTTTAGAGAATTCATCCCACTCAAAACGATCTTGATTTAATGCTTGATTTTCATCTCCAACGAACATTAATTTGTGCCCCATTTCATTCTCATTTCTATCGGGGCACATAAATGAAGAAAGTATGGCGAATTGGGAGGGTAAATCTTGTATTTCATCAACTAAGATTGCCTCATAGAACCCCTTCTCACTAATTTTATTTTTCAGGTCATTTACTATTTGCTTATCATTTTCCTCTTCTGATTGAAAAGGAGATCTAACTGGGAAATCCTCAAATAATTTTTCTAATTCCAAATCATTTTGCATCTTAATCTCAACATGAATAAACCGATTTCTTAAGATAATACAAGCCAAATGTAATGGGAATCGTTCTTTTGATAATTGGCCTATTAATCGGTACCATTTTTGTGCTATTTTTTCTCCATTCTTATCTCTTTTTGCTGTTAATGATTCCTTGAGGTATTTTGTTTCATCTTTTAATTCACCAGTATGAATTTGAAAAATACAATTTTGGTAGTCATCAAGGCATAGTCTCCAATAATTGTTTTTTTCAGTCCTTGAAATACCTGTAATATCCATTTTGTCAAATGTTTTCCGTAAGAGTGGAATTTCAATTAACCAGTCAGGTTCCCCACGTGTATCTTTTTTCTTGCAATCTTTTATGAAATCAGGGGCCCAAGTTGAAATAATTTTTTTCACGCTTCCAATTTCCATTTTCTTCATTATTTCCTCAATTCCTCGTTCGGTCCCCTCTAACCTTTCAGTATCTTTGTGCATCTCAGGTATTTCTATTTCAATAGCATCAGCTAATTGTGAATTTAAAGTAACTATTAATCCCTTTTTGTCGATATTTTTATCTAACAAATTATTGAGGTGACCAATCATCATTTCAACTCCTGTGAAAGTTTTCCCAGTGCCAGGGAAACCAGAAAGGAGTAGAGGTTTTGACTTCTGTGCCAAAACAGTATCAAATTGTTCAGTTGAAAGTTTTTTCACACGTTCTTCAAAATCGCCACGAGGTGTTTGAAATTCAGGCCACGTCTTAAACGCACTTTTCCACGGTTCACCACCACGCTTCAATACACGCCAATCAGTTTTCTCAACTTGACTTTTCATCGGTTCAATAATATTGATGAAAGAACCGGTACGTTTGCAGAATTCTTCCAATAATATTGAATCATTCCAAGGAAAGCGCCAATTAAAAAGTAATTGTCCACTAATTTTCTTTTCCAACCCTGATGAATCTTTATCTTGTTTCACATATTGAATCACAGCGAATTCAGCAAATGAGCGATGACTGACGCGATACTCACCATCTCTGATTTTTTTCAACATGCCGAATTGTTCTAAATCAGCACATTCTTGCCAATATTCTTTACACAATTCTGGCGACAGTTTTTCTTTCAGTTTTTCGGGCCGATTCTCTACAATGTGATAGTTGTACAATCCAAATTTATTTATTAATTCTTTAACTTTGGTGTTTTCCTTTCTCACTTCAGTAATTGAATCAATCATAAATTGAGATAAAATATCATACAATATCATATAACTATATTTTGATAATTTTTCAAGTTCTATACTTTCCCCTAGGCTATTTATAGGCTCAGTGTCTTGTTCGAATCGGGCTTCAGATTTTTTGACATTTTCAATTAGGTATTCGTTTAATTTTTTTGCAAATTTATTCCGAATATCTTTTGGCAGTCTAAAGTTTGTCTCCAAAGTCAGTAATAAGGGATTATTTTCATAACAATGCTTTAACCACTTATTTTGTTCTTCACTTATTTTCTTGCTTAACGTTTGATCTATTTCAACACCTTTCAATTTCGGGACATCTATTTCTTTAAATGCCTGTTTAAATGTTGCATGTGTTCTATGCCCACCCAACCCTTCATTGTTGTAATCATGTTCTCTACATGTCCAAATAGGTTGTAGTCCATTTTCTAATAATCGTTTTGATGTTTCTAAAAATTGATCAACTAATTTCCCATCTCCTCTTGATATTTCATCTAGGGAATCTATGAAGATGACTCCTCGATTTGTGTCTGTAATGTTTCTTCTTTTGCAAAATTGTTCAATGCTTTCCTTTTGGTTACGCCAAGCAGGATCATGCATCCCCTCCAGTATTGAATCCCAAAGAGCTTTCTTATGCGAACTAACATCTTTTAATTGAGAATAGATAATCAAATGTTTATCATCAATTCCATCACCTTCATTCATTCCAATTAATCTACTAATTATTTTACCCAAAAATATCGACTTTCCAGAACCAGAATTTCCTTTAATAATTCTAACTTTTGCCGTAATCTTCTTGTTCTGATTTCTAGTAACATTGTCTAATTCATTTTTGATATTTTTAGAAATGTCCAAATCCGGATACTCTTTAAAATCCTTTATGGCTTCATTCATTTCCTTTTCTTCTGTTGAAAGTTTAACATCTAATTCGTCTGTATCGTCACATACTAAATACCTTAAAGGAAATTGCAAGTTCGCACCTGATTTTGGGTATATGGGCATATAATTTTGTACATAAGCTGCCACATCATGGCGGTAATCATTCTTATTCATCATTATCACCGCCGTGGTTTAATTCGCCTACCTTATCAATAGCATACAATTTATAAATTTCTTTATTTTTATCAAATGGTCCTAATGTTGACAGCAGCTTTCCTAAAAAAACATGAATTTCTTTATTCAGTGAATTTAGTGTAATAATATTGACTCTAAAATTTGTAATTTGTTCAAACCGCCTTAGGGATGGATTTTCATCCCCGTTATGTGCGAAAGAGCAGGCTAAATTGTAAATTTGTCCAAAGCTATCATTTGATTCAATATAAAATTCGAGAATTTCAAGCCATATTAAGGGATTATTAGACATCCACTCCCTATGATGAGTACTCAAATCAAGATTTTGATTATTTTTTAGTTCCATAATATTTTGTTTTAATATTTGAAGTAATACATCATTATTCCACAAATCCCATACCCGTATCGGGTCATCACCATTATTTCGATAACCTCCGTGGCCTTCAGCGTAACTTGGAATCCTTTCCCATTTATCTAAGTGACATAAAAACCGTAAAAACCTCCCCCTTCGTTTTTTTTCCCCCTCCCAAAAATTTCGTATTGGTTCATTATCTAAGCTACTGAATTTTGGGTTGCAATAAATTCTTTTACAATCAATGCTATCTAAATTCTTAACAATATCACTTATAATGTTAGCATCGAGTGGTGGCCCCCAAGTATCAAGTAATTTATTATCACAATTTTCCTGAGGCACAATACCCTCTTGTGGCGGTTGCTGATCTAATTCTTTATATTTCATGGCAATTTGTCCGTCTATTGCTAAATATTCATGCCTCATTGTTCTTGAGGAATCATACATGATTGCCCTTAGTAATGGCTCATCAACCAATCTTGAATGTTTAATTGATAAAAGCTGTTTGATAATATTTGAAAAAAACAGGCCGAATGTATTTTCATCTATATCTGGTACCATAATATGATTCGTAATAATGGACTGTGGTAGAAAATCAAGTTCAACATTAGTCATACATGATGAAAAACTAGATTCTAACATTATATTTCTGTAATCAAGTTGTCTTGGAGGTGAGAAAAAATGCACGGATCGGACTCTTAAAATCCCATCATCTTCATCAAACAAACCTCTAACTAAGTCTAAATTGATTTGGTTAATATCACCTATTAATTGGGCGTCATTTTCAAATGCTATAAAATGAATGGTGGAGTCAAGGTGTTTCATCATCATCTGTTTTAATTGTCGAGAAATATTGTCCCATTGCCCGTTATCGGGAAAAAATTTTGTTATACATTCATTATCTATAATAATCAAATCAATTTTGGTATTTCTATATTCTTGTTCAATCCGGCTTAATTTATTCCCGGCTTCAATTGTGGTTGATATATATCTTTGTTTTTTTTCGAAATCGTCATTTATAATACCCACATAGGGATTATTTCCAATATTTGATTTTATAACAATAAAATCATTATCTTGTTGTATAGATGTTCTTAAGGCGTTTTCATATTCAAGCCATTCTTGTATGTTTCTATCAATGAATAAATGCACATTATCAGACATTTTCCGAAGAACTTCTTGAGTATCTTCGGTTAAACATTCATCTTCATCCATATCGAATTTGATAATTCTTGTTTGAACCATCAAACCCCCCCTCGTTTCAAAAGGATTAGTAGCATTATAAAAATGGTTGCCACGTAGTTTCGCCTAACGATAAATAATTCTCACGGAATCATCAATAGGTATCTTCCCCACGACCACTTGGTAATAGCCATGTTAGGAGCACACGACGTCACTCTTGGAACAACAGGTTCAGTCCTTCTGAACTCAGCACTTTTCGCACTCGCACTGTTTGGACTATGGCGAATTGAAAGCCGCCTAGATTCTGGTCGCACAATGATTGCACTTGCTTTGCTAGCAACAGCAGGAATTGCCGGAAGAATTCTTCTTGAACCACTCCCTAACATCTCACCTGTCACAGTATTGGTTTTCCTCGCGGGCGCACACTTTGGAGCACGTCACGGAATAGCACTGGCAACCATCATCACACTTGGGTCAAACGTTGTACTGGGTCACGGTTTGTGGACTCTTTACCAGGCTGTTGGTTGGTCAATGATTGCAGTAGCAGGCGCATGTCTCGCTACTTGGTTAATCGATGCACAGGGTAAACTCAACCTCAATCGATTGATGGTTTCAGGATTTACTCTTGGATTCGCATTTGATTGGTTTGTTTCACTTAGTGTTCTGCACACACAACCACTTTCCTATCTACCTGCTTATCTTGCACAAGGATTCGTGTATGATTTAGTACACGCATTTGGAAACTTGGCGTTTGCAGCGTGGCTTGGTGCTCCAGTCAGTGAAATGTTGAAGCGCCACTATTCAGTTAATTTGGAGGCAGTAAAAAATGTCCCAGTCGTCGTCTGAATTGACAATGGTTTTCATTGCTCGTAAAGACCTCAAATTGTCCGCCGGCAAATTAGCCGCTCAGGTTGGGCACGCTACTGCTGAATGTATCACTAAGGCTGAACGGGCTGAGCCACGCATGCTTGACCGCTATATGCGGGTTGGACAGCGAAAGGTAGTCTGCCAAGCTGCAAATGAAGATGAATTACGTCGACTCTTTGGTGAGGCGAAAAATGCTGGGATAATTGCCTCGTTGATTACTGATGCAGGTCATACAGAGATTCCTGCTGGAACAGTTACTGTGGTGGGTCTCGGTCCAAATGAGCGTGACAAAATTGATTCTATTACCGGCTCCCTCCCTCTGCTCTCTTGAGCGTTAGGCTCTTGGGTAACACCTGTGCACGCCGGTATATGGCTGGAGGGGCAATGGATGCTGAACTTGCCGCAGAAGAGGCTGAAGTCCTCGATGCAGTTCTTGAAGCGGACGCCGGCGATGAGCGCCGTGAGCGCCGCCAACTCAACCTCGCCTTTGGTGCGACTGCTGCTTTTGTTGTCTCTTTCATGCTACTTTCAGCCGTTTGGGGTATCGCTGAAGACCTAATAGATGGGTTCTCAGATGATACCGGACCAGCAAACGAAGTTGGGATTTCATGGTTGGAGCCAATTTACATGCCACGACATGAGGAATGTATTGACCCAAATAATGGTCAAGATCCAGACTACATTGGTTATGGTGTTGGTTACGAACCGTCACTCTCAATTGATTCAATGGGCAATATGCAGATTACTGCGCACAAAGATTTGCGTTGGGGTGGAGAAGGAACACCATTAGGGCCAGCTCTTGGTGGGCCACTTGATTCATGGTATGCATGTGAAGATGGACAAATGACTTCATGGGATTACTGGGCTTCATGGTTTTGGATTTCTACAAATAACGGCTCAAATTGGACACATGGTGATGGATTTGGCCCAACACCAGGTAACATGCTTTTTGCTAATTATGCCGCAGGTGGTTCCGAATGTCTTGGTGATGAGGGGGATATCGCTGTCGATGCCAACGATGTCATCTACTATCTTGATACAACTCTAGAGGACAATTGGTGGCATCGCTCTACTGAAGGTGGGGCCAACTATCAGATGGGGGCTTGCCAGCGAATGAATACAATGGCCGCGGATGACAGACCTTGGGTTGCAGCCCAAGGGGATGGAATAATCCACTACCTTGGCAACTCCGGTGCTTCACCGCCAGAATGCTCACTTGATTCTGGGAGATATTGGTATTATCATTCAGAGAATGGAGGCAACTCATTCAGCCAATGTTACTCTATGCCAGGTGGCTGGTCTACTATCTCAAGTCAGAAGCACGGCCCTTACGTCTTTGTGGCGCAAGAAAATGCCGACTCTAATTCAGGCACTGTTCAAATCCGAATCTCTGATGATTATGGGCGTGGCACTGGGCCAGGGCCTTCAGATGGTTCATGGGCAGCACCGGTTGATTTGGGTCCAAGAAATGGAAACTGTCCAGAAGGATATCCTGTAGTAAACAACAACGAGGCTGGCACAGTTGCAGTAGTTTGGGCAGATTGTCCTAATGGTGACACAGGGCCTTGGGCTATGCGCTTTGCAATTTCATATGATAATGGAACAAACTGGTCATCGTGGAATGTTACTCCATTTGATCGTGGGCTCAATATGTATCCCTTTGTTTCAATTAGCGAGGACAATGTCGTAAGCCTTGCTTTCTATGGCCTTGATTACGACCAGAATAACAGCGAAGATGGCTATACTGCAGGCAAAGAGTGGTTCCTATACGCAGGCGCGCTTCGTGAGCCCCAAGAGAATGATACTTGGAATTTCCAAATTGCAGACCCAACACCACTCCATATTGTAACACAATACGAGCAAGATAACGGGGATGTTCACGCTTTACATGATTTCTTTGAGACAGTGATTTCACCTGATGGAACTTGGATGGGCATTGCCTACCAACAAAACATCGGCGAGCATCCATTTGAAGAAAATGAAGAGCAGCGCTACATCAAATTCGTTCGCGGGGACCTCGATGTTTGAAATCGAATAGTACAATAATCTCTCTTAACTGCTCATTATTATTGGTGAATATTATGAAGAATCCTTTTGATAAATTAAGTACATTATCAGTGGATTTTCCTAAGCGAACAGTTGTAATTTCAATAATTGGAATAATATTCATATCGTCATTTGCACGTTTCTTAGTGTTTGAAGTTGGAGAAGATGCTTTTTATCCTCAAAATGAAACAACAGAGTTACTCTATGAGGTTGAAGATACTTACAGTATTGACATAGATTTAGTCAGAGTAATAGTCCGGTTTGACGAAGGTGATTTGCAGAAAACAGAAACTTGGGAGTTACTCGCATCTGTAGAATCTGAATTAATTACTTATGATAATTTAGTCGAGCATCAATACCCTCTGTTTGGTAATTCTGCTAATTCTGGGCCTGCTAGTTCAGTCATTTTCTGGCAAAAAGTCCAAGACCCTCAATCAGATAATTGGTCAGCAGGCGTGAGTAGTGCTTTACAATCTGTTTTGGATGCAAATGAATCAACATTGAATAGTGCAGTTGGCACTGCTATGGCATCTATTGCAACGATCCCGTCAGCAAATGCCCCTACTTCTACAGAAATATCTGCCTGGTCTCCTGAAGACCCAACAACATGGCAATCACGCATGGATTCTGGTGTAAATAATAGTGAGCAAACTGCCCAACTTCTTGATTTGGTGTCGGCATTGTCAACAAATCGTACACCCGAAGAATTAGCATTAATCGCACCACTTCAAGGTGCTGCGATGGGCTCTTTAATTCCAATCAATGAATTACAGGCGATTGATTTACGTTCCATTATGTTGACAATGTTTCCTGATGATGCACGTTCTGAACCATGGACTAAAACATCAATTGCATTAGTTACTTTGGCTATAGACACATCAGAGCCAATTGTACAAGGAGAGCTTCTTGGGGACACACTTACAGAATATACGATTGAGATTCAAAATGTAATGGTCGAATCTTATGATGAGGAAATAACTGTCTTTAGTTTCTCACGTTTCATAGGTGAGCAAAATTCTACCATTGGTAAGGATATAGGTATACTTACTAGTGCATCACTGCTTGTTCTTGGCATAATATTGTGGTGGAAATTTCGTAGTGTTAGAGATACTTCAATTGTGTTGATATTGACATTGTTGGCAATTGGTGCTACCTATGGTGTATCTGGTCTGTTAAAAATGGAATTTAATGCGGCAATGAATTGCATACCAATATTATTGTTAGCAATTGGTGTTGATTACGGTCTTCATGTGATACTCCGTTATCGCGAAGAGTTGAAATTAATTGATGGAGAAGACAAAGTTTCACGCGATACTATGGCTGACTTCTCTACTGAAATGCGCTCAAAGGCTCTCAAAACCGGCACAATCCTCACTTCTGCTGCATTGTTTGTTGCTATTCTGACAGATATGGTTGGGTTCTTGTCATTCCGTCTTTCATCTCAGAAATTCTTAGTTGTATTTGGTACAGTAATTGCTATTGGGTTATTTTTCATTTACTTGCTTTCAGTCACATTACTGCCTGCTCTTCTAAGATTATTGAAAGCCCAAAAATTATCGCTTGACCGTGCAGTAAAAGTTGAAGAAGATGGTTTATCTAGATGGATTGGAAAAATTACTGAAACACCATGGAAAGTAATTGCAGTAGCAGCATTACTATCATTTTCGGTGGCGGCAGGCATTCAACACCTTGAGATTGGTTTTGATGCAAATGAACAGTTTGATGTTTCAATTCCAGTTGTCAAAGACTTCTTGACATTAGATGAAGAATTTGGTGGGCAAAATAGAGAGCCACTTTACCTTGTAATGGATGGCCATGCCGTTTCTCTTGAAGGAAAAGCAATGCATGATTTAGCAATTAATACTCTCGATTCAAATTCAATAGTTTCAGAATATAATGGGTTATGGAGTAATCTTGAAATTGAATCCACAAGAAATCCCGAATTGCAATCAATGATATCTTCATTGGGAAGTGAACAATCTTATTCTGAATTGGAATCATGGTTACTAAACAATGAGACAGGACGAGATATTTCATTCCGTTATTTATCTCCAGACGGTCAACAGAGTGTAATATTATTCCAAGCTTCAACATCTGACTGGAAAGCGACAGTCAATTTCATTGATGATTTATCAAATTCATTGGCTGAGCATGGAGAGTTTGGATTGTCAGGACGTGGGCTAATTCTCGCTCAAGTGTCTGAAGATGTGGCATATTCTTCAGTCGCTTCTACAGGAATTGTAGCATCGGTGATTTTGTTTACGTTGATAATAATCAATATTTCACGTGAGGAAGATAAGGTGAAAGGGCTTGTCAAAGGTTTCACTATGTGGATTCCTCTTGCAGTAGTGGTCATTTGGATCTATGGATTGATGGGTTGGACAGGATACCAAGTCAATTCACAAACAGTAACGATAGGCGCACTAACGTTGGGCCTAGGTGTTGATTATGCTGTTCATTTTGTAACTCGACTTGATGAAGAAATAGAGCATAATCCATCAGCAGGGGTGTCTGCCTGGGTATCAAAGACAAATGCAACGACAGGTCGTGCTATGATAGGTGCAGCCCTAACAACGGCTGGTGGTTTTGCAGTGCTCAATTTATCATCACTTCTTCCTATCAGATTATTTGGTCAGGCGTTTGTTGTTGCCATTTTGTTGGCATTGATTTCTAGCATTATTTTACTTCCTGCATTATTCAATTTATTCGGTTTAATCCCTAAACCTATTGCAGATTCTGAAGAATGATTCAAGCGCATTCGCTATGAGTGAAGTCGGTGTCCCGATAACAATGCGCGAGTACTCAACCGACCGTATTGACCTGCGTTCAGATACAGTTACACAGCCAACATCTGCTATGCGAGATGCTATTTTTACAGCAGTTGTTGGAGATGATGTGCTCGGCGATGACCCTACGGTCAAAGCGTTAGAGATGAAAGCGGCGAAAATGCTTGGCAAAGAGGCTGCATTGTATGTTTCATCGGGAACGATGGCGAATGCAGTTGCAATACGCGCACATACTAATCCAGGTGATGAGATAGTTATGGAAGCAAATTGTCACATCTACACTTACGAGGGTGGTGGATATGCAGCACTTTCAGGTTGTTCAGTAGCGCTTGTCAAGGGAGAGAATGGCATTATTTCCGCAGATGGGGTTGGGGCAGCGATTCGTAAGACAAAGGGCTCACAAGGACACTATCCCGACACTACTTTGGTTTGCTTAGAGAACACCTCGAATCGCGGTGGCGGCTCATGTTATCCGGTGGAAACGATTGACGAAATATGCGCTATTTCCAAAGCACAAGATTGTGCAGTTCACATGGATGGTGCACGTTTGTTTGATGCCGTGGTTGCTAGTGGGGTTTCAGCCGCCCGCCTTGTTGAAAATTGTGATTCAGTATCGATTTGTCTCTCTAAAGGATTAGGTGCACCAGTCGGTTCAATACTTGCTGGAAGCGCTGATTTCATCGATCAAGCACACCGTTGGAGGAAGATGTTTGGTGGAGGGATGCGCCAGGCAGGAATTATTGCTGCTGCAGGAATTTTTGCACTTGAAAATAATGTTGACAGACTTGCAGACGACCATGCCCGAGCGGCTCGCTTTGGTGAGGCAGTTAATGCCATGGATGGCTTTAGCGTAGAGTTATCAGCAGTTCAAACTAACATGGTCTATGTGGCGCTAACGGCGGGTCAAGATGCTGGAATTCTTGTCAATCGGCTCGCTGACCAAGGTGTTGATTTGTTTGATATTTCTAGCACTTCACTTCGAGCAGTATTTCACCTTCATGTGACCGATGAAGATGTTGATGCTGCGATAGCGGCTTTTGCAAATATCTGATTTTTTAATCGTTTATTGATATAGGGTCAGGTGCGCATGTCTATTGATGCACTGCGTTTACTGTTCAAACCAAGATATTGTGGATAGAGAGAAGAGCCCTCTAACCCCTTGCGCTCGTTGCGCGGTGATTCTTTCTCTTGTTACCGGTGGCGAGAATAGTTTACGTCCTGATAAACAATCAATCAATACAGTTCTAGCGGCGTTAGAAGGGGTAGACAAAAATGACGATTCGGAAGTTTGGGCGGCTCTAATTGCTGCCGGGCCGAGTATTGGAGATATTCCAGCTCTCAAGTTAGCAAATAAGACACAAAAAATTAGCCGTTCTAATATGAAAGAATGGAAGAATTACTACAATGAATGGGATTCCATAGAGCCGACAATGTCGCATGAAAAATTGCCACTTCCTAATGATTTAGAGATGTCTATTAGAGTTCAACCAGACCTGTTTGATGACCCTCTGCATTATTGGTGCAAAGACCCGCTCGCAGATTTGGCTGAATATTTTATTTCAAGAAAGGGCCGCGTTGTAGCATTTGAAAATTGGTCTAATTTCATCTCTCTTCTTTCTTCGTCCACTCAGTTTTTGATGAAGAGTGACATTTCAGCACACGCATGGTTCCAAACTTGTTACGTCAGATGTATTCCTCCAATTAAGGAAGTAACTATGGATGACTGGTTTGATCCCATGATTGCTAATGCTAGAAAATCACATCCATTTATTCGTCATGTGTCAAAATTAACCAACGATTCTATTGTCAAAATATTTTGTATACCAGATGAGGAGCATATGCCAAAAGTATGGGGAGTGGCATATCAACAATTGGGAGACGTAGTAAATAATTGGAAGAGCATACTTGAGAATAGAGGGGAGTCCGCTAGAGCTGAAAAGCAAGGTCCTGCCCTGGTAGTCCAAGGGCAGAGATTGCATTTGGTCGTGAGGAAAAAAGAAGGATATTCCCTCAAATCTCTTCCTGTTGATATGCATGTTTGGAGGCACTTATTGGCTTGGTCCCTATACCATCCTTCAACAGAACAAAACCGATATTTACGTGCTATCCAATGGGCAGTGGATTGTGATATTGAAACAAAATTAATAGGGCCAGAACCAGAGTTTAGAGCACTCAAATTATTGAATAATACATATGAAGCATTAGGTGAATCCGTTTCAATTTCAAAGAAATCATCTTTCATTGTTGAGGGTATGTCGTCTTTATGCTACTCAATAAAAGTACACAATGGATATGGGAACTATGGTATTGAAGTGGAAGCATACAGAGGAATAGAGGAAGCATTGATAGAGGAAACTCCAATTAAATTATGCATTCATTTAGACCATCATTTGATGACAGATTATCCATTGGCAGACAAGATAGCAACATTTCTTCTTACATTAAGAAATGATTTGGCTAGCGCTGAAAATGTTTCTACTATTGGAATGTTACATTATACGTGGCTCGGAAAAGGCGGGAATAGGAAATGTAGGACATTAAAGAAATGGAAGAAGATGGCAGAATCAAAACCTCAAGGATTCCAAGAAGATGGTGAAGATTGGGATGATGCCGAATGGCCAGACGAATTAGGTGATGAATGGCCAGATGGAGTAGACCATGATGATGCATGGGTTTACCCACATGAAGAAATTGTAGAAATGCCCAGTGATGAACAAGTCAGATTTTTTGATTGGCTTCATTCAGACTCAATTGAAATCCCTCTTGGTGGGACCACCCTCCAGTCGACCCTTCCTTCTTTGAATACGGACGAAGCTGAACTTTGGAAACTTGAAGCTGAAGCTCGCGGTGAAACACATTGTACATGATAGTAACAAATCAAGTGTTGATTAAAAAGGGTCATGTCATTCTTATCTTTTGGGGAAATCTTTCGGTGATTAGTTTGACAAAATGTATTACTTGTTCAGATGAATTGGATTCAGAAGACGTTGGTTGGTGTCATCGCTGTGCACGTTTTGCTCCTCTTCTTGTGGGTGCTGGATTTAGTGGTCGTCCTTCTTTGTTAGCGCGTCAAGAAGTCAATCGTGTCATGACTCCAGACCGTGGCCGTTCTGTAAATTGCCGCTGGCGCGCATTGATGGATGAATTTGAAGGAGATGAAACAGATTGGGCATTCTCTAATGATGCATCTGTAAATAGTAATCAAGATAACATTTCAGATTGGAAAACCGATCCTTGGAATATTGATGATAGTCGACGTCAAAAGCAATTAGAATTTCTCCGTGAGAGAATTTGTTTCCCTAATCGTCATCCGGAGTCTTCCGAAGCGGCATTAATGCAGCGAGGAATTCCTTTACCAAATGGGCAACTGTTTTCTAAATTAGGTGAATTCAACATTATTGATGGTAAACCACTGCCTGGCAACGCGCCTACTCGGCATATATTGCGGGCATTGACTGGTAATTCAAGAGATTTAGAAAGGATTGAGGGGTGTAATTGGGGCCTTCTATTGACTACATTGTCTCTTGTCACAAATAGGTGGTCAGGGAAAAAAAATCGTCGCTTGCAATATGAACAAAGAAATCACATCAATCGTCTGTTTCTTCGCCGAGAGCACCCCCCCGGGCGAAATTTGTTTCAAGGCGCTGACCTATTTTTGCGTTGGAATGGATGGATGAATCGTTTGGCAGGTGGCGGCCCTTTGCCCTATGAAGATAGAGATGAACTAGAACATGTATTGAGGGAACTTGGAGATGGGAGGTATGGTTCTGCTGAGTTTGATTGGGGCACATTAGGGTCGCATAATCAACCATGGGTTGAGCGTTGGCGCCAAGAATTGAATGAAGGGCAACTGCTTGCCAGCATGCATGATTGGGCCGGTGTTTCTTTGCGAAGTTACCAAGGTCGATTACAGTTGAGAACAATTAAAGAAGGTAAATGGATTTGGTCGCCTTTACCTACATGGCCACGTCTTTGGGCATTACTAGTGAGTTGGGCTATGTCTCCTCCCGCGTCAAAAGAACATGAAAGATTACGTGCAGTGCAATGGTGTTGGCATTCAAATTCTGGGGAATTAATTCCTTCAGAGCCGGAGCGCCGTGCACTAAATTTATTGAAGGAGATTTGCGAATCAGATGAGAAAATTCAAATCTCATCTGATAATTCTCTAGAGTCCCTAATTATTGTTGAAGGCACATCTGGTTTATTCTATGGCGTTGGCCCGGGCCCTGGTGCCCATAATGCGCGATTTACAGTAACTGGGGCTGAACGCATAGAAGACTTCAACTCAAGAAATGCGAAAGCATTGTGCATTCATGAATCAGGCCAGTTCAATCGTCTTCCAATTGGGGATGTGATATCTAGTGTTATTTTGACTTTAATAGATGATATAACGTCTGCAAAGGAGTTAGAGCCACTTGCTTATTTCATTGCTCAACAAGGAATGAGAGGTCAACATGGAGTTATGGCTGAAGGGGATCCTGATTGGTTACGTCTAGAAAGACAGCGATTCATGGTGGGTCGAGGGCGTGGTCGAGGCCGCTGGCTAAATTTATTTCCAGCAATATTCAGGGTTATGGTAAATGCGCCAATTGATACCGTTTTGAGAATACCACAACATGCCCCCAATGAGGTGGTCGTTGAGGATACTTTAGTTGCTTGGATGGCTCAAGATAGAGATGAACTAGAGTTGGTTCGTAGCTTGGCTCGTTTGACAGGATTCCGCGTGGCAGATGAACAAGATGTCCAAGGATTTGAGTTATTTGAAAGAGTTCTAGTTCCCGTGGAGGGGGTTAGACGAGAATTAGTAGAATTATTGGGACCATATGAGCGGCGTCATGGCAGGCCAGGAGAGCCACCTTGGTGGAACCTATTTCCAAATCCAGTCCAACCAATTAATATTGGGCAAAGGTTACCAAATCATCTTAATATGCCACTTGAGCGTTATTATCATTGATTTCAGATTGATGATAATAGATTGTATAGCCAAGCATTCAATCGTTGGATTAACAGCAAATCACTTGTTCGGGTAGGATATGCCTAACTGGAAAGCGAAGTTGATAGTCTGCTTGTTTGCCGTGATTTTCGTTTTGCCTACTGTGGTAGCGGCACCTACTGCCGTTCCTAGTTGGACTGCCGCAAATCACGAACAAGGGATTTTTGGCGGCATCTCTTTGAATGTTTCACATAATGCAACTTCTGTAGAAATTACAATGGGTGAGTTACCATCTATTGCTGAAGTTTACACTGCTACGTGGTGTGAGAATTGTGTTCCTGCCGAAGAAGGATTGATGGCCGCGATAGATGAATCGGGTGTAGATACAACTGTATTGACATTTCACCGTGCTATTGCGGAAGTAGAAGACCCATTCGGCGTTGAAGATGCTGATTACCGGTGGGAGGATAGGTATGGTGATGCATCAGCCGCAGTGGTTGGAATCAAGCGAGCCCCACCTACGATGATAATCAATGGTGAATGGTTACACGCTGGAAGTGGCGGCCTTGAAGGTGAAGGGTTGAAACCATATTATGCCGAATCTTTAGCCAAAGAGCCGATGTTCTCTGCACAAGAAGGCACATCTTTTCTTTCTTGGGAAAGCAATGATGGCGCGAATGGTACAATAGAATGGGCATTAAATGCTAGTACCTGGTTACCTAGTTCTACTACCTCTATTTTGTATGTGGTTGAAGGTGCAGCTACTTTTGAAGAGGGATCAAACCATTTGGGTGTGTACCACGATGTAGTTAGGGCAATGGTGGAGTTGGATGGTAACTCTGGCTCTATGCAATACACTTTGCCTGCCGCTTGGGACGGGGCTGACCTCTCTCTTGTTCTTGTCCATCAATGGGATGTTCAAAGCGAGGTGATGGTCGAGCCTTCTCCGGATGATGGTTTCCTTGGCCTTCCTGCAGCAGGAATGTTGCTTATCGTCGTGAGTATTGTAGGCGGGGCTTTAGCCGCCAATCCTCAGCGTAAAGAGTAGCCTAGATTAATCAGGCTACGCCAGTTTCATTATCGAAATCGGTTACAATCTTCTTTTTGGTTGTGCTAGATTGTTTGTTTTTCAATCGGGCATTGACTCCACCTATGGATAGAAGAAAAATTTCTTCAGCAATTGATTTCTTTGTCATTTTGACCTTTTTGAACTTTTCAAGGCCGCAGATAGTAATCATTGCAAGTAACATGCGGGGGTTTTCTTGAGCCATTGGTCCACAGTCTTGTTCATCACCCTCAAGTAACTTTAGTCGGTCAGAAACCCACTGGAGTAATTCATCTGCGCCAACGACATCATTCTTTCTAACGAACTCTCGTAGTCTTTGTTCAAAGGCATAAAGTTCGTTTTTTCTGGCTTCTTTCATACCAGAGCGGGGGTCGATTGGTGATTTCTGTGCTCGGTATAGTAAATATAGACGTCTTTTGATAAGGCCAACGGCTCTGTTAATGTCGTTCGGTTCAATGCCGAATCTTTTTGCATCTTGTTGCCAGAATTGGAATGGAATTTTGCCCATGTCAGACAGAACTCTGAGTGTGGCTAATGCGCACACTCTGATGATGTAGGTTGCATCTTTTTCTTCACCTAGAATGTATCTCATTTGATTGAGAGGCAGCATCCCATGGCCATCATTTTCACCATTCTTTGTATAACAGTGCTCAAGAATCTTGATTGCTCTTTCTCCTACCGATGATGAACCCGTGATATTTTTAATTTCACGCAATATCTCATTGCCGCGGATATTGCGTTTTGCATTGTTTCTTTGTTCAGTTCGGAGAAGGTTTCTCTTACCCATCTTGTAAGCTTCTTTTGCATCAATATAGGTGCGTCTGGTATCTTTGACACCGACAGAGTCATTTCGTGTAGCACTCATATGTGCCTCTTCTCCCACCTGGCCGCTAGGGTGTTCAGTATCCAACATCTTTTCTTCCAAGACAATACCACATTCGTTACAAACGATTTCACCAAGACTTTCATCATGTTCAACATCGTTGCTGTTACATTCATTACATTTACCACTTTTTTTATTGTTCATTTTATCGCTTCCTTTTGGTTAGTGACTACCGACTTTGAAAGTTCTTGTTCATTTGATTATCCGTTATGCCAATAAACACCATTTTCGTTTTTGCATAGTTTTTATCGCTGTTCATATGACGGATAAACGTTGAATTACACTCTCCAAGCCGATTTCCACAGTCCGGACTCTGTGTGTGTCTACACCTTTATGAACCCTTGCACAAATGAACATGAATGCTTCTTGATTACAATTTCATTGAATCGCCGTTTTTTGTTTGATTGGTAATGCGGCGCATTAATTGCCACCTCACCATTGTAGTCTGTGCCAAAGCCCTCTTACAATTCATGGTCCATAAAGTGTTTGTTTTGCCTCAATGCTAGTATCTATTCTTGGGGTTCATAAGGGAGGAGAGTAACGACCGTCAAGGAGTCAGGCGGGGATATCGGTTAATCCTTGAATAAGTGTCGTTTTCCAATATGTAAGGTAGAGGTGAAGATGAGTGGATAATATGGTAAAGCAACCTTCTTTGACGATGGAGGAAATCCCACCAGGTTACAGTCCTGGATGGTTGCTGAGCCATTTTTTGCATCAATCACAAGATCCAAGGTCATTGAATCAGGGTGGTCCATCACAACTTTTGATAATTCATTCAACTGAGGCTTCTAGGAGGGCTACACTAAATCAATTGGCAGGAGATGCTGATATCGATGGGCCGGTTGATAGAACGAGCCACCATACATTGGATAGTTTAGTAGCATCTCTTCATGCAGAGTTAAGACAACCTCGATTGCTGCCTGCTAGTGGCCCATTTTCTATTCTACTACACGCGGAATGTAAGAAGGCGGCTCAACGATTAGAGTTCCCATTAATGCATAGTTTACCAGACCACTACTGGGGGAAAGGCAAAACTCGCGATTTAACTAATTTAAGTAAATCATTGAGAGAAGAGGATGTTGATACCGATTTTTCACCAGATTTGCAATCTTTTCACCGAATTATCAAAGGAGTGAGTAACCAATTAAATGGCATTCATCCTGATGAACAAATGAAATCATTGGTTAGCATACTTGAGCAGTTGCAATCGGAGGATATTCCGTTTGGGTTATCTAGCATAGATGGTATTCTCATGCTCGATCATCCACCGACACTTTCGCCACTGCGGCAAAGATTAGTAAATTCATTAGTGAGATTTAGGCCATTACATATTCTAGCAAATTTTGGAAGTTATCGGCTCGGAGTCCATGGTTTTGTTGCTAATGATATTGCGGCAATTCGTGATGAAGCCTCCCTCCCCAAATGGATTCCACCACATTCACCTTTTACAGTTGAACAACTAAACAGTTACCAAGAATCGGTAAAGCAACCAATTCGCATGTTAGTTCCTAGAATTGAAAGGTCAATCGAATCCACCCATGCTCTAATTGACGCGGCATTAGGTTTTGATTCCCCACCAAATTCAATTATGATTATTGACCCATCTGTTGATTCAAATTATGAATTATGGTCTTCAATGTTGGATTCTTTTGGGTTTCATTTACCAACACTTTCTGCACCGCTCAAAGAAAGTCCCGGGGTTCATTGGCTCAGCGCGATAGTTTCCCTTTCTCATTTTGAAGATGCTTGGTCCCTCCCTCAATTACGAGCGATAGCAATTCAAGGTACACTTCAATTCAACTCTGATTGGTTAATTGGTGAGCAACACCCAACGCTTGCAGATTTGCGACCAATACCTGATGTTGATGTTCTTGAGGAGGTTTCAAGAGGATTCCATTTACTAGGTGGTCAAGGCGCTCTATTTCGCTGGTTACATTCATTGGCAAGAAAGCCGATAGCAAATGCATATCAGGATGAAGAAGACCTTTGCCGCCGCCATGAAGCAACTCAATGGTGGCTTCTCAGTTTAGCGAATAGGCTCAAGCCATTGTTGTCTACAATGGATGCTAGTGTGCTAGAAGATAACATGGTAGCAATTGGATGCTATACAGGGGAGCAATTGCCATTACCGCCTGCGGCAAATACAGGTGATGAATGGTTATATCAGTTTGGTGAAATGCTTCAATGGCATTTGTTGACAGCTAAACTTGATGGGCAAATGAACCAAACGATTGGTGGCTTGCAACAATTATTCGAATCTCACTTATCATTGCGAACATCACAGCGTCTATTATCTCAGAAGTCGCCCATAAGAGGTATGGATTGGGTTGATGAAATTCTCACATTAATTGATTCAACAACTCTAGAAGGAACTAAGATCGCAGATTCTAAATTAAGGCTATTAACTCCAACTGATGCGTTGGGTTGTCATGCCGATTTAGTGATAATTACAAATTTAGATTCAGAATCTTGGAACACATCTCCAGCATCTATCCCTGGGTTATCTGAGGCTGTTAGAACAGAGATAGCAGTATTATCTCCCGATGATAATTTACGTACAGCCCGACACTCTTGGATGCATCTTCTGAATAGTGGTAAAGAGGTGATAATTTTAGATGCTGATGAAGATGAGTCATCCCAACCTTCAACTCCTCTATCTGAATGGCTAGCATCTGCAATATGGGACCCAATGTCTTCTCCAATAATTCCTAGTTTCATCAGCCCAGATGAGGTTTTTCGTATAGATGGCGACCATAAATCAAGGTGGGGTTTGTCTTTTCTAAAAAGAGGTAATTTTCCTGTAGCTAGGCCATCAGATGTAGTCATTGACAATGGTAGTTTTGAGTTGATAGTGACAGGCAGCCATCAACGTGACCAAAGACAGCGTGCTGGAATAGATATGCAACAAGCTAGAAACCCAATGCAGGGTGCTCTCAATCCAGCAGCCGTTACAATAGCCCTTGATTCATCCCTTATGGAAGATAGGCTCTCTAGACAGCCTAGAATTGGAAGTGAAGAAACACCTTATTTGCCAAATTCACTTCACGGAGAAGTTTTGTCTGTTGATGATTTGAAAATCACTCCTGGTTCTACCATGGGTAAAGGAATTTTACCTCGAAATTATCCCGCTTGGCCAACAATTGGACTCAAAGTAGGTTCTAGTAAAACTATGACGATAGATCCAAGGCCATTAGTTCCAAACGCAACAGCAATCAAAGATTATGACCGTAGGCATGGGTTTGAAGATGGGCCGTCTTCGAAAACAAATATTTGGTCCCCTAGTCGCCTTACACAGTGGCTCTCTTGCCCGCGTAAGGGTTGGTTACAAAATCGGTTAAGGGCCGAAAGTGAAGATGATGAAGACGATGACGTTGATGTAAGGACTAGAGGTCTTCTCATCCATGAAGTATGGGCGGATTTCATCTGTGAATTTCTTGAAATGGAGGTTGGTAAAGAGAGAGAAAACCTCGTACCAGCATCATTGGCAACTGCAAATATTGATGAACACATATTACGTCAAAGATTGCTACAAATTATTGATGAAAAAGCACCTTGGTTACGCCGTTCAGATGCAATTGCAACCGTTAGAAGGTTGGATTTAGTTGGATTAAATTGTGAGATTTATGAAGCAGCTTTGGATGAAGGTGGTGAAATTACAACAGCGGGAAGATTTGGCCGATTACTTGAATCAGAATTGAAACCCAACGCAGGTGCGTTATTGGCTGTGGAATGGCCATTAACATCAAAGGAGAGTAAGGGTGTTTTAGTTTCGTTACCTGAAACTGGTGAAGATGTGCTTAAAGGAATCAAATTACGGGGCACAATTGACCGCGTTGAATTAGTCCCTGTTTTAGATTCATGCTATGTCAACAAAGAAGGCCTTGACGAAGAGTGCCCACTTGACCTAGACTTAGGAGAAGAATGGCCGGCGCAAAGATTAGTCATTATTCGTGACCTTAAGTCATTAGAGGGGCCAGTTCGCAAAAAGGCTGGCGAGAGGCACAAAAGAGAATTGTTTGCAGGAGTGCAATTAGCGCTCTACGCCCGTGCTTGGGAAGTAACTCACAAAGGTGATCGCGTGATAGGGGTTGGCATCTCTGAGGTTGGTGAGGAAAGCGGCCATTACATAGAAGCAGACCCGGAATATTTCGCCCATCTTACTTCATTGAATATCGGGAAAGTTGAATGTAACACTGCTCCACTATTCCGTCGCCCTGGTGAAGATGGAGAATCACCTCAAAGTAACCCATTCAGGGCATGGATGCGTCATCGTTTGACAGCAGCTTTGCAAATTGGAGAAATGTCTGATAATGGTAATGTGATTCCAACCCCTAGTGGTATTTCTTGCACCTATTGTTCCGTAAAACAAGCTTGTAATTTAGCACCAACTGTTGGAGGTGATAAAAAATGGACTTGAATAGAGGGCAGACCTTAGGTCTGAATTTAGATATGCACATTGTTCTTGATGCAGGCGCAGGAACAGGAAAGACTGCATGTATTGTTCAAAGAGTGCTCGAACATTATCTTTCAGAGGATCAACGGGCAACGAGATTGTTACCACCGGGTCCAAGAGAGGTTGATTTTGGAGGAGGTTTCCTACAAACTCCAGCAAAGGATAGAGAAAATCTTCGTCAATGGCGTGGATTATTACCAACTGAAGTTGTTGTTCTAACATTTACTGTCAAGGCTGCTGATGAAATGCGAGACCGGATGCGTAGTGAACTTGCCCGTTTGAGAGCAGGCCCGCGTGGCGTTAGGAATGGGCTACGTTATGACCCTAGAATTCGTAATGAAGGTTTGATTGAACAGTTGACAATGTTGCTTGATGAAGCACCTATTGGCACCATTGATTCATTTTTGAATCGGTTGGTGTCATCATACCGAAGTTTGCTTGGCGACCGCCCAACACATGAACAGATGTCTGATGCTCAAAGGGCACTCCTGATGGAACGTGCATTGAGTTCGTTATGGCGAATACGTAGTGAAAAACACGCTGGCGATTTGCGAATTATGTCAGTTTCTCCGGCAGATTTCCTTGCTGCAAGAAATCGGCTTTCACATCAATTAGGGGGGCGTTCTAGAACTCAAAAAATAGTTTCCCAACTTCTTCATAATTCAATATTTGTTGATACCGTTAGACGTTCTTTAGAATCTCATTCAGGCCGAGTTGATGCAGAAGCCATTAGAGCAAGTTTTCTCTCACATTTGAGAGCAGATGAAATTCATGATTTTGCTTTGGAGTTATTTTCAATTTGTGATGATTGGCTCAATGCTGCAAAACAGCGTTCTGAGGAACTTGGTTTGCCTGCAGCGTTACTAAGTGATACACGTGTAAATGCCTTGGATACACTTGTTGATAATGGAATACCTGATGATTTGTGGGACAAGTTATTGTGGGTATATCATGCAACTTTAGCAATATGTAGTAAATCATCAATTGAAAATATTGTTCCCTCTTCTTTCCCACGGGGTCTATTGCCAAATACCGATGGTTGGGCTTCAGGGGTGCAAAAACTCAGTTCAATCAAAGACAAGGATGTACGGGCTGCAGTAAAAGAGGCGATGGAAGATAGTCAAAATCGTTCAAAGATACTTTTTGGCACTATAAGGGGCATGAGAATTAGGTCATGTGCAATGATTTCTAATCTTCTTGACCCACGATTAGGGCCACCATGCTGCCCTACTGATTCGGCAGTACATGTAGTTCGTTTATCTGACCCATTCCCATCATATATTGATGATGAACCAGTTTCTCTTGAAGCTGAGACAGATGCACGAATTATTGCTGATTTACTTATTGTTCACAAGGCCGCTGAAGATGTACTAACTGAATTGAGATTGCAAGAGGGACTTCATGATCATTCAGACGTAACTCAGGCTGCTGAAGATTTGTTGCTTGCGCGGTGCCCTCGAATTTGTACTCGTTGGTATCCGCCTGACATCACAGCAGCATTGAATGCAATTGATGATGAACAACCTTGGAGAGATGAACATATTCACGCGGCAATTTCATTGTGTGGAAACCCAGATGATGGTGAAATTGCTAGACACCATGTTGACTACCCAATGAAATTAGTCAAAGAGGACTTAGAGAGAAGGTATGTGATTTTGAAAACGCTCAGAAGAAGATTTAGGGCTTTCATTATTGATGAGGCACAAGATAATTCCAATCAACAATGGCGTTTACTCTCTCGTTTGTGGGGTGAGAGAGAAGAGAAAGAAGGTGACCCCGAGCCACCAAACTCTCCGTGGCAACCGACTGTATGTTGGGTCGGTGACCAAAAACAGAGTATCTATGGGTTTAGACAAGCACAAGTCAGTGGAATGGCAAGATATACTGTTCATTTGCGGGCTATTAACGAACATGAATATGCAAGTGAACCTCGTCTATTACTGAAGCCTGCATTGCGGCGCCGAGATGCAGCACGTGACCCACGATTGTTGGAAATAAAGAACTTCATTACTGGATTAGATTATGTGAATCATCGACCAATTCCAGAAGAGGCTTGGGTAGAATTTGACCGAGGAGATGATGATAGAAGATTGGACCAATCAGATGTGATTAGGCGCACTCAGGGGCATGTCGATTTGGTGACAAATTATCGTACTTGTAATGATTTATTGCAAACTATGAACGAGTGGTGGGTTGACCTTTTTGACCCACGCCACCACCTATTCCCTGGCGATTGGTACGCTTATGCAAAGGGCCTTAGAGCACATCGAATAGAAGAATCAGGCCAATTAGAATGGTTGTTACCTATCGCAACTGGTGAAACGAGTAATCCGCCATCAGATTTGACTATTCCACTTGATCCGTTCTCTCTTGGTTCAGCAGCAAAGCAAGTTCATCTTGAACACGAGTTAGTAGCCACTAGAATTCGTTCATTAATTGATGGTGTCCCAGCATCGGTTCTTTCCAGTGAATTGGAATCAACTATCGTCCCTTCGTCTGATAACATTGAACCTCGTGATATCATGATATTGATGCCATCAAGAACTCATATGCAAGATTTGATTCGTCGTCTTGATGACCTTGGTATTCCGGCATTAGCCGACCAAGAAGGCGGTCTTCTTGAGCAACCTATTGTAATGGCACTTTCTGCATTATTACAACTAACAGCAAGACGTTTTGATGTTAGCCGCGCAGCTACTTTGACAAGAACTCCATTAGTTGGATTCAATGATATTGAATTGGAGAAATATATTGCAGATAAAGACGGCCCCCAAGATTTGTTAGAAAGGTTACAAGACCATGCAATAAGTAAGCCACAGAGAGAATTATTTTGCCGTTGGAAGCAACTTGCAGACTGCAATAGAATTCTCAAAATGCTAGAAGAAACATTAGATTATTCTGATTTACTTCTTGCATATCCTAATCAAGTTGACCGACAGTATGCTGAGCAATTTTTGGCATTAATTAGGTCCCAAATGGCAGAAGCAGGCGGCGATGTAGTTCTACTTGCAGAGAGAATAAAACGCCTTTCATCAGTGAATGGAAAATTGCTTCCAGGAGAAGCGATGCCGCCTTCAAATGCAGTAAGAGTGATGACGATTCATGCTTCAAAAGGTCTGCAATCAAAAGTAGTCGTTGTATGTGGTCTATTTTCAGAAAATCAGAGTAACCTTGGCCAATCTCTTCGTTCAAACATATTAGTATCTCAACAGATGTTTTCTCCACGAGCGAAACCTTGGAAGAGTAGAGATGCAATTGATAGTGGAAGTTGGAGGCTATCTACTGAAGTATTGACGTCACAAGTCCAAGCGGAGGCTCGTCGTTTGTTCTATGTTGCTTGTACTAGAGTCAAAGATAAATTGATACTTGCGGGGGCTCCTAAGAATTGCAAAATCAACTCTACTTTGGGCGAGATTGAAATCCCTTGGAAATATAAGCCCACACCGCGATTTGGTTGGATGTGGTTAGAAGCAATTCGCCAGGCTGCTCGAAGAGATGGCCTATTGGAAGCGCCTTGGTTGATTGGAGATGACAGCGATTTGCCAGCACCACTTCCTTTCCGTTCAAAAGGTACCTTGACCATCTTACCAAATCAAATGATGACTAACCCATCTCTTGCTCCTGGGTTGTTGAATAGTTTGTCTATTTTCCACCATCCAGATTATATTCTTCCTTCTCGTGAAATCACCTCACCTTTAGTAAAGTACACCCGTCTACAAGGGAGTGCGAGATTGCCAATTGTCAATGATACAGAATCTCTTTCACTACGAAAAGCAAGTCGTAAAATTCGTATTGCTCCTCACATGTTAGATTCGGCGAATAGTTGCATACGTCGACATTGGTTAAAGCAATATGTTGGGATATCAAGTGAAGCAATTAATCTTCCATTAATCCAACAAAATGAGGGTGAAAATTCTGAAGGAGATTTTGATGAGCCAATTGGTCCAGCAGCGAATGTTCTGGGTTCACTTTTCCACCGACTTGTTGAACTTGGTATACCAAATCCCGGTGTTGAAAATGGTAAAGCATCAACTCCACTTTCAAGTCAATGGTTTACTCCAACACCTAACCGTATGTTAGACCAGTCTCTAATTTTCCAAGTGCTGGACGAATTATTGCCTGCAACAGTAGATAGAGATATTACAGCAAAAATGCTACAACGAATGGCTGAAATATTCATTGAAGGCAAACTTGGTAAACTTGTGAAAGGTGATGCAATTGAAGGCCTTCATGTAGAGGCATTGAGAACCGAATGGCCATTCTTAATCAATATCAAGAAGCCCCTTTCAAGCACCTATTCAACTCGTTGGACACCCCAAAAGCAAGAGATTGTAGAAGAGATAGAATCTCTAACATTTGAGTTAGATGGTATTGCCGATTTGGTGTTGTGTCAAACCGATGGTAAGTCAAGAAATACGATAAGAGCAATTGACCTAAAAACGACGGGAGCAATGTCTATTCTGAATCCTCCTCAGAAGACAGAAGGTACAATTTACGAAATCCCATCAAATCCTGATGATGAAATAATTAGAACAGATGCAGAAGTCGAATTATTGAATCATTATCGAATCCAACTCTATCTTTACCATCTTTGTCTTGTTAGGCAAGAGAGAATGAGGGCTGAGAGTGGAATCGGTGAAAGAGAAGTTCTACGGCCAGCGATCCTAGTTGCTACAACTGGCCGATTGATATCTTGGACAGAAGAAGAATTTGCTGTAATTGAAGAAGAATTCAATCAATTAATCAAACAACTGGCAGAAGTGGAGATTGAACTTCGTGGTGATGAATCTAATTTCCCAAGAATGCCGATTGAAAACAAAGATATTTGTGATAAATGTCCATATTTCCAAGGAAACATCAAGTTATGTGCTCCTCAAGGTATAGCACTTGGAATGGCTCAACAGGGCGAATCTGAAGAAAATGGATTTAAGATTTGACCGGAGATTCAATGTCTAATACCCTTTGGCGGAAGGTATGACAGCAACCGATGCGATTGATTGGCAGAGCATGGCAGAATTTACAGAATCGTATTGGGAGAACTCAGCGCTTCCAAGTCTTTCAGAATACATCAAGATTCCAGCCCTATCTCCAGCATTTGATGTTGAATGGGAAAACAATGGCCACCTAGACGCAACAATTGACCATTTTCTTGGCTGGCTTGCTACTATTGAAATCAAAGGATTAACAGCCTCAGTTCACAAAATTGTGGGCAGAACTCCACTACTTCTTCTCAAAGTTGAAGGCAGTGGAAAAGGAAATGTTCTATTTTATTCACATCTCGACAAACAGCCAGAATTTACAGGTTGGGACGAAGGAAAGGGGCCTTGGCTTCCTGTTAGAGAAGACCCATGGTTGTATGGCCGAGGTTCGGTTGACGACGGGTATGGGGGATATTGCAGCCTCATTTCTCTCATGGCACTACAGGCCCAAGGAATCGCACATCCTTCTTGCACATTCATTCTTGAGACATGTGAAGAGAGTGGTTCACCTGACCTTCCATTCTATCTTGAAGAGCTGACCGATGAACTAGGGATTCCTGATATGGTTGTCGTACTTGATTCTGGTTTGGGCGATTATGAACGCGTTTGGGTTACCGAAAGTTTGCGTGGTTTAGTAGGTGGAACATTGACAGTTGCGGTAACTTCTGAAGGTGTCCATTCTGGTATGTCAAGTGGAATAATCCCATCATCATTTAGAATTGCACGGCAGATACTTTCCCGCCTTGAAGATGAGAACACTGGTGAAATATTACCTGATTGGTTGCACATTGATATCACTGATCAATTGCGTGCAGATTCAGCAGCGATTGTTGAGGTTTTGGGCGATGCTCTCATCACAGATTTCCCCTTCTTGGAAGGTGTCCAATCGCAGCACGAAGACCTTGTTGAAGCATTGTTGGCTCAAAATTGGAGGCCGACACTATCTATCACTGGGGCTGATGGAATACCTGCGATTGCGAATGCGGGAAATGTTCTTCGAACACATACAACTTTGAAATTAAGTGTTCGAATTCCCCCAGGTGTTGATGCAGAATCGGCCTCTGAAAAATTGCAAGATTTGTTGCAATCAAATCCACCACTTGGAGCGCATGTAACTTTCAAGCCTGAAGCGGCTGCTAACGGATTTGCAGCACCACCAATGCCAGCAAACATTGATGCTGCTTTTGATGAAGCAAGTAAGAAGACATTCGGTGCAGGTTCAATGCCATTTTACGAAGGCGGAACCATTCCATTCCTTGCGATGATGCAGGAATCATATCCAAAAGCGTCCTTTTTGGTTACAGGTTGTGCGGGCCCAGGGAACAATGCACATGGTCCGAATGAAAAATTGCATATTCCAACTTTAAAGTCATTAACTCAATGCGTAGCAGCCGCTTTAGCATCAATGTCTTATGGGTGATATTTGATAGAAATTATTCATTTCTGTTGAAATTATTGCAATTCTTAGGAATAGCATTGAATTAAGTAAATTGAGTTAATTTACAACTTTCAGACTAGACTTTGACTCGCCCCTACGGGGCGGCGGCTATATCAAGGGCAAGCGAGTGGGCTTGGCAAGTGGTTAGTATGTCAGGAGACGATGAAGGCACAATTACTCCCGAAGTTCGCATCCGTCAAATGGAGGAGGAACTATCTCAGCAGACAGAGCGTGTAACTAAGTTGTACAGCGCTTTTGAGCAATCAGAGAAGGAAATAGTTCAACTCAAAGCAGAGATTGAAGTTCTTGAAAAAGAGGTAATTGACAAGGAAATTGAGCGGGAAGGGCTTGAGCAACTTCTAGGTGAGAAAGACCACCGCATTCGTGATTTGGAATTAACTGGTGCAAAGAAGGGCAAGCAAGTAGACCATCTTGAACCAGAACTTGAGAAGATGGAAGAAAAATTCACTCGTGAAAAAGAGCGTTTAACTCGTGTTTTTGAAATTGCTGAAGAGTTGGATAATGACCTTCGTTTAGCAGTTGCAGAACTCAAGGCTCGTGACGATTGGTATGTTGACCACATGCGTGTTTTCGAAGACCTAAACAAGGCTATCAAGAGCCGTTACGAAATGATTGAGAATGCAGTAGAAGCAGAACGTAAGAGTCAGCACATGCAGCGAGCCATTAACGAAAAGTTAGCTGAAGCGATGGAAGCACGTTCTCAAGAAGCAGATGAAAATACTGCAGCAGAGAAAACCGCTGCTGAAGTTGAGTCAGCAGTTGAAGTTTCAGAAGAGGAATAACCCTTTT
The DNA here is from genome assembly GCA_018650285.1 of Methanobacteriota archaeon. Taxonomy (GTDB): domain Archaea; phylum Thermoplasmatota; class Poseidoniia; order Poseidoniales; family Thalassarchaeaceae; genus MGIIb-Q1. The sequence continues at coordinate 49,033 of JABIGF010000001.1, forward strand.
TGGAGGGTTTATTTTTGGATTCAACAGAGGAAGAAGAAGTTGCATCCCCTCAAGTTGACGAAGAAATTGAAGAAGTTATTGAAGAAGTTATTGAAGAAATAGATAATTCTCCTCAAGTAGAAGCGTCAGAAAAGCGTAAATTTGTTATGTCAAAAAGACGCAAAATAATGGTTGCCGTTGGTGCCATTTTGTTACTATTACCTCTTGCTGCCTATCTTGCAATTGGTTGGCAAATCTATGTGACTTTAGCCCATGCAGACCCAGGGTATGGGGACCAAGAAGGAAATAATCCTGCTCAGTTTAACGTTACTTGGGATGAGCATGTTGCCCTAGACACATCCATCTATTTCATGGATAATTATGAGGACATCAATATTTCAAGTCGGACCGAAGGCATCACACTTTCTGGATGGTGGGTAGAAGTAGAGAATGCCACTCAACCAGCACCCACGGTTATCATACAGCACGGCATTCGCTCATCAAAAGCAAGTTATCAGACGTTGATGGTTGCGGGAATGTTGAATCGCAATGGATTCAATGTAGTGATGATTGATTTACGAGACCATGGGATGAGTACTGTTGAAGATGGCCGAGTAAGTATCGGTACCAAGGAATATATTGACGTAATGTCGCTTGTTGATTGGTTGATTGAGAACAAATCAATTCCAGAAGAAAAAATTGGCATGGTGGGGAATTCAATGGGTGCAGGAACAGCAGCAATTTCATTTGGACAAGACACTAGAATCCAAGCAGTAGTTCTTGATTCGGGATATCTTAACTTGGATGTAATCGTTAAAGAAGAATTAGAACGGGAAAGTTACCCGCCGTGGCTTTTCAACGGCGCCCTTTTTTCAGCATGGCTATTTGGTGGCGAGAGTCTACTTGACCCATCTCCTACAAGTGCCTTTGAAAATGCAGGACAGCGCTCTATTTTCATAATTCATGGCACCGCCGATGATAGAGTGGATTCCCACCACTCTGAAGATATGATTTCATTAGCCGAAGATCTCGATGTGAATGCGTCATCTTGGTTTGTAGAAGATGCTGGCCATGTTGAAGTAAAACTCCTTCATGCAGAAGAATACGAGCAACGGTTAGTTGATTTTTTCACAGCAACTATTGTTTAGTTCAATGATGATTACTCCGGCTTTGAGCCGTCAGCAAGTCGAATACATTGAGCAGGAACTCCGCCCCAAATTTCACCTGCAGGAATTTCAGAATATTTTGTTAGCACCGCATTGCCAGCAAGTATCGCCCCATCACCAATTACACATCCTGGCATAATAAGTGAATTAGCACCAATTACGCAACCTTTGCCTATTATTATTGGTGAAAGAACCAACTCATCCTTTTCTACAATATGACCGTTTATTTCGGCACTTCCTCCGATAATAGTTTCTTCACCTATTGAAACCATGAAACAGTCATTCACATTTGTTGAATTAAGTTGCGCCCCACTACCAATTTTGCACCCCATCATTGAGTAGTATACATTGGCAATCCAAGAGGGAATCACCTGTGCCAAAAACGGTTTTGCTAACCGGTGAAGAAGTGAAAAAAAGGCCCAACGGATTGTAATCGCCGATTTCAAGGGGACTCTAGCGTCAGGGAGACGAGGTCTGACGATAATACCAAAACTTCCAATGATTAAGAAAGTGAAGATGCCCCATAAGAGGTAAGCAACCCCGCCCCCTAGTCCAAGAATAATAGCGCGAATCCAAAGTTCTAAACTTGCAGTATCTTCAACTAAATAGAGGAGAAAAGCGGCCCCCGGTGCAGCAGCAAGGCCCCAAATTGTGATACACATTACAATAGCAAGAGTAGAGAGTAGATGTTGTACAAATGCAAAATTCTTCATATTTCCCACCTCAATAGTTGGATATAATTGTGGCGAGGTGGGACCTGATTGTTATCAATGTCGCGCCAGAATATTTTCCCTAAAATATCGTTTTGATATAGCGGGGGATTCATCAATGGGTGGCGAGCCGCATGAGATGAGAATCGTGACTAAGGACCCAACATCTTGCAGCGCTGGAATCATTTCTAGCGGAAGCAAGGCCGTAAAGATTCATCATCTAATCAAGGCGCCTGAAAATAATCCTGGCTCAATTCGTAAGCGCGAATCTTGGGATGCTAATGAGTTAGCTACTGTTTTCCAATCCCCTGAAAGGCTTCCAGATGGCACATTTTGTGAAGCAACAACTGTGATTTTTAGAACACGTGGTTGCGTCTGGTGGTGGAATTCAGGTTGCACTTTCTGTGGCTACTTCAACGATGTAAGAGACGATGTTACTGTTGACAACCTGATGGCACAATGGCAGGCTGCTAAAGACCAAACAAACAATTTTGAAGGTTCGGAAGTAATCAAAGTCTACACATCTGGGACATTTTTTGAGGACCGTGAAAATCCTCCTGAGTGGCAAGAGCATATTTTACGAGAAACGCACGAGCGAGGCCTTCGTTTGATAGTTGAAGCAAGAGCAGAAATGTGTACGCCTGAAAAGATGGCTTGGGTAGCAGAACGCCATCCTGGATGTGTCATTGCAATTGGCTTAGAAGCGTATGATGACGAGGTTCTGAAGTTTCATTGCAACAAAGGTTTCTCAATAAAACAGTGGAACCGAGCGGTTGAGGTATTACGTGAAAACAAGTTAGAAGTCAAAACCTATCTTTTGTTCAAACCGCCTTTCATGTCTGAGAGTGATTCTTTGACACATTGCATTGAGTGGATCCGTAAGGTTGGACCACTTTCTGATGAAGTGAGCGTCAATCCGATGAATATCCAACGAAATACGATTGTTGACAGGTTATTCCGTCACCGTGAGTATCGGCCTCCATGGTTGTGGTCTTTAGTTGAAATGATACGCCTAGTGCATGATGTGCCCGGCCGATTGATAGTTCATCCAACCGCTGCTGGGCGGATACGTGGGGCGCATAATTGCGGCAAATGTGACAAGCACGTTGCTGCAGCAATTGAGCGATATTCAGTTTCTGCCGATTTGCGAGAATTTGATGGAATCACTTGTGATTGTGAGAAAATCTGGGCTTCTGAAATCGAATTAGATTCCTCAATTCCAGTTCCACTTGGAATCGGAATAGATCGCCGTTTGCCTCCTGAAGATTCGCTAATGTCTCCTTAATTTTGCATCATGGCTTCGCCCAATGCTTAAGGACAACTTTCATTTCGGGAAGATTGCCTATAGGCAATCTGTGGTGAAGTGATGAGTGAACTACCTGAAATGGTGCAAGGTGATGGAGAACCTGGGGCATCAACAACTGTTTGGACATTGAGTATAGTGGGTGCCTTAGCATTCATGATATTATACGGCGTTTTGTACCCTGGAAGCCCTTTCCCAGGCTTAGGAGATATTATTCCTCTATTCAGTGAACTTGGCAATAGTCTTGTTTGGTTCTTTATCGCAGGAATTATTCTTGGTATGGGGATGTTAGTGGTTATGCTTGTTGGGGAGTCCATTGCGGAGTGAGGTGATATTATGGAAATTAGAACACTATTCATTACATACATTCTCTGGTTACTAATTGTCAGATTCATGACTGCACGTGGACTTGGCCCATTTGGCTCATTTGCTCGTGATTTGTCAGGTTTCATGCTTGGAAAGGGACTTGGTCCAGCAGCTGATTTGATGGAAGACAAAGATGGAGGGGCAGCAAAGACTTGGTTTGCTCACGGTATCTTTTGGTTCATAATCGCAGCAACTCTTTCATTCCTTGGAATGTGGACAGCATACGAGCCCACAGCATTGGATTCGCTTAGTGCGATTGGATATTCACCAACAGAAGCACAATCTATTGCTGCAGTTCACGTCGTTACCGCTTTTGGTGCACTTTCAATGGTGCTGATGGCTGGTGGCTTTGCAGTTCAGAGTAAATTATCCAACGGTCGCATGGCTAACGAATCAACGACAGCCCTGCTAGCATTTGTTTGGAGCGCAGTGGTGGGAGCAGGATTGATTCTTGCTCACACTGATTTAATCGGAACAAGTCTATGGTTTGAATTACCTCCAATTTACTACATGTTGCTTTCATTGTTAGCACTGCCTCTGTTCGCTAATCATCTATTGACGATGGCTCGTTCTAACTCGGTTGTTATGATCCCACAATGGTTCATTGTCATGGGATATGCAGCATTTATCTGGTTAGGATTCCAATCAATGTTCCTTCTAGGTGGCGAAAACCACACACTATCGTGGCTACTCGTCAAGGTATTGTTTGGTGGATGGTTGTTCTCACAAGCATTGGGTATTGCTCACCATGTAATACCAGCAAAACTTGGAACTCCTCTTTGGAGCCGTTCATTAGCCAATCTTGCACTACTAGGGACATTCTTGACCTTCTCTCCACTTGGGGCAGAAGCGACAGTCCCTGAAGCAGGTGACTTCCAAAGAGCGGTTGTAGCAATTCTATTATCACTCTCTTTGCTACCTATTATTGCAACAGTTGTTAATCTAACAAAGACTGCTAGTGGGCGTGCAATGGAATCGTATGGCGTCAAGTTCACACTAGTTGGTACCATTTTGCTTGTACCGATTGCACTTGGAAGCATGTTTGCATCAGTATCAGCATTTGGTGGCGGTAATGAGTTAGCACATATTTCTAGCACATTTGATATGATGGCTATGTGGGGTGTTATCGGAATGATCGCTCTAGGTGGCGTCCACCTTCTTTTCCCTGAAGTTAGTGGTAGAGAATTGTTTAGCAGTTGCAAGACCAAATTGACTTTTTGGTTTGCAACAATTGGTATAATTGGATTTAGTTCAGCGCAATTAATTGCTGACTATGTCAATAATTCAATCAACGCACCTGATGTTGTATTGGCGTTAGAAGATGCTGGTGTTTCAGCAACTGGTGCAGGAGATGTACAAATATTTGCAGCAATGATGTTCTATGGGGTTGCTCTTGCAGGTATTTTTGCAGCACAAAATATGCTACAAGGTTCATTCCGTGGCAATCTCTTCTCAGATGCTGCGCCATCAGTGGATAGTGTACCTAGTCAAATGGACATTAGTGGAACAACATCGATTCGCAGCCTACTTGCAGCAGGCGCAGGCGCTGATACAATTCTAACAGTTGAGAGTGGTTCATCCGTTGGCCGAATTTCATTAGCAGACATTACCCCAACAGAAGAACCTGAAGAGGTTGAAGAAGTTGCAGAGACGGTTGAAGAACAAGTAGAAGAAGAGGCTGTAGAAATCCCTGCAAACCTTTCATCATTGTTGAAGGTTGAACTTGTTAACCTAGCAAACGACTTGGGTATTTCGTCAAAAGGAACAAAAGCGGCCCTCATTGAACGAATCAATTCAGTGAACTGAAATTGCGAAATCGCCTTAGCCAACACCCCCATTCCATTTTACGAGGAATTGAGATGCGTATCGGCTTAGTCGGGAAACCAAATGTGGGAAAATCAACGACATTTTCTGCATTAACCGAAACCGTAGTTGACATAGCAAATTATCCATTTACGACAATTGATGCAAATGTTGGTGTCACATATTTGGCAGCAAATTCTCAATGTGCTTGCAAAGAATTAGTAGCGCGCCAAACAGAGAGTGGAAGGTCTGTAGAATTATCAGAGGAGCGAAAGGGCAGCATTTGCCAACCTAGAACTGGTGCATGCAACGCTCATGTGCGTCTTGTGCCTGTCACTTTAGTAGACGTGGCGGGATTGGTTCCTGGTGCCCACCAAGGGCGTGGGAGAGGTAATCAATTTCTTTCAGACCTTGCTAGTTGTGACGCATTGATTCAGGTAGTTGATGCTTCAGGAGGAACTGATATTGAGGGTAATCCAACCGGGCCAGGCGGTTCAAAACCAGAAGAGGAATACGAATTCTTAGTGGAGGAATTAGCCGCTTGGATTGATGGTATCATCTCAAACGGGTGGTCAAAAGCAGTTCGCCGTATTCAATCAGAAGGAGAATCTGGATTAACAAATTTTGTTTATGATCAATTGACAGGTATCGGTGCAACTCTCTTAGATATTGGAATAGCACTGGATTCATTTCGCAGAGCCAATCCCGATATACCATCAATTTCAGTATGGGGTGATGAAGAAAGAAGAATACTTTCGGACGTTCTTCGCCGCCAACTATTCCCATTGTATGTGGCTGCGAACAAGGCTGATTTGGCTGAAAAAAAGGTATATTCTACATTACAAAAGCAGGTGCAATCAGCTGGTGGCCTTTTTGTAACTTGTAGCGCTGAAACTGAATTGGCACTGCGCAGGGCTTCAAAGGCGGGCGCTATTATCTATACACCAGGTGAATCGACGTTCAATGTTAATCTTGAAAGTGAGTTGAACGATGCGCAAAGAAGAGGGTTGTCTGAACTTCATGATAGAATTTCTAGAATGGATGGGACTGGATTGAATGAACTATTGAATGCGGTAGTTTTTGACCGTTTGGAACAAATAGTTGCTTACCCTGTACAAGACGAAACTCATTGGGCAGACGGAGATGGGCGAACCCTTCCTGATGCACTTTTGGTGTCTCGTGGTACGACCGCCAAAGGACTGGCGTATGCGGTTCACTCAGATTTAGGTGATGGATTCATCAAAGCACTTGATGCGAGAACAGGGCGAGTTATTGGCGCTGACCAAGAACTTGAGGACAATGATGTCATCAAGATTCACGCGAAAACCTGAGGTTTAACTTACTCTAGGCTGTCAAAATCTGGTGCGGCTGGTAGATCATCGGCTGGAATAGTTGATGCTTCTTCAACAACTGGTGCTTCTTCGATTGTCTCTACAACTTCTTTTTCAATAACTGAATGAAGGTCAGCATCAGATTCGAGTAGGTCATCAGCATCGATGATTGATAAATTTTCAAGGTATGCATCATTTTCTTCATCGGTGAAATCATTTTTTGCATTTTTGCCCGTGCCACCTAACCTACCATAGTCGTAAGGCAGTACTAGTGAAATTAGTGTATGTTGTTCCATTCCTAGTTCGCCAACGGTTTGTAGGCGACGCAATTCGAGAAGTTCTGGGTTCTGTGCTAGTGTATTTGCTGCGTGTGCTAGATTCTTGACAGCCTCTACCTCACCTTCTGCACGGCGGAGACGTGCTTTACGCTCTCTCTGTGCTTCTGCTTCACGAGCAATTGCTCTCTGCATGTCTGTTGGAATTACTACATCTGTAATGTCAATGCGAGTAATATCAATCCCCAGTGGTAGTGAGAAGGTATCTAGAATGTGCTCCATACGGTTAGCGATAGTCTCTCTCTTGGAAAGAAGTTCATCAAGTGTAAATTCTCCAATAACAACGCGTAGAGCTGACATTGTTGCTTGCCGAATGACAGTTGCAGGGTCTGATACCGCTAGAACTGAAGTCATTGGGTCAATAACCTTCCAATAGACGACACCATCCACTTTGATACTAACATTGTCTCTTGTGATGCAAATTTGTCCAGGGACGTTCTCTGGACGGTCACGAATATCAACAGCCAAAAACTCATCAATTATTGGCCAGCGGAAACCAAGTCCTACCGGATTCACCTTCACTGGCTTTCCGAAGCGGAACTTGATACCTCTCTCATATTGGTCAAAGACGGTAATCCATCCACGTCGTGGCCAAGTACCTCTTGGTGGGTATGCAGTTGGTTCTCCACCAGATGCAGCAAACATCCCACCAGCGGCTTTCAATCCAAGAATGATAAGTGCTCCAATTAAACCTAAGGCGGCACCGCAAAACAATTCAACAATAATTGCCATTATTTACCGCCCCCTGAAAGGAATTCACCAAGAGGACCAGAACTGAAGTCTAGTAAAGTATCTGGTAACATCATGATGCGGGTTGCATTGTTTTCTGCACCCACTTCTGAAAGCACTTGAAGTCGGCGTAGTTCCATCAATGCTGGGAAGCGAGCAAACAATTCCTCTGCTTCTGCTAACTTGCTTGCCGATTCACGCTCTGCACTTGCCTTGATGACTCTAGAACGTGCCTCTCTGTCCGCTTCTGCTTCTTTGGCCATTGCTCGAGTTAAATCGTGAGGAAGTTGCATGTCTGTTAATTCAACATGACGTACATCAATTCCCCATGGGTCTGTGGCGTCATCAAGATTGGTTCTAATTCTCTCAGCAACCTGTTCTCTTTCTTGAAGAACTTCGTCAAGTGGAACTGAACCAAACACATCTCGAAGGGCACCCATTGCTGCCATTCCAATAGATGCTCGTGCGTTTGTCACCTTGTTGACAGCATCACCAGGGTCTCGTACGCGATAGAAGATAACGGCGTCAATAGTCAATGAAATGTTATCCTTTGTAACCACTGATTGTCCTGGTACGTCATTAATGAGTAGGCGCATATCCCATCTCACTAAACGGTCAAAGAATGGGACTACAAATCTAATTCCTGGTTTCAATATTCCACGATAAGTTCCAAGTCGGAATACAACAGCCCCTTCCCAATGTTTGATGATTTTGAGAAAACTCCCAAAAAACATTGCCAATACAAAAGTTACGATACCAACGAAGAAGAAGGTGACTGCCATGTACCGGTGGCAATTATTCTATGATATGAGCATATCCCCGACATTCTTCAAAATTAATAATTAGGCGATATAGCAAATTAATAAATTGTTATCAAATGTTGAATAATAGCCATTCAATTGCCTGTTTCATAAACAACAAATTATCGCCTTGTTCAATGTAGCCATTTGCCGCAATGTTGCTATCTCCGACGACTAACAAACGGCCATTCAGTTCACTAGCTGCGGCTATTGGTAATTCGCCTTGTACTTCATCATCATCTAATGTAGAATCTAAATCAACATCACCAAATGATGTTGCGAAAGTTGATGCCAATGCAACTGCATCGTCTTTTACACGAAGTGAACAGCCAGAGAAGTAGATAATTTCGTCAAGACCCTCGGTCACAGGATGGTTAGCGAAATTTTGGATACGCACATAATGAGGAATCGCCTGTTCTCCAAGAACTACGCCTCCAAGTTCTACTTTTTGAGTCACATGTTCTTCATGATCGGTCACTCGGTCTTTTTGCAATTCAATACCAAAAGGAATTGTAAGTTGGTTGAGGTAATCAATATGGCCATACAAATCTCCCCACTCTGCTAGCAGAAATACAGATTTTCCATCACGCAAATGTGTTTGAAGCGCCATCATTTCTTCAACTGAAAATTTATGCTTTGGAAATGGAATAATGATAACATCCCATGGAAGATTTTGAGTGACATCATACTCACTGTTGATAATTTCTAATGTGTGGTCTTCTTTTTCAAGAAGGCTTGCTAAAGAAGTTAGGCCATCCGCATCAGGGTTTGCCATAGAAGGACCCATGTGGTATTCATCGAATCCGATGAGCCCCATCCATTCACCTTCAGATGTCCTCTGCTACGGCTGTGATTTCAAGGGTGTAAAGGACAGCACGCCATGATACTGTGACGTCTTCATCATTATCTAATTCAAGGGGGTTTAATACACCCCCAAGGTTCTGTACATTGAGTGTTACAGAAGTCAACCATTCACCGGTTCCATTGCCACCATCTGTCCATTGCGCCTCAATGTCATTCTTGCTAACGCCATCAGCGATGTAGGATGCGCCATCCCATGCGGGTGTGATTTGAATTGTGAAACTCACAGCATCTCCATTACAAGAGCCGCTACCGGATTCATCATCAGGAGTTCCTTCAACTTCAGAAAAATCAGTTTGTACATCAACAGAATCAGTTGCCCCAGGGCCTGGTTCATCATTGTCATTGCAACTGACAGTGATTTCGACATATCCAATCATCATGTCACCAGAATCTAGGTCAAAGAAGAAATCACCTTGTTCGCCATCACCAAGATTCATTGTTTCATCAGAGGTGAGATTATCTTGAATGAAATCGACATTCCATTTTCCCTTTGCTCCAACCGCTCCGCCACCGGCAGCATCAGATGTTGATGCCATGAATGAAAAATAGGCTGGGAATACAATTGCGAAAACAATTGAAACAACCAATATTGTGATTGCTCTTTGAGAGCCAAATAATTTGTCTGACAACGACACGCCCACGCCTCCAACAATTGGTGGGGGCCCTTGTTTTATCAATGTGCCACCGGAGGGTGTTATTCTTCTTCATCAGGAAGTAGCCAATTATTGGGTGGCCAACTTGGCAAATTTTGGTCGGGCCAACTACCTTTTTTGACTTCAACTCCCTGGTTTCTAAAAGTCTTCTTTGACCTCCCCCAAACAGGCAACAGGAAGCCAATTGTGGAGCGTTCACCAAATGACCATTTCCATGGGCAACGAGGAAGTCGTGAGGACCATTGTGCGAAAAGTTTCCGCCATTCGTCTTCTAATTCATTTGGAATTAACCATTCAACAATCGTTAGTGAGCCAGCAGCACCTTGGACATGACTGTAAGCTTCCATAGCCACTTCTTTGAGAGGCCCATTTTCTATGACCATGCCAATTGTCCTTGCACCTTGTGCCAATGGGACAATAACAGCCCATCTATCGACAAGACGACTACCATGGATTCTACGAGCAGACCAATTTGCTTCAATGATTAATTGTCGAAAAGCCCTGACAGCGTCAGTTGGTGAGATACAAGTCTCAACCTTGAGGTGTCGTGGTGCGGCCATATCTATCGCTCACGCTCCTTAGTGATAATCGATTGCACTAATTTGTTGTGGTGAAGTACTAAGTGAATTGCTGTGTTGTTGAGCATTCGCACTAGATAGCATACCGCGTAGGCGGCGAGCAAAGTTCAGTCGTTGTTTACAACTCAGCCGAATAGAGAGCCAAGACCCTCGAATTCAGCGCCGTCGTCCTCATCTTCCTCTGCAGCAGCTTCCTCTTCAGGAGCAGCTTCAGCGGCAGTAGAACCACCAGCAGCTGGTGCGGCAACCGGTGCAGCGACAGCAGCGCTCATCGCTTCTCCGATGTCAACGTCACTTAGGCTAGCAACGAGCGCTTTTACGCGCGCGTCGTCAGCAGAGACGCCAGCGGCCTTTAGGACCGCACCGACATTCTTTTCGTTGATCTCATTCTCAGCCGAGTGCAACAACATTGCAGTATATACATATTCCATTTTTTTCACTTCCTTTTAACCAAATAGGTCACCGAGGCCATCAAAGGCCCCTTCTTCTTCTTCCGGCTCGGCTTCTTCAGCAGCGGCTTCAGGAGCCGCTGCCTCAGTAGGTGCAGCGGCAACGGCTGTTGCTGCTGAACCGAGCATACTCGATAGTTCATCATCGAGTGCGGAAGAATCTAGTTGGCCCGCAAGGGCCATTGCACGCGCATTTGCACGAGCGATGAATAGAGGCACAGTTTCACTGTTAGTGACACCAGCCTCGACAGCGACAGAGAGCGCCTCGCTCTTTGCCTTTGATAGGAGTACGGGCATTGTTTCTGGTGTGAACCAGCGTACATTGCAAGCAACATTGAATGAGCCTGATACAGCTTGTGCAATTTTGTTGCGGAATCCATCAAGGTCAAGGTCAAGGTCTTCAGTAGGCATCAAGATTCCATCTTGAATTGCACCACAGAGAATAATTCCGATTTCAATCGGCTTGATTCCAAGTTTGTCAAGCATTAGACCAAGGTCACCAGGAATTGAGTCACCTGCATTTACAACAGTAACCGTTTTTTGAATCATTACCTTACCTTTGTCAATCTTTGCAGGAATACCGACTGCTGAAAGTTCTCCAACAATTGGTCCAGGTGCGAAATCAGTTACACCTTCTTCAACAATAATGTCTTGTGGTGCGATATCACCTTCTTTTGCAGAGCGACCAGTTCGGGTCTTTTCGAGTTCGTTGAATAATTGAAAAGCATTCAATTGCGATGTATGGACAAGTACAGGTTGATCAGCCTTTGCCATCATCTCTTCTAGCATAGCATCGTCCAAACCAACCTCTTTCCATGCTATACGGAAGAGTGTCTTCTTTGCCATTGTTAGAGTCATATCGCTCTTTCGTAGTTCTGCACGCATTCCTAGCATTGCAGTTGCTGGGACTCCAGTAGTATCAACGATTCCAAGAACTCCATCCTTCTTGAGAAGATCAGTAAGGTCAGACACGCGGTCTCTTTTCCAGCCCATGACTTTTGGAATCATCCGCCTTCCACCTCCACTTTGATAGAAGGACCCATGCTGGTTTTGATGTATAGTGAACGAATGTTTCCTACACCACGTTCCAATTTGGATGTTACACGCTTCCACATTTCAATGGCATTTGCTGTAATGTTTTCTTCAGATTGTGTACGGGAACCAACAATTGTGTGGAAAGTAACTCTATCACGGCTACGGATAATTGCTGTGCTCTGTAGACCAGAAGCAATCATGCCAGGGTCAACATTTGGTGGGACTGGGCGAGGCATTTTACCACGTGGACCTAGAACAATACCGAGGTATCGTCCGATGGTCGCCATGTGAGGTACTTCAGAGAGGAAGAAGTCGTGCCTTTTTGCTAATTTTCGAGCCTTCTGACGGTTACCACCCAAATCTTCAATTTGACTTGGATCAATAACGACTAAGCCAGCTTCTTTTGCTTTGGTAGCCATTTCACCACCAGCAAAGATTGCGATGCTGATTTCTTTACCGCGCCCGTGTGGGAGACGTACATTTTCTTCAATTCTGTTTGAAGGATTCTTCAAATCAACATCTTTGATGGTAAAAGCCATCTCAATGCTTTCAACGAACTTGCGCTCAGGAGCCATTTCTAGCGCCTTTTTTATTGCTTCATTAATTTTGTTTTCCATTTTTCTCACCTCTGCGGTAAACGAGGTTTCCCTCTCCCGCAATTCGTGGTTGTTTAATTGAATCTGCTATCATGTTCTCCTGCTTTTACTTGCTTGATGAAATCTTTTGGCACGATGCCTTCGATATGGCAGCGCATTGATACGCATGTTCCCATGACTTCTAATGAACGCTGCTTGACACCTACGCCTGTCAAATCATCCGCCTTCTCTTTTGAAATTGTAATAATTTGGTCGAGTGTAATGTTGTGAACTTCTGGGTCTGAGCCGGTATCAGTTTCACCTTCCCATGAGCCATTGAATTTCTTACCCTTGCCAATAACGGCGGTGCGAATGCGTCTTGCTGTCCAGTTGTCTGACATTGATTCACCTCACTATTTTGGTTTCGGCCGACCTGCTTCCCCTATTTAACCGCCGCGAGTTACTCTCAGTTGACGCGCTCCGTAACATGCACATTATCAGCACGCATTGTAATTGGGATTGGTATTGCAGCATCGAACAACTCAACAGTGACTTCTTCTTTGCCTTCTTCAACACCTGTTACGCGTGCTCGGTTGCCCTTGAAATGACCAACTCTAATTTCCACAATACTTCCAACTTGAATGCCAGCAGTTGCAGATTTAGGTTCTAGATAATTGGAAACAACAGCGAGTGGTGCTTCACCAGGCAATACCTTTGCAGCTCCTCTCATTCGTGTAGTGTCATTTCCAGCGACTCCAATTAATTTCTCAACATGGTGTTTTGCGCTTGCTTCAACGAAAATATATCCGCGCATGAGGCGTGGGTGAATTACAGAAAATACTTCGCCTTGAACATCTCTCAAAGATCCTGTTCCTGAAAGGCGAGCACGCACCTCATTTGCAATCTTCTGTTCTTGACCAATTGTGGTCTTTAGCATGTAAAGGAAACCAGCAACGTCACCATACATATCACCAAGTTGTGAAACGGTGGGCCGTGGTTGCATAGAACTGATATCATCAGCATCTTCAATCTCATCTGGGCTCAATACATTGAGAAAACCGGGGTCAATCCACATTGCCTCTTCGTAGAGAGTTCTTGGCTCCATGACATTGGTGTCACTAATCATTAGAATTGGAGTGACTTCGTTTAGGCGGTTTCCAAACTCAATACCACGTGCAGCACCCTTGCGGACAAAAGTTAACGATTCCTGAGTGATACCAGTTGAATCTTCAATTCTCATGTAAACATCATCTAGGTCACCTTCTAGGTTTCCAACACCATAGATGCCGTCCCAAGAGTTTGCAAAATCTGCAACGCCTTCACTGCGTTTTAGCAATAGCAATTTATCCTCGAAGCGAATGAATACAATAAATCCATCAGACATTTTTTTATCCCCCATCCCACAAAAGTTTCAGCCGATTAACCAACCGAAGAACTTTGGTAATTCAGTATCCATTAACCACAGCATTACGAAGCCGATGAAACCAAGAACAAACATACCGATTCCACAAACCCAAACGGTTTGTCTAAATTCTGCCTTGGTTGGTTTGCGTGCCATTCGAATAATTCGAGCCCATGAACCGCGACCAAAACTGCGCACCCATGTTTCAAACTGGTCTTGCCGAGCCTGAACTCGGTCTTCAAAGGACTTGCTGACAGAGTCATCACTGGACATAACTGAACCCCTTTAGGGTTCATGCCGACATGGGGGCCCTCTTTAACATCAACGCTTCAAATTAATTGATGAATTCAAGACTACGATTGCGCATTGACTGCATTTGTTGGTGTGCTGTAGCGCCAAAAATTTGTTGACTCTTGACACCCGTTAAAACTAGCAATACTCGCAATTCGTTGCCCATATCGGGGTCAACAGTAGCACCCCAAATGATGCGTGCATAAGGGTTGATTCTCTCTCGTATTTCTTGGGCACAACGTTCTGCTTCTCCCAGTGTAAGGGATGGACCGCCGACAACATTCACAAGTGCGCCGCGAGCGTCTGAAACATCGATGTCCAATAGTGGAGACGAAAGCGCTTGACTGGTTGCATCAACTGCTCGGTCAGTTCCAGTGCCTTCTCCTAGACCAATCATTGCCATTCCACCGCCATTGAGCATGACACTTCGTAGGTCTTCAAAGTCAAGATTGACCAAACCTTCCTTGGTGATCATTTCAGTGACGCCAGCGATTGAACGCATGAGAAGTTCATCAGCAACACGGAACGCTGCTTCAATTGGTAAATCTTTGACACCTTCAACCTCGAGTAATTTTTCATTTGGTAGAACTACGACAGTGTCGCAAACTTCGCGTAATCTCTCTAATCCCCATTCCGCATTTTGCCGGCGTAATGTTCCTTCAGATGCAAATGGATAGGTAACTACTGCGATAGTAAGTGCACCAGCCGCTTTTGCTAATCTAGCCATGACATGGGCTGAACCAGTTCCAGTTCCGCCGCCAAGTCCGGCAGTGACGAAAGCTAGGTCACAATCATCAACAATGTTGTTGAGAGTTCTTTCGGATTCGTATGCTGCTTTCTCACCTTTCTCAGGGTCTCCACCAGCACCGCGGCCACGGGCAGTTCGTCCAATCAGAATTTTTGTTTCAATATTGGAACGAAGCAAATGTTGTGCGTCCGTGTTAACAGCGTAGCCAGAAATATGGTCGCCTTTGAGCAATCCTTCATCATGAAGCCGTTGAACGGTGTTACAACCACACCCTCCGCATCCAAATACACGGATACGTGGGGCTAAACTAGCGAGCAATTCCACCAATTCTTCGTCACCAGGAGTGATTTTGGCATCAAAATCTTCACTTTCATCTTCAGCGACAATTTCGCTTTCTTGCAATTCTAAAACGCGGTCAATCAAATGGCGCATATGGCTAGCCTCACTAAAGCCGCCTTAACCTTGACGATGGCAATGGGAGGCTTGGAGCGGGTTATCGCACCCATCCGCAATAGCCGAAAAGGAGAATCTCCTCCCTTAGGGAGGACAAATAGCCCGAAGTTCAAAGTGCAAGGGGTTGTCTGTCGGGCTGATGAAGTACAAGCCAATGTTGTTAGTGATTATTTTTTTAACCGCTTCTTTGCAGGTTTTTGCAGCACCTGAAAGCGTGCTTGAAGAAGAATCACCTATTGCTAGTACTAGTGCTAGTCAATGGGAAATGGCAGATGGGCCAGAAATACAATCGGGATGGTCTCCAAATGTATGGCAACCAGATTCAAAAAGTGCATTTTGGGAGATGGATTTTAGCCCTGATGGCAGCAAATTAGCGGCTGTTGAAATATCTGATAACCGCCTTTTTGTTTGGAATGTTGACGACGGAAGAGTTCTATTGTGGATACACCATGATGCGGCAATTGTCGATGTAGTTTGGCTATCAAACGAGTGGGTGCTTGTAGCAGATGGAGGAATCAATTGGTATTCATATCAAGTGATGGACAATGGTACATCATCCCCTCAATCCTCTACATTGATGCGCTCTGGACAATGGACTGATTCACTTACTGGAACTTATCCAGGGTGGTTATGGGGTTTAGACGCTTCTGTAAACAACTCAAAAGTAGCATTTTGTGGAGATATTGACCAGATGAATATGGGTGGCGAAGTGGTTGTTGCTAACCTAAATCACTTCATTGACGGCTCGCCGGCAAATGCCCAACACTTTTTCCCACAATATTGGGTTACTGATTGTGCAATTTCTCCCAATGGTGGCACGGTAGCTGCCTTGGGTCGAAATGTGACCTACTACCCTGATGGGAATGTCACTTATCGTGATGTAGTCTATGGTGTTGAAGTAGCAACTGGTGCTCTCTCTTGGAGTCGTTTTGTAGGCGGCGACAATTCTTCAGCATGGGCTGTTACTTGGGAGCCTGGTGGTGGCAGTTACACTGTTGGATATAATCACCCAAAACCAAGCCAACCATCTGTTTGGGAAGGTGTTGTTACGGCTTTTGCAGAGGTCGATGGGTCAATTTTTTGGTATTCAACAATTCCTCAGAATTTGAGTAGTATACGTTGGTTACCAGATGGCTCATATCTAGGGGTTGGATTGTATGACCCCGGTAGAATATCATTCATCAATACAGCGGGCCAGATTCAAACAGATTTTGGTTGGCATTCGGTTCGTTCAGGTTCAACAACAATTCCAGAAGATGTTACCGCTGTTGCAACAACTACTATTCCAGCAACAACAACAGCAAACCAATTGATGGCATCGGCAGGAAAAGATGGTGGAATTGAGATTTGGAATATTGATGTTTCAACTTTTGAAATAGTCCCATATCGAAGATTTGGGCCCTCTATAATGAGAGAAATTGCAGTTCACCCTAACCAAGATTTAGTAGCGATTGCTGAATCATCAGGTGTTCTAACAGTTCGCTCAGGAATCAATGGTTCAATTGTTTCACAATGTTTCCACCCTGAATTTGGTCAGTTAGTCTATGAGATTCCATTTGCAAAATCTGTCGAATGGATGAATGGTGAAGCGGTAGCTGGATTTAGTGATGGAGTAATATTTTCATGCAACGAATTTAATAAATTCTCTTGGACTTTTGATTTAAGAAATTTTCAGACAGTTGGCTCTTTCGGTAGAGTTGCAGTCCAACCCAACAGCAATCACATTGCAATTTCTTGGTCGTCAAATACAACGAATAACACACGTGATGGACATGTGGCAATTATTGACCCTATGTCGGGCCAATTTTTCAAAGAGTGGCAATATGCCGAAACTCATTGGACATTAGATTTCAATGACTTTGGTACAAAATTAGCTTCAGTTGGTCAATCTGGTGGGGTCAGATTATGGAATACTAGCGATCCGAACCCAGCAAATTGGATAGACGATGGCTCACCATATTCTCACACCGGCTATGTTGGCGTTACACAATGGATGCCTGGTGCAGATTTATTGGTCACAGCCGGCTGGGACAAACAACTCATTTTTTGGGATGTTCAATCACAAATGTCGATGATGCAATTAACATTGCAATACGAAGCATTTGCTTTTGCTGACTTGATGGCTCAAGGACTTGCAGTTGTTGCAACCGGAGATTCATCAACATCTCAAGTTGGTCAATTAGAGTTTTATGATATTCAAAATAGTACTCTTGACTCAACATATCAACTGAATCATATTCCTCGTGGATTGGGTGTTCTTCCCATTGAACAATCTTTGGTTGTGGTGAACCATACTGGTACTCTTCTAATCCTCAAGAAGGATGCGGATGGAGATGGCTGGGCGGATGATGTAGACGCCCTCCCCAATGACCCTACTCAACATTTGGATAACGATGGGGATGGATGGGGTGATGACCAGACTCAAGTTACAGGAGATGCTTGCATCTCAATTCAAGGCACTAGTCATGAAGATAGAAATGGCTGCCCTGATAGCGATGGAGATGGTTACAGCGATGCTGATGCAACTTGGCTCGCTCACCCTGTAGGAAATGCAGATGCCTTCCCGAGCAACCCCTCACAATGGCGAGATAGTGATGGTGATGGATATGGTGATATCTATTCATATTCTGTTGACGCACAAGGCCTTCGCACAGGTGAAGTAGGAGATGCATTCGCTAATGATGGTGCACAATATCGTGATTTAGATGGTGATGGTTGTGGTGACAATTATTCTTACGGCGATGATAACGGAATGAGAATTAATGAAGCCGGTGATGCATTTATTTCAGATCCTACTCAGTGCAACGATTTTGATGGTGATGGATATGGTGATAATTACACCTATGTGAATAATTTTAATGGATTGCGTGAAGAGAATGGCGACGCATTTCCAACAGATTATCTTGCTTGGTCAGATGTTGATGGTGATGGTTGTCCAACAAATTCTGCTACCGGATTAACGATTGACCTTTATCCAACAGATGGCCAATATTGTGATGAAGATTTACCATTTTGGTTGCCTATTAATTTACAGACAGTAATTACCAACGGCGTAAATCTTTGGAATATTCAGATGTCTTGGGACTCTGCCGCAAATAATACAGACATGCTTCGTTTGGAAGTGGCTTTGAGTAATAATACAACAATGCCAATAGATGATGAATACACAACATTGCAAGTATGGACTACAATCGGTGCGGTAAGCGAGGACGTTTCTGTAGACCCTGTGGAGGGTAACGAAATTCTTCATCTACGATTTACAGCTATCCCTGATGATGGCGCATTATTAAGTAGAAATTGGTCTGCAGTATGGGTTGCAAATGAAACAGAAATCGTGGATAATTCTTCAAATGATAATTCTTCAAATGATAATTCTTCAAATAACGACTCGGATGGTGATGGAGTAATAGATTCTGAAGATAACTGTCCAAATGATTTTGGCACACCAGAAAATTATGGTTGTGTTTCTAATACATCTAATCAGACAGGAAGTGACGAAAATAATGATGAATTTGGTGAAACATCGTCATTGTGGTATGTTGGAATTGGAATTGGTTTGTTTATCGTTGTGATTCTTGGATTTATGGGTATTCGATACAATCGTAAGACAGACACTATCGCAGAAGGCGTCTATACCATGGGTCAAGCAAGTCATGCCCCTCCATCAATACCCCCTACACCAATAATGCACCCACCATGCAAGGATTGTGGCGGTTTTGTTCAAGAGGTAATCAATCAAAATGATCGTTGGACATGGTGCCCTTCGTGTCGTGAATGGCAAGAGTTCCTTGGTAAGAGTTAACCAACGTAGATTGAGGGCAAATCAGCGGCTTGATTGAGAATATTCATGGTAATCAACTACTGGTTGAAGTGAATCGATAGCAGTTTGAAGGCGAGCATTAGCGGCTTGTTCGCCGCTTTCAATTGCAGCGATTTGCTTTTGGAGAGATTGCAGGCGTTCATTCAAACTACTTGCTATTGCGTGATTCAATCCTGATGTTGGTTGAATCCATCTTTGGATACATGTTACAATTTTGTCAACCGAAGTTGTCATACCATTATTAGAAATGAGAATGAATTCATTATTTTCTCTGTTCACAGGGCCGACTTTAGTCAACGCTGCAACCAATTTTTTGGCAACCTTTCCGGCCTTTTTCAGTGAACCTTTGCAGACTTCATATGCTTCAATAGATAGGACATGTGCTTCAACGTGGCCTTGTTTTGCTGGCATTGAAAAATTGTTGAGAGCCTTTTTCAAGTTTCCAAGTTGAATATGTATGCGGCCTATTTGCATACAATCTTCAATGATAATTTTTGCATCTGCATCATTGCCAACAACCTTTTCTTTTACTTTCATTTTTCGAAGGGTTGAGGATTCAGTTCCTAATTTTTTGGCGGCCTTTAAACTCAATTTCCATTTATTCCGAATTTCAAGAATGTTGGCATAGTCACGAAGTGCGAGTACTAGGATTTCTTGGCGTTGTAGCGTCCTTTTCTTTTCTGAAAGAAGCATTGTAGTCAATTCATCAACCATGTGTTCAGCAATTTCAAGGCGGCCGTCGGTGACATAATTGCGCAATTGATTGAGCACCTTTACGGGGTCGTCCATGCCAAACAGTGTCCCACCTCATCATGTGAGAGAGGGGCATCACGCATTACCGCTCCTATTGTTCGTCTCTCTCTTCAAGGTATGCAAGCAGCAATTTAATCAACAAACAAAGAGTAGTAAAAAATCAACTCTTGCGCTTAACAGCTCTTCGTTTTGCAGCCTTCTTTGGACGGCGCTTCTTTTCTTTCTTCTTTGGCGCATCATCTTCATCGTCGCCCCATTCATCATCGGAATCGTCGTCATCATCAAAATCGTCGTCATCAACTTCTTCAACAACATCTTTTGATTTCTTGCGGCGCTTCTTTTCAGTGGTATCGGTTGCGAATGGGTCGCCTTCATCATCTAATTGCTTTGTTTCCTTTGGCTTTGATTCAAGTTCAGCGAGGCCAGCATCTGCAGCATCTGCAGAACCAGCATCACCGCCCATGAATTCCATCATCCACTCGTCGTCTTCGTCGTAATCTTCATCTCCACCCTTTTTCTTCTTAGATGGGTCTTGAGCAGCAAATACTCCCATTGTGATGGCGAGTAGTAATAGAAGCAGATTGAAGGCTACAACTGCAAGGATGATGATGTAGGGAGGGCTAGTCAATGTTATTGCTGCGGCTGTTTCCTCTTCTTCTGTAGTAAATGGCGAGTCGCCACTTGCACAGAGAGTTAGTCCACTCAGATTCTCAAAACAGTGGTCCACATAGAATGATGTAGTGAACGATTTTTGATTTCCAGCAGTATCGATTGCTACGATTTCAACACGGTGATCGCCTGGCCACTCAAAGGTTGATGCCGGTTCTTTCATGCTGAAAACAATAGTATTTTCTGGAGCATCATTTGGAGTGATGTCTGTCACATTTTCCCATTCAAATTCAGTTCTAATGAATTCTCCAAAATGGGTGAAACGGTACTTTACTTGAAGGAGTGCCACATCATCACTAACAACTCCATGAACTGTGATTTCATCCCCGTAGAGATACTTACTTTCGTAGGACGGAGAGAATAACTCAATGGTTGGTGATTCAGCATCTATCGACCAATTGATTATTGTTACATCTTGCGAATTACCGACCATATCTATCAGATTCGCTGTGACTGAAAGGTTCGTAGTATCCATGCCGGCAGGGATAGGGAAATCCCATACATAGTGAGTATTAGAACTAAGGAATGGTGTAGCGCGAGTAATTTCGCTCTCTGGGGTGAAGGTTGTTCCAACTCCCAAATCTACATTGTAATCATCTGAAGAAACATGTATCAGAGGGAACTCTTGAAGTGGTTCATTACTGTAAATATGTAATCTGTAATCGCCACTCATCAAAGCGCCTTCACTCATTTCATCTAGACCTGATTGTGCGATAGTAATTTCAGCATCAGGCGCTGTTGTATCTTCATGAACATACCAAGCATTTGAGCGATTAGTAAGAGAGTCTCGTGAGTTGCCCCAAATATCTGCAATTGTAAGTGCATACCAAGTGTATCGATTCAATCCCTCTTCTAAGTATATTTCACGTAATACAGTGGTTTCTGCAGAGTGTGCTTCATAATTTTCTATTTGAATTTCCCACCCTGCACTATCAGAAATATTTCCTGTTTCATTGTTAGTGAAAGGAGTTCCTAAGTGGCGCCAAATGGTATAGGTCTCATTCTCTTCAGCAAGAGAATTCATCCACGAAAGAAGCACCGTCTTTTGGCTACCTTGAAGCATTGGTTGAGCGAGTTGAATTGGTGCTGGTGCAAGTGTATCTTCACGTACAGGCAAGATCACACAGTTTTGCTGGAAACGTGTATCTTCATAGGTAGCATTCAAGTGATTGTAGCGAGTTACTGAAGTAATACAGTAGTAAGAGAGCACGTCTTTTGCATCTTCCACAGGCACGATTACGGTTTGAACGCCGTCTGGCACAGTTGCAACTAGAGTTGCTTCTAATGATAGATTACTTGATGCGGATAGTCTTGTCCATGAATGCCAGATATGGTAGTATTCACCTTCTGCACCCATTTGGTCAGACCAAGTGACTTCGGTTTGTGCATTCTCAATATATTCTGCTTGTACATTAGTTGGTTCAGCAACCCATGGGTCAAATGCGTTTTCCATGATTGGTCCGGCAATTGCAGATGGTAGTACAGATGCGTTATGGTTACCACGGGAATCAGATGCTGTGACGGCATAGTAAGCGTATCCGAGGGTTCCTCTTTCAACTTCGTATCGGTACTCGCCAACTCCAGTTTGGATCGCCGCGATGTGTTCTACGGATGGGTTGGTGGTATTATTGAAAGGACTACCAGATCTCCAAATGTGATAGACCGCATTACTCTCACCTGAAATATCAGTCCACGCTATTGTGGTGTTTCCAGTTCCACCACTAGACTCAGCGATGAATGATGCAATGACACCTTCTACATCCAATGGTGCGACATTGTCTTCTTTGACAGGAAATTCTTCATCCATGGTATTGACGCCACCGATGAAGCGAGCATCTTCGTAACTGAGATATTCGTAAGTCACAGAGTAGTAAGCATCAACGTCAGTGTTTGGGGGAACATCAAAAGAAGTTGTTGAAACGCCAGCGGGTTCTATAGCTACGAGTTGTTTATCCATTGCTGGCCAAGTGATTCTAGATGCGGGGTTAAGGTGGCGGTATATTTTCGAGACATAGGCATTTGGCCCAGTTTCAAGCAGTGTTCCTGGTTGTAATTGATTGAGGTTAATCCAATCAATTTTGGTTTTGCTTGTTTCAGGGAAGAAAGTGGCATTCACCGAAAATGGTGCGGTTATGTCGTGAGTGAATTCCATGATAGGTTGTCCCGTTTGTGAAACATCCATTTCCATAAATGCTCTAATTGAACCATCATCTAATTGTGTTGCAATACCGTAGAAAAATGTGCCATTAACTCCTGGTGGGAGAGGATGGGTGATGGAATGTTGTTGGCTAGGGCAGGTGACAACATTTCCAGTACAGGCAGAAATATTTGCGATGTATGGGATTGTACCATTTTCAATAATGCTCATATTCATTTGAGCATCACTGCGATAAACCAAGTAACGACTTGCCTGCAACATTTGTGCGATAGTTAGATTTTGAGTACCAATATTCTCCCACATAATATCGGTGGATTCTGAATATTGGTTAAATTGGGCTGCGATATTTTGTGCTTGCATATCGGTGGGTGACGATTGATCTGCGGCTACTGCAGGAACCAAAGGTGCCAATGACATCATTAGCAAAATAGCAGTGAGTAGTAGTGTTTTTCCCATCTGATTACAGCGCACGCTCAATGCCTCCGTAGGGGTTGGTGGTAATGAAGCGGTTATGAGGCTGACGCAGAATGAGTGGCTAATGCGTCAAATCTGGGCGATAATAATTATCATCATCGCCTTTATCGCCCCCTAAGGGGCGGTGCTATCCGAAAGTAATTCTTTACTAGCTGAAATAAATCGTGTCAAAAAGGTGTAAACACCACCAAGAAGTGTGATAACTAAAACAACCGTTAAAGCGTTGATTTTAACACCAAAAAAAGGTATTTCGCCATAATCTGATACACCTGAAAATGCTTGCCATGAAGCAACTAATGCACCTGCAAAAGTGACGATCATGCGGTCCGCCCTTCCAAAGCCACGATAGTTTCTCCCTAAGCCAACGGATTGTGCTTGTGTGCCCATGTACGAACCCATCAAAGTTGCCAGACCCGCAATATAGCCTAAATGGGGGGTTGAAACCCATGAAACATTGATTCCAATAGCAACAATAATGCCAACATCAACAATTCTGTCAATCGTATGGTCAAGATAATCTCCATAAGCAGAATCTTTGCCATGTTTTCTTGCAATTTGACCATCAAGGCCATCACATAATGCTGCAAAAGCGTATAGGATTGTTGCAATTAAGATATTCATACCGCCACTAGCATCTGCAGTAGCAGTAGCGAAAAGCCAAGCAGAAATTGCTGCAATAAAAAGACTGAACCAAGAAATATAGTTTGGATTTACCCAACCTAGTTTTGCTACAAATGGGTCTAGTAATGCTGTAATTCGAGGTCGGAGTTGGTCAAGCGCCATGCTATTCACCGTGAAGGACTGCTATCCAGTCAATGCGCTGGTCTGGGGCTTTAGGCTTGAAACCATCTCTCATCCATGACTCAATTTGGGCAAAAAGTGACTCAGTGGTTGATGCGGTTGAATCTAATTCCAAAATGGGAATGTCAGACCATTCATGAGAATCATTCCATGCGCTGCCGATTAGTTCCCACTCGACGTTTTCTTCAATTTTTGATTCGTGGTAGTCACGACCGCCCATGCGTATGCGAAGCGTGTCAGGGTGGCAACGGATAATGACAATGGCATCAACAGGGAGATGGTGAGAAAGGTGTCCATCTACCAAAATAATAGAATTCGGGGATTGAGTCCATTCTCTTCTCAGATCTTCTGCTAATGCATCTACATCTATTGGCTGTGCGCCGTCGTTTTCGTCAACGTCACCAAGATGGCCAAATTTTTTTGCTAGTTCTTTAACGGTTTGAATATTAAGATTCCAGTCGATTTTTTGAGAATGGTTAGCGGCGAAATCAGTGAGACTTGTTTTTCCACACCCTGGTGTGCCGGTGATGGCAATACGGCATGCGTTCAACCCGCTCATTGTTTGGGGGTTCGTTGTCTTAGTCATCAAGGTGGTGGCGCTTTTGCAGAATATTGATGTGAATAGTTTATACGAAGAGACCTCACTACAATAATACAAGGAGACCTAATGATGAAACCAACAACAGAAGCAACGGCGATTGTACTAATTGTCGCAGAACCTGGTAGAGAAACTGAAGTGTATAATGAATTGCAAGCAATATCGGAGGTTGCTGAACAGATGTTGCTGTTTGGTGAGTATGACTTGTATGTGAAGATAGTATGTGAGGACTATACTTTGCTTGGTAGTGTTGTAATAAACAGAATTAGGGCAATAGACGGTGTAGATTCGACCAAAACCTTGACTGCCGCCCCTATGATTAATTCACGATAATAATAATTCAATTGCACAAAACACTAGTGTTGTTCGGTATTATTGGGCGCAGGTTTGACTTAGTATCAATTATTCGAACCGGTCATGACGGATGCGGCGAGTAGCGAAGAAGGCCTTAGCTCGGAGCAATTATCTAGTGAAGATATTAGTTGGAACGCGGTTGTTGAATTACTCAATCCAGCAAAGACAAAACTATCAATAATGCTTATTTTCGTACCTTTAGCAATATATTTTGGTAGTGTAGGCCATAATACTCCCTTGGCATTCGCGACATCAATAGCAGCAATTATGCCGCTGGCATACCTTATGGGTGAAGCAACTGAACAAATTGCTTTGAAAACAAATGAGTCAATAGGTGGATTATTGAATGCAACTTTTGGTAATGCTGCTGAAATGATAATTGCAATTTTTGGTGTTTTGGCAGCGGCAACAGCGATTAAAGAAGGAGATTCACAAACTGCTGAGACAATGATAAATGTCGTTCAAGCATCACTTATTGGTTCAATTCTGGGTAATCTTCTCCTAGTTCTAGGGATTGCTTTTGTTTGGGGGGGTATTCATCACAAAGTACAGAAATTTTCTCGCACTCAGGTTGGAGCTAATGGTTCACTTCTTTTCTTGGCAGTAATTGCTCTTATTCTCCCTTCAATGTTTGAGTTTTCTAGAAATGATAGTCAAGAAGCGGTGACTACACTTTCCCATCTCACAGCAGTTGTTTTGTTGGCTGTATATGGGCTATTCTTGTTATTTCAATTACGTACTCATAATGACCTTTTTGCCACTGATGTTCATCATGGAAGTGAGGACGCTGTTATGGGTAAAAAACAGGCGTTGACATTACTGATTGGCTCAACAATAATGGTTGCTTGGATGGCGGAAATAATGGTTCATTCAATTGAGTCTGCCGCGGACGAATGGGGATTACCAACTCTGTTTATCGGTATCATATTGTTACCATTATTTGGCAATGCGGCAGAGCATTTCACCGCGGTGAATGTGGCTCGCAAAAATAAGATGGACTTGGCATTTTCAATTGCAGTTGGCTCAAGTACTCAAATCGCAGTATTTGTCGCTCCAGCAGTAGTTCTTTTTGCATGGTGCTTAGGAGTTCCACTAACTTTCCAATTTGGTTTATTTGAGACGATTGCAGTATTTTTGGCAGTACTCATCACCAATACAATTGCTTCAGATGGAAAGTCAAATTGGTTGGAAGGGGCACTATTGCTTGCCACGTATATTGTATTAGCAATGGCTTTCTTTTTCTATTAATTTCAGAGAGATTCAAGCAGTGCTGAAGTGCAACCCATTGGGGCTATTAGAGGATTACAGCGTACAGGCCCATCAGGTATCCAGATAGCGTAATCGATTGTTTCATCGTTACCTGGGAAATCTGTAGATATCATGTGAGCGCCACTTGTGAGTGCTGCTTCAAACCGAGTGTAATTTCCTTCCTCTGCTTCTACGGTATCTGAATCAGGTCTTGTGCGGACAATGAATCCACTTTCAACCGCGTTTTTCAGTACATCTTGTTTGGAGATGGGTTGAGTCCAAGAGATTAATGCAGCCGCAGGGTGTTCTTGGTCAACAATTGCAAACATTGTGGCATTAATGAGTCCATCATGGCGTTCTAGGTAGGCGTCGCGAATCCCATCTTTATCAATTAGAGCGAAGGCTGCTTTACCTCTTACATCATCTAATAATGGCCATCCATTCTCTGTTACAGCACGGCGCAGAGTAGCCCTCTCGCCTCTTACATCATCAGGTTCAACTCGTCGCTCTTGCGGCCAAACAGAATCAATATCAGATTCAATTTCAGCAAACAGGTCAATACCATCAACAATCCAATCCAAGTCTTTTGGTTCAATCAGGATCCATAGTGGGATGTGAGATGGGTTTTCATCAGACCAGTTTTTCAAATCATTTAGACAGTCGGTGAATGCTACACAAGTGGTGCGTGAATCGTATAGGTTGTGATATACTCTCAATCCAACCCCTGGGATATACCACACATCAAGTTCAAATTGCCTTACACCAAACTGTTCGGCTTGTTCAGCGAGGGGGGCGTGAGTGTAATTGTAATTTGAGAGATAGTCGCTCCCAAGTGGTCGCATGTGATACGAATTGTGACTACCCTTGGCTTGCACATGATTCATACGAAGTTCAGGAAGAGGCTCTTCTTTGACATCATCTTCTGAAAAGAGACAACCTGAAAATGAGGTAATGAGTATGATGCTGGCGAGGAGCAAGGCTGACAGCGTTCGCATCTAGACCGAAAGGGGTGTATGTCTTGAATCAGACGCTATTGAAAGTATAGTGAAGCAATATTGTTTGATGCCTTTCTTACCCTTGTGGCGGGTCAATTCCGTCGTAATATTCTGCAACAGCCTCTTCAAGTTTGAGAGCAATTTGTTGTTCATCAAGGGTTTTGGTGGTGCCATTTTGGCGAATAATGTTACCATCTACAATGACATCAAGACAGTCGCTATTGGAGTAGAGTAAATTGGCAAGTAGTCGGCGATTTTTGATGCCGCGGGGTCGCATGCGGATATCGTTTAGATTCCATGCGACCCAATCGTTGGAATCTTTTGTTGCAAGTTTCCAAGCCTCCTTTGGAGGCAAAATGGTAGAATCCCAGTGGTCATGACGCTGAATTAGTGAGGCGGCTTTTGCTTCTGCCCTCATATCAAGCGAGTTGTTTGATGCGGCACCATCGGTTCCAAGTCTAACATCAACTCCCGCTTCTATCATTGCTGGATATGAAAGAGTTCCACCAGTTGCTAATTTTTGATTACTAACGGGGCAGTGAACCGCGTGAGCACCGTGAGATGCAAGAATTCTCATTTCCCGTTTGGTTACCCAGCCGCAGTGGGCGCAAACAGTTCGGTCTGTGAAATAATCTAGAGAATCAAGGTATTCTATTGGATACATCCCATGCTTTTCGTGGCATTGGGCAACTTCTGCTCGTGTTTCCGATGTGTGAATATGTAGTAACGCCTCATATTTTCGGCTCATTTCACTAGCTCTTCGCAGTACTTCTTCAGAGCAGGTGTAAACAGCGTGTGTTGCAATCCCATATTCAACGCGTCCCTCAGCAAGCGTTCCTCCACGAATTAAATTCTCAAGTTCGTTGAGAACTCGAGTGTCCTCATTTTCAGCATCATGTTCAGGGGGGGGCCAAGCGGTTGTTGGACCACAAACAATACCGCGAATTCCAGCATCGGCTAACACAGGTGCAATGGATGCAGGATAATGATACATATCACAAGCAAATGTAGTACCAGATGAGATCAACTCAGCGACGCCTGCAAGTGTACCAGTCTTGACAAAGTCTGTAGTGACTCTAGTTTCAGTGGGGAAGATATTCTTCTCTAACCAATCCCCTAGTGTGAGCCCTTCACCCATTCCTCGGTTTAGCACCATAGGTAGGTGAGTGTGCCAATTTTGTAGAGAGCGCGTAATTACTCGATTACTTCCATCAATTGTGGTTTGTACATCTTCGTCGCCGTTTGAAGCAGTCCAAGAGCCATCTCGATGTAGAATGAAATCGCCTGAGTGCAATTTGCATTCATCATCAATAATATGACTTGATGTGTAGCGGGTTGAGCCGCTAGAATCGTCTCCCGAACCACCAGTCATAGCCTTCGCCTGTAATCTGCTGTATTGACATTTGACATCATGGTTTTGATGGCGGGGTTGAAGTGAGTCGGCGTTTTCCAACAGTTTGGATATGTCTGAGGACCCATACCGGACTCTGGGCGTTTCGCCCGATGCGACAGATGCTGAAATCAAGCGCGCCTATCGCAAGTTAGCGCGTCAACACCATCCTGATAGAAACCCAGGAGATGCAGCGGCCGAAGGCCGTTTCAAAGAAATTCAAGGTGCTTATGATAAAATTGAAACACCGGATAAACGCAAGAAATTCGATGAACAAAAGCGTATGGCCAACATGTTCGGGGGTGGCCGTGGTGGTGATTTTGGCAATGCGGAATTCAATTTTGGCGGCGGTGGAATTGAAGATATTCTTGCCTCTTTCATGGGTAACCGCGGTGGCAATCCATTCAGTGGTGGCAGCAGTGGGACAATTTTTGAGCAAGGAGGCCAACCTCGACGTGCTCAGAAAAGACCAGCCCAACCTCAAAAGGGCGCAGATATAGAGGCGCCATTGGACCTAACTCTTGAGGAGGCACAATCTGGTGTTCAAAAGCCGTTCACAATTGGGCGGCGCAAGCGATGTGATAGTTGCAAAGGTAGGGGTTGTGGCACATGTGGTACTCAAGGCGTAGTTCGTAAAACTAGTCAAATCACCGTGAAAGTACCTCCCGGGGCTGAACACGCTTCGGTAATGAGGCTCAAAGGAATGGGGCATGAATCAGTAAATGGATTAGCAGGTGATTTACTATTGACTGTTAGAATAGACGCTGATGAAGGCAGGCATTGGGAAGGCGGCCGCCTGATTCAGACTGTTGAGATTTCATACAGCACGATGATGCTTGGAGGTAAGGTGAGAATCCATACTCCCGCCGGAAAAATTGTTGAAGTTGAAGTCCCCCCAAATTCTCGTTCTGGTGACCGCCGTCGACTAAGAGGTCAAGGATACAACGGTGGTCCTTTAGATGTTGAACTAGAATTGCAGGAATCAGGTGATTTGACAGCAGAGCAGCAAGCCGCTTTGAACGCGTTGCGTGATAGCGGACTTTGATTTCTTAGTTTCCTTTAGGCCAGAATGGGATTAGGTTTGAAGCCAGGCTTCCGAGATTACGAGTCTGAATCCATACAGTCCCTTCACCAGAGAAGTGCATGACTAATCCTTCACCACCAAAGGCTAGTGACTTCATTCCTCCAACCTTTCCGACATTATACTGAACGCCGTTAGTGAAAGCAACTACGTGGCCTGTGTCAACAGTGATGGTTTGTCCCTGCTGAATCTGCATCGCTTTGACAGCCCCATACGAATTGTAGTAGACTCGACCAGCATTTGCTTGAGTTGTAGCATGAATGAAGAACATGCTTTCGCCACTAAAAAGACCCTTCATTCCTTGGAATTTTGTGTCAGTTTCAACATTTGTTGTGCACGCAAGGAATGAACCACCTTGTATGAATAAAGGTTGATTTGGTTGTATATCAAACCACGCAATGTCTCCAGGAAGTCCCGGTGCTAGGCTAACCCAACCACCACTCGGGTCTGCTGTGAATGTGTTTAGGAAGAATGATTCTCCGCCGACCGCAGCTTTCATGATTCCCTTGAAGAATCCACCTACGCCTCCGCCACCACTTCCCTTTGTTTGCATTTGTACTCCTGCTTGGGCCACCATGGCTCCAGGTTCTGCTTTGATTGCCTCACCCGGATCAAGACTGATAGTCAGCATTGAAAAGCTCGGGTTGAATTCTAATTGTTCTTGCATAGTGCTGGGAAATAGCAATTTGTTTTGATTCTTTGCTAATCAAAATAAGTTCAAGATTATTCTATACTTGATTTTTATTCATCGGATGGATTCTTGAAGGGAGAGCGAGTCGGAGGTTTGCAATCGGCCGGTTTCCCCGTTCGGTGGCATTGGGGCCGTCCCATGTCTAAAGATGAGAATAACGAAGAAGAGGATTGGAGCAAATTTGCTTCGGCCGGTTACGAAAGTGCTTATGACCCATGGGCCGACCTAGTTCCCCAAGAAGAGTCCGAAGAATTTCTAGATGATGATATTGATTTTGAAGACTTCTCCTCTATTCGCCCACCACCCGCTGAAGAAGGTTTAGATTATCTTGTGAAAATGGGTACTTGTAACCATTGCATGGCACGTTTATCAGGTAAATCATTCAATTGGGAAAGTGCTGAAGAAGTTGGTATTTCAATACGTATATCTTGTGAAGAAAGGGGGGTAATGAAAGATGATGATATTGAGTATTGTCCTTATTGTGAAGACCTTTTTGTTGACCTTGATATTCTAGTTGAAGTGATGAAAAATGAATTGGATGGCGTTGAATTCAAGAAGATGCAATTAGGTGCACATTTTGCCAAAGACCATGTTGCAAAAGAGGATGATTTGCGTACTCGCCACGGGGCTACCGGCAGTCAAGCATTGAAAGCAGCTTTCAACGATGCACTTGGATTCAAATTTAGCAAAGAAATGGGTGAGATTGAACTTGTCAAAGACCAGCCAGAAGTAATGGTATTGATTGATACACTTACCTTTGATGTAACTGCAGATTTGCGTTCATTATATCTCTATGGCAGATATAGAAAATTAGAGCGAGGCATCCCACAAACCCGTTGGCCGTGCCGCGTATGTAAGGGTAGAGATGGAGGTTGTGAAACTTGTAATGAAACTGGTTTACAATACCCGACGAGTGTTCAAGATCAGATAGGTGAGCCACTTCGCGCCGCTTTCCAAGCAAAAAACACCGCATTTCATGGGATGGGACGAGAGGATATTGATGTTCGTTGCCTTGGTCGAGGTCGCCCGTTTGTAATTGAGATGAAGTCACCAATTCGTAGGTATGCAGACCTTTCAGAATTAACGGAATTGGTTAATGCAACCTCTGCTGGGCGAGTTGAAATCAGTGAGTTGCGTGCATCACGTCGCTCTGAGGTTGCTAGAATTAAGGGGACAGCCGCAGAAAAATCATACACTATTCGTTTCAAATATGGCCCTGAACAACATTGCCCACCAGTCAAAATTGATGGTGAAGAAGAGAGTCAATCAGAAGATGTGGCAGAGGTAGTTCAAGAGAATCCACCTGAGTGGACAGCAGAACAAGTGACTGAATTGTGTATGTCTCTTGAAGGGGTGACATTAGCCCAACAGACGCCTCAAAGAGTAGCTCATCGTAGAGCAGATAAAGTGCGTGAGAGACAAGTAGTCAGCATTTCAGATATTGTTGTTGAAGGCGATGAAGTAGAGATGACAGTTCGTTGTGAAAGCGGCACTTACGTCAAAGAATTGGTTCATAGTGATGAAGGAAGAACAGTACCAAGTGTGGCTGAAAAACTTGGATTAGTTTGTGAAGTCACATGGCTTGATGTCAATGATGTACATGCAGATTGAATCTGAATATTATTCATCAGCACAAGATTTTGCTATTGAATGAAGAAGGTCAAAGCCAAATATTCCACTATTACAACCACTTCCATCCCACTTGAATTGAAGTCCGAAATGTCCTGATTTTTCGATTGATGGCTTTTCATTTCTTTGAAGTTGAACTTCTGCTTCAAATTCTGTTAAACGTCCTTCAGTATCTCGGCGTGGGTCACAATTTGCACAAGGACAGCGTAGCCTTAGTGTGATGTAATCAACAATATATTCAGTATCATCCGCATAGCGAAGAATCATGTCAGTTTCTCTTCTTTCTAATTCTTTGAGCGAGGGGAGACTAGTCATTTCAAACACCACCTGTGCGAGCCTCTGTGATAACACTACGATATGATATCGTGCCAAGCATTCCACAGGCAATAATTAGTGATGCAATTAGGGAAAAGAAAATCATTGCAGCGGAAAATGTGCCAAATAGAGAGAAGAATCCCATTGGTGAGAAAGAAATCACTAGGAATCCAAGAATATCAGATGCGGCTGAACCAATCAAAGCGACTCCAGATGCGCCACCTACAGCAATGATACTTGTCAGAACAGTTTGGCGTTTTTCACGCTCTTCACGGAATCGTTCAATCACGTGAATCACATAGTCGATTCCAACTCCAAGTGAAAGTGTTGCAATTGCTACAGTCACCATGTTTAATCCATAACCAAGTGTGGCAATTAATCCGTATAACCAAATCACCACAAGCAATATTGGCGCAGTTGTAAGAAGTGACATGGCGAGTGAATCACCACCCCAAGCAAATGTTCCATATGCAGCGATGACGGCTATAGCCAAGGCAATTGTTGGCGATGCGATGAGCCCAGTTGTAACCCAAGCGATCATTCCTACTGCGAGTGGTGCGTAGAATAGTGAGAGGAATGACCAAGCAGAACCACTTTCTAAATTGTGTGCAATCCGTTTTTTATTATCTTCACTAGTTGGCCTAAAGCCCCACCACAAAGTGATGATGCAGAAAAATACGCCAAGGGTTAGTGTTGCCTGCATTTCATTTTGCAAAGATGAGGCAGCGACATAGCGTGCCACAGGTGAACCAGTGGCTATTACCCATGTTACTGGATATTCTTCATTGGTGAAAGCGGATTCTAAGTCACCTTGTGTTTTCATATCGCCTTCCGTGAGATTTGCAAATGGCGACATATCGCGATAGAGTTCAGCAAGAGCTTGCTCTACAATAGGGAATTGTTCTGGCTGGCGCAATCCAAATCTGAGTAACATTCTCTCGTAACGAGGCGTGCTCCCATCTAAGGCAAGCATTGGATTTTGTGGGTCTAATGGCCTATCAGGAGCGATGTACAGAGCCATAATTGATGGTGGCAATTGAGGAGTTGAATTTGTTGCTGGGATTCCATAAACTGAAATAAATCCGACGAGGAATCTCAAACACTCTTCATCATTAGTCATTGGTAATCCAATGTTTGAACGGTCACAACCAACCCCTCCTTCTGAATCAGTTGGGTCCCAGCCAGCATTCATGAATGGGGTGACATTGTTAATCATAGCAAGCATGGCGAGATTAACGAAATCATCGTATCCGCTGATATCTACAGTCCCGTCAGCAATAACTGTGAATTTATTGGGGTCATCAGGGCCATGAATATTCATATTGGCTCTTGTTTCAGCAATTGCCAAGTATACACGTGGATTTATCACATCGCCTTCAATTAGAATTTCACCAGGTTCACCCTCTGAATAAAATCGTTCATTGACAAGAGATACTACGGTGGCGAAGTCAGACTTTTCATCAAAGAAGTCTTCTGTTTTGAAGTCACCTTCAAGCCCCATCATCAATGGTGTTGCATAGGCTGAAAGAATAAGCGCGGCAATAATGACGATTGGCCCAGCAATGGATGAAGTCTTTGCGACATTAGCAAGCCAATGACTTGGAACAAGGTGTATTTTTTCATCATCTTCTTCTAGAAGTTTACCGCGTTTTTCAAGCCATAAGTCGATGTCTAATCTAACTAATGGCGCCCATAATCCGGTGAGAATAAATGCTGAACCTACGCCAAGTGCAGCCTCAATTCCAAATGAGCGAAGAGCCGGAATATCAGAGACGAGATTTGCAGAAAAAGCAGCCATCGTAGTCATTGATGTGAGCATTATTGCTCGGCCAACTCTAGTAAGTGAAATAGAGGCAGACTCCATTGGGACTAGGCCATTTTTCCGCTCTTCTTTGTAGCGGTGTAATACGTGTAGGCTGTCGTCAATTCCCAGTGCAAGAATCAAAATAGGCAGCAAATTTGAGAATTGACTTCTCTCAATTAATGGGTGATTAAGCATTAGGCTACCTTGACCGACCCATCCAATTAATCCGTACATCCAAACGAGGCTTAGCCCTAGTCCAGCAGAGACAATACCAACATCGGACCAACGCCGAAGGCTAGCCCATAATAGAAATGTCACAATAATTGCCATTCCAGCAAGTAGAGATGCGCTCTCTTGCAGTTCACGATTAACTTCAATGTTAATTCCCTCTGCAACAGCAATTGTTAGTGTAAGGTCATCATATTCTCGCATTGAATGTTCAACAGAGATAATTGACCATTCCCAAGAACAAGGTCCATCGTCAGAAGCAATAGAATTTGTACAGAATTCTGAATCTCGGGATGGTGGCGTAGTCACTAGGTGTAATCCATCCCACTCGTATCCTTGCTCGGCGCGGGCTTTAGTCCATTCAAAGGTCCACCCCGCCTCTTCAGCAGCACCGCGGTCAATCTGTATCATCAACCAAGTTGAACTAGCAGACCAGCGGCCACGTTCCCATGTTGCATTTTTCCAACTTCCATCTGGGGATAGTTCACCGTTGACAGGGCCAACAATACCATCATCAGATGCGTGAAAGCCTCTGTCAAGAGAAAGCCATCTTAGGAATCTACCACTGCTTCCTTCCACAATTCTTTGAGCGGCTAAATCAATGTGTGCTTGAGTTAGCCCCTCATCATCAAAAGTAAGGCACTCAAGTTCACCACAATCGGTCCAATTTGTGCTTGGTGGTAATGGCACTCCGTATGGGCTAATTGATGATTGGGTAAGTAGTGATTCTTGCGCCATGAATGAGCGTATTTGGTCTGTAAGGGTGAGTACCCCATTATACTGAACTTTGGTGACATCTGAAACAATTGGCCGGTAAAATTCTGAAATCGGGTCGGCTCTAGCTGCTGCTGCTTTATCATCAATTTCATGCAAAACGCTGAGGTTTAGGATCCCTCCAACAGGTGTTTCAACACCATTATAGTCGCCGTTATATGGCGCGATTTCGTCGGCATAAATATTGCTTGGATTTTGACCAACTAGCGATTGGTCACGAATTATTATTGCAAAACCAGTGACGATTTCGTTGGCAGGATATTCATTTTCAATAACATCGAGAGCGTCAAGTTCTGGAGAGTCAAGATTGTATGATTCCATGTCTATTGGAGTGAGCGCCCACATCACCCCTGGTAGCATTAGAATGGTGACGAAAATTATCAAAATGTGGAACTTTTTTCGGTGTGGTACTAGCACCTCTGAGACCCGAGTGAAATCACGCATGTTCTCTTCCTCAAACCGCTTGGGCGGGGGTCCCCGTTTTCAATCAACGCCTCTATTGATTTCCGATAATTCTTGAATAGTGTTATTTCTATGAATGGGTAAATCTGAATTGGCATAATGTATTCATCAAAATGTTGTTTTTTTGCTCTATTCAGTGGATAAAAAACATTGGAAGAATCCGACGCGCTTAATTAGGGGCGGTAGGTCGCCGAGTTCCCCATAGGGGAACAATGGAGGCATAGCAATGCGCCGAACACATGGAACACGTCAAGGAACTCGCACAATCGCAAGTCGTAGCAAGAGCGATCGTGGCCGTCTATTCATTAGGCGAGTCATGTATCCGTATGAAGACGGTGAAAAGGTTGCAATCGTTATTGACGGCGGGCAGCAGAAAGGTATGCCTCATCGCAGATTCCAGGGTAAGACCGGAACCATTACCGGAAAGCAAGGTCGTGCATACGTCATTGCTGTAAAAGATGGAAACATGGCCAAGACGGTAGTTGCACTACCAGAACACTTGCGCCCTTTAGAATGAGGTGAATATAATGGGAGAAAAAACATACATTGATTATGCAACTGTTAGAGATGCATTGCTACAGGCTCAAGAACGCCGTGGCGAGTTATCTTATGAGCAAAATATGGCACTAAACCACGCAATGTGGGCTGCTAGTGACGCTCGTAACGGTATTGAAACCGAAACAAAAGTATTCGATGATTTGTTGAAAGCTCTTACTGAAGTCGATAAGTTGGCAGCAGCACCCGATATTGCAGCAAAAATCGCAGAAATTATTCCAGTGACAGGACAGGCTGTTAAGGCAATCCTTGCCTCAAAGAGAGTTGTTATGGATGACTCTGAAATAGAGCACGTAGTAACTCTTGTACGCCAACATGTTGGCTATGAAGGATAAAGATGCTATTGTGCGGGACCTTATTTGATAGAACCCGTCTCGCCGAGTTGATAACATGCAGGGAGATAGACCAAGAGATGGCCGCGGCGGTGATGAGCCGGACTGGTCAAATGAGACACATTGTCGCGTTCTTTCACAAGAAGGAAGTGGTAGTGGCGGTGGTGTAATTCACTGCATTACTGAGAAACATCTTCATCTAATCAAAGTAAGAGCAAATCCTGGTTGTGGAATTCTTGCACCGAGTCAAAAATTAGAGTTGCCGATTGAGGGTGAGAGTGAGAAAATTTCTATTGTGCTAGGAAAAGGCCGTCACAAAGAACTTCCTAATACCGCGCAAATGGTGCTTCTTGATGTCATCAAAGACATCCTTACTGAAAATCCAAAGCCAAGTTTGACTTTTTACAATCGCGCGGGACCAGTTTCTTTGAAGTTCCACGCTTTCCAATTACTACCCGGTATTGGGGTTAAAAAGGCAAAAAAGATGATGCAAAGTCGAACAAGCATGGGTTGGTTTTCATTTGAAGAAGTTGATGAAGCGTGTGAAATTGATTCATTACAACTTATTTCAGAGAGATTGGTTGAAGAATTGGAAGACCCAAAGATAGTGCCCAGTCTCATACAAAATGTGGTGCGCGTAGCGGAATAGTGGAAACATGTCGGGTGGCGAGCCGGACGCAGAGGTCGTGCATGAGTTAGTTGACCTATTACTTGACCATGGTCGGGCTGACAAAGAGTTAGGACAACATTTCTTGATAAATGCTAAGACGCTCAAAAAAACCGTGCAATTATCACAAGTGGATAGTACCTCTCATGTTCTTGAAGTGGGCCCAGGCCCAGGTACATTGACTCATTTTTTGCTAGAAACAGGGGCACAAGTGACGGCAATTGAAATTGATGAAAGAGCAATTGCTCACCTACATCGTGTTCATGGTGAAGCGATAGAAAGTGGACAACTTAATTTGATTGAAGGCGATGCTTTGAGGGTTGCATGGCCTGATGATTTGACGGCAGTTGTTTCTAACCCGCCTTATCAGATTTCAAGTCCGTTAATAGCAAAAATAGATCATTGGCAAGAGAATGCTAGAAGAGATGGAAGGGGTAGAATTTCAGCTGTAATTTTGTTATTACAAGACGAATTTGCAAGCCGTTTGGCAATGGAATTTGGCTTGGCATCTCGTGGCCCATTAGGAATTAATACTGCATTGAATTGGCAGGTAGAATTAGAGATGAAAGTCCCTCCACATTTCTTTTCCCCACATCCTGAAGTGAATAGTAGAGTAGTGAGCATGTTCCCTCATGATTTGGGCGAAGAACTCGAAATAGTTGTTGAGTCACGACTAGTTAAGAGAATGGTAGACCATGCCTTTGCTGAAAGGCGGAAAAAATTGAGGAACAGACTCAAAGGGATTCCAAGAAAGATAGAGAGGGTGCCAAACTGGAATAGAAAGCGGTGGCAAGCCTCAACAAAAATCCTCCTTTCTGATGAAAATAACGATATTTTAGAACTGGGTTGGCAAGATTTCCGCCCAGAAGATTTAGAAGTTGAAGAGTGGCTTATTTTGGCTGAAAAACTAGAGCAGATCAATGAAGAACTCGGCGAATAATTGGCTTAGCAGTTTTTATTGAAAAACGGCGGGTTCAAAGCAGACCCGTGGCTCCGAAGGTGCCGGAGGGGATGCCACATGGCAAAGAAGGACACCTATCTAGCATTACTGAGAAGAGGGGTTGACGAGGTTACAGCCCAAACTTTGGCAGATGCGGGATTGACAATTGGTAAACTCAAAGACATCACAGAAGAGCAATTAGTTGGGAACTATGGCTTGAAGAAAAAGATTGCAGATTCTGTAATTGAAGTCATCAAATCTGGCCCTAGTGGTGCCGGCTCTGAGAAGTATCTCTCAAAGGTACTTTCTACACCTAAAAAACTTGACCGAATCGACAAGCAACGTCTGCGCCGACAGCAGAAGGATTACTTGGCTGAGATTATTGAGCAGAAGGAAAGAATCCGGGAAGCTAAAGTTGAGGCTTTTAGGAGCAAAAAACTGGTAATGATTCGCCTTGGAAAAAGCATTGAACTCATCTGTAAATTGGAGAACAATTTAGATGAAGAGGGTAAAAATGAGATGCGCTCAAAAATCAATGACCAACTTGAGACAAGAGGTCTAGAAGCAGCGCGTGACCACGAACTTCTTGATTTGGCTGGCACACCACAAGATATTGCAGATTTCCGACGTAAGATAGTTCCAGTTCTTTGCCTCTATGCTTGCCCAGAGTGTGGTGAAGAGATTGACCCTGTTGGCGGCAATATCAATCAGGATGACCCAGAAGGTTGGAGTTACATTTGTTGGGATTGTGAGACGCCGTTTAGCGCTCCAATGGTAGACCGTGTTGAAACATTCTTGAGTAATGGCAAGCACATTACGATTGATGATAATAAAGGTCCAAGAATACCCATGGCTTTCAAGCCGAAAGAAAAGAAAACAGGCACCGTCGATGATTTATTGCGGGCTGACCCTGAGATGACTGGTGTTGAAGCAGAGTTGCTTGAAGCAGCAGTAACTGAGAGTAAGTTGACAGGTGGATTGATGGACATCAATGATTGGATTGACCAGACGCTTGCGGCTAAAGGATACATTCAGGCTCAAGAAGATCGTGAAGATTTCATTGTCGCTACTGGAGCCGGTGCAACTAAATTCAACAAGTGGATGAAGAAGGCCGGCCTTGTATTCAACAAGCAAACAGGCCGTTGGACTCGTTGGTCAGACCGTTAAACTTCTGAGCGTAGCACAACGCTGCTCTGCTAGGGTAAGAAGAAGAACCTAATGCCAATAGTGAAACCATGGGTGTAATACAGAAGTGGTTTGGATTCAACGGATGGAAAGCCCTATCCACAAGCGGGCGAGTAGGGGCAACAATTCTCTATCGTGTTTTGTTTGTAGCAGGTTTAGCTGCAGCCATAATCGCTTACTCTTACATTTCAGGAAGTGAAGACCCATCAATCATTTGGATTGCAGTTGTTGGATTTATTTGGTTCCTAATGTTTCAATTTTTCATTAATCTGATATTTGTAAACAGTTCTTAATCAGTAAATACAAATGCAGAAGGGGGGAAGAAAATGGACAAAATTAATTTAAAGAATAAATTATCAATGTTTTCTGAACATTGGTCGCCAAAAATAATTGCGGAAATGAATGATTATCAATTTAAATTGGTTAAGATTCAAGGTGAATTTGTATGGCATAACCATGAGGATACTGATGAAACATTTATCGTTATTGAAGGCAAGATGAAAATTGAATTTGAGGATAAGACCGTAGAATTGAATGAAGGTGAAATGTATGTGGTACCCAAGGGAGTTAACCACAAACCGTTTGCTGAAGAAGAATGCAAAATTATGATTATTGAGCCAAGCGGAGTTGTAAATACAGGTGGCACAGAAAGTGAATTAACAGCCTCTAATGATGTTTGGATATAGGGGCATGTACCGTTGTACAGGACTGCAGTAGGATTGGTCTTACCTTGTAACAATGTGGTTAGGAATTCGCAGATTAGGGCAACCTAATCCTTATAGGTAGAACGAATTACGGCCGGTTTATGATTGAAGACATTTGGACCGGTGGTCTCATTGGATTTCGAGAAGCATTAGAAGCCACATTAATTGTGGTAATCTTCATGCTAATTTTGAAGAAATCTGAGCGTCCTGAACTGATAAATAGCATTTGGAAAGGTGTTGGATTAGGGGTCATAGCGAGTATTGTCACAGCCCTAGTATTCCAATTCATTATTGGAGGATTTGCTGCAAATGAGGCGTGGTTTGAAGGTATCCTAATGTTGTTATCTGCGGTATTAATCGCCGTGGTAGTCTTCCATTTAATCAAACATCATTCTAGAGCTGAATTAGAAAAAGTGGCACAAGATGCAGTATCAGATATTGATGGAGGGGCAAAAACACTCTCGGCTATTGCATTTCTTTCTGTGTGGAGAGAGGGTTCTGAAACAGTGGTGTTTATGTCAGCAGGAACCGAAACTATGTGGGCATTACTTGGATTATTGGTAGGTATTAGCGCTGCTGTATTCATTGGTTGGTTGATACACTCTAGAGGGGCGAAAGTAAATGTAAAGAAATTATTTACTTCTACCACATTGTTGTTGATTTTCGTAGGTGCTGGGTTGGCTGCTCATGGAGTTCATGAATTGCAGGCGGATAATGTGGGCTTAATCCCAGTATTTGATGATGAATTATGGAATGTAAATCCCGATTGGGATGGCACAGGAGATGCTCCTGTATTACATGACAAGGGTTTGATTGGTGGGATGTTGAGAGCGACTATAGGGTGGAATGGCGATCCAACAATGCTTGAGTTCTTTACTTGGGTTGGTTATCTTGTGGCTATGGGATTTCTATACAAAAGAGATACCGATGCCCATTCACCAGCAGAAGAAACAGAGCCGTTGAATTGACACAAAGGGTAGTTTGCATTTCAATATGATACGGTATTTTGGCACTATTATCAAGAGAGATAACCGATTGGCGGAAGCATGGCGCTTCTCCGCTTCTTTCGAAATGGCGTCATAGTTGGTAGTGCAGAGAATCAAGAAGGAGTGCCAATATTAGATATTGCAGAAGATGCAGGAATAGATATTCCAAGAGGTTGCAGTTCAGGAACATGTGGGACTTGTTTAATCAAATTATTATCCGGTTCTGTCCCAATGCCTGTTCCATTACCTCCTGGTTTAGATGATGATTTAGTTGCAGAAGGTTGTATCTTAGGTTGCATTGGAATTGCAGAAGGTGCTTGTGATATTGAAATCAACCCCCCATTATGAGGTGAAAAAATGGATAAATTATTGGTGGGATTCATTCTATTTGACGTAATAGCATTATACTATATTTATCGATTTATGATAAATAAACTCAATTCTAAATTGGCTATTGTTGAAGAGCGCCAGCGGGCAAGATGGGCAAGAGACGAAGGTAAATTGAAAACGGCTTTTGCCACTGAAGAAGAGTGAAATTGCATTATCGTTTGCCGATATATCCTTTCACATAGAACCACAATAGAATACCTACTCCAATAGCGCTCATGATTCCTAATATTGTCATCAAATCAAATGGGCCATTACCTGCCTCAAATGCTTGAACATTCATGCCAAAAATGCTTGCAATAGCAGTAATTGGTAGCATTATTGTTGCAATTATTGTCAATAGGCGCATAACCTCTGCCGCTTCTGCTTGCGATTCAGCAAGTCTCATGGAGGTTTGAGAAATATAGGTGTCACGAGTTGAGGCTGCACCAGAACTGTAGTTTTCAACTCTAGTTACAATCGCACGAGTCAAATCTGCCAAGTCACGATAGTAGAGATTTGTGGCATCTGTTACAAACTCATCATTTGAGCGTAGCATTCCTCGCACAACTTCGTCAAGAGGTGTGGTGGATTTAGCAATCTCACGTAGGTCACCCTTCAATTCGTGCAGATCTTCAAGAAGATTAGGATGTTTTTGATTTGGGTCAAAGACTCGGTCTTCTAATTCGTCCAAACGTTCAGATTTGCGAATCAATATTTTTGTCCAATCGTCAGCAACCGAATCAAGAAGTTGATAGAGCAAATATTCTGCTTTCATCATTCCGTCTTTCATGAAATCTTTCGATTTTATACGCTTTCTAAACTCACCAATTCCTGGCATATGTGCATGACGTACTGTGATTAGCCAACCGTCGTGAAGGAATGAACGAAGATATTCGGTGTCTAGTTCGCGGTCAGCATCACGTGCTTTGAAAGTAGTAAATTTGTGGTCACCATAAACGAAATTTCTGCTTGCAGGCTCTTCAAAACAGTCATCAACAGCAAGATGGTGAAACATCATTTTTCCTTGCAAGAATTCACGGGTCTCTTCCTCTTTAGGTTGGAAGATGTCAATCCATCCTCCATTGTTATTTGACATGAATTTTGGTAGGTCTTGGAGAGTAGTGTCAAGCATCTCCGCATTAACTTCGCCAGTGTGGACTCTCACGCGGGTCATGCAGTTCCCTCAAACTTGCGGGCTTTGCCTCTCTCTTTAACTGCGACGGGTCAAATATTGAGTGATAAATAACCCGATTTTTCGGCTAATTAATTGATATTGTCTGTAATCATTCATTAATTGAAGAAGTCCAACGATGGACATCAGGTATGTCAACAACTTCTATGAATACTGCAGTAATTTTCCTTTTCTCAATCAATTTTGCTCTCAAATCAATTAGGTCTAGGAGGCAGCAAGGGCAATGTGCACGGGCTGGCGTTACCCGAATTTTGACAGAGCCATCATCGTTGACCTGCATCGCCTTAAGCACTGAACTTTTTGCCAATGTACCAGAGCCATGTGGTTCCTGCCAAGAAGAAAGAACATCAAGAAGTTGGCGTTGTGCTGCCTTCTGTGCCCTGCTCGTCATCATTCATCGCTAGCGGTGTTTGGTTTTCGGTGTTGCCCTTTCAAACATCAATGCTTAGCACATGTTCAATGGTAATTGAGCGCGAGCCGTTTTCTTTTGCTCGATGCTCAGCCAATTCAAGGGTGCGCTTGATA
This sequence comes from Methanobacteriota archaeon, assembly GCA_018650285.1. Taxonomy (GTDB): domain Archaea; phylum Thermoplasmatota; class Poseidoniia; order Poseidoniales; family Thalassarchaeaceae; genus MGIIb-Q1. Next base: position 92,302 of record JABIGF010000001.1, read on the forward strand.
AAACCCATTTTTGCTAATTCATCTAATTTTTCCAATGCGGGAGCGAAATCTGCTGGATTACCGCCAGTAAGTGATGTTTTCATCTCATGTTGAATGGTTCCAGCCTGGTCGTAATAGAGTTCAAGAATTTCTTCTAAAGCATCATTTTCAACTTTCATTCCTGAGAATTGTTTTGCTAGTTGGCGCAAAATAGCCGGGGTGATGATGCCAGCACCTCCGCCAACAAGTGCATCAAGTGAATCGACTTGAGAATTAGTTACAACTGGAATATTTTCTGCCGCTTCAGTAGGGAGACTAACTCCAAGATTGGAGAGCGCCTCCTCAAGATGACGTGGTTTGATAGTTCCCATGCGCTGGTTTGTGCAAACTGTTTCACACGCACGTAACACACTTCGAAGATAATTTTCTAATTCTTCGCAAGCAGCAGTAACAGCCGCCGCCCCAACTGAGTCAACCTGTTCAATTCGCTCAATCATTAGGCCGCGAGTTCTACTGAATCCCAAACGAGTTCGTCGCGGGTCGTCTAGAGTTTTACGTTCTGCATCTTGGCCAAGAGTTTCTTGCTCCATTCGTGGGACAACATCATCTAACTTTGCAACAAGAATATCAACAAGTTCACTTTTTACAGCACCTGAAATCCGTAAGTCAGTGTATGCAGTTGCAACGGTTGCAACATGAGAAGGAGACCACGGTTTCGCACCCATAATGCTCTCTGTCTGCGGGACACCCATGAACTTGACGGCGATAGAGTGAGGTCTTGAGAATTGAAAATCAATCCTTCTCATCCAAGAGGAGAATTTTGATTATTTGTTAAGCGGATTGAAAGTTACCACTCTTGATGCAACGGAATCAAGTCTCCAGCAGTTAAGCATTCCATTCCGTTTTCAGTTCTTACCCAACTGTCTTCGACACCTATTGCGCCATCAGGATAGATCACTTTTGGTTCAATTGCCATCGTTCCACCAATAGGGAGAGGCTGCGGGAATCCGCGCGCAACTACTGGTGTTTCGTCAAGGTGTAGTCCAATTGAGTGCCCTAAGAAACGAGCTTGGTCTGGTGGCATTCCCATTAGGTGCTTGTCATAACCTAACTCTCGTGCGATTTTCATACCCCCTTCGTAAGCCATCTCGCAAGTATCTCCTTTCGCAAGGCTTGTGACTACTGATGAACTAATTTCTACCATGCTCTCAAGTCGTTGTGTCCATTCGTCATTTAGTGGCCCGACACTGAACATTCTAGTACAATCCGAGACATAACCGCGGTGGCAATGAACTATGTCAACAAGGACAGGTTCACCAATTTTTATGCGGTGGAATCCTGCTCCTAATGATGCGAATGGATGAGGCCCAGTGCCGCCAATTGCAGAATCAAAGTAGGATGGTACTGCGCCGGAATGGCCTGCTGCAATCACGACGCGGTCGCAATTCATTGGCCATTTTCTCATCATTATGTGGCCACCAAATCCGGCTGCACGGCTGACAGAATCCGCGGCAGCGGCGAGTTCTATCTCAGAGACACCTTCGCCCCCCTCATCATAAATCGCTTCAAACATCCAGCGGTTTACTTCTCCACTGGCACGCATTTGTTCAATTTCCCAGAGACTCTTACTTTCGCGTAGAGAGTAGAGAAGACGAGTACAATCAGATGATTCACCAATAATATCGTGATAAAAAGTTGCTTGATTATGAGGCATTTTTCCATGTTGCATTGCAGGTGTCGTGGTACATCCACGTTGCTTTAATTCATCATCAAGAGATTTTGTGGATGGATGTGATGCCAATTCGAATGGCGCCGCATCTCCTCCTGCTTCCCATCGGGCGCGGTCTAGGCTTGCTCGAACCCAATAAACCGAATCAACATCTGATTCCGAACTACCAACCAACAAGGTTCCATTTTGGCGGCCCCCAGTTAACCAATAAAGGTCAACAGGGTCGTGAACTAACATTGATTCAATACCTGCTTCAGAGAGTGCTGTTGCTGCCTGAGTCATGCGTTGAGCCAACTCACCAGCAGGTACTCGCCAATCATCTCCTTGTGGCCCCTCTATCGCCGAGACGTCCCACTCCATGTGTCTCCGAAGTGGTAACCCGTCTAATGTATTCGCGTCAATTTCATTGACAAAATATAGTCTCCACCCATTTTTCACGTTTGTGAAATGTTCTGATTGTAACCTTCTAAATTAAATAAGTCATTCAATTGGCCCAAAACATGCTAGAAAATCCAGTTACAAGTGGAGAGAAAGATAGGCTAAAGCACGCATTGAAATTGAAACAAGTGGTTAGAGCAGGATGGACGAGGTTCAATATTGAAAATCCTGAAACAGTTGCATCACATTGTTGGGGGATGGGATTAGCCGCACTACTCTATTGTCCAGAAGAATTAGATCGGGAGAAGGTCATTACCCTAGCGTTAATTCATGATTTAGCCGAAGTAATCGTAGGTGATAAAACTCCATATGATAACATTTCTAAGGAAGATAAGCGAACTGCAGAAGAGAGCGCCCTTGCAGTAATGCTAGAGGGTCATCCACGAGGCGAAGAGTTGCAGAATTGGTGGCAAGAATTTGAAGACCGAACATCTCCTGAAGGGAGATATGTTGCTGACCTTGATAAGTTAGATATGGGTTTACAGGCAGAAAATTATGAGATAGATTCTGGTGAAGATTTAAGCGAATTTACTAATGCTTCTAGGAGAATGGTAAAAGATTCATATCTATTCAAATTCATAGAATAATGAATTATGTCACTCAAGCAAATTTTTCTGCTGCTAGTTTTAATGCTTCAACTGCTGGCATTTTCTTTCCAGAAAGTAGTGTCAAACATGCACCTCCACCAGTGCTATTGTGTCCGATTTTTTCGCTGGCGCCACGTTGGTTCACAAGAGTGCTAGTGTGCCCCCCGCCAATAATAACGAAGGCATCGGTTTCAACACAAGTATTGAGAATTTCAATGGTGCCAAAAGCAAACTTTGACTTTTCAAAATAAGACGCCGGCCCATTCCACAGAACACATTTTGCACCCATGATTGCAGGCCCAATGTTCATCAAAGATGCAATTCCAATGTCATATATTGGATATTCAGTGGGCAAATTTCTAACTGAGAGCGGAGCTCTTTCGCCATCAATCTCAATAGCTAAATCAGAAGGTAATATCAGTTTGTCAGAATGATTACTGCAGACCCATTGAGCCATTTCCCAAGTTCTATCAAACGCATCTCCAAGTTCGTTTCGAATAAAATTCTCATTGAGGTTGCCTAACTCTTTTCCATCGGCCCAAACCATCAGATTTCCTACAACTCCAACAGGAATAATTGTGTCAACAACATCGCGTTCAAGAAGATTAACTGCGATATCAAGGGAATCATCACATTTTATTCCACCTAAAACAACAACGTACGGTCGTTGTGGATTTTCAACAGCAGAACCTAATGTTTCCAATTCTTGTTGCAACAATACTCCTGCATAAGAAGGTAAAACAAGACCAAATCCAGATATTGTTGGAGAATTCCTATGTGCACAAGCAAAGGCGTCATTAACAAAAGCATCAGCAATGCTTGATAATTTTTGAACAATTTCAGTTGCTGCCAACTCTTCAAAAGTGGCATTCTTCATCGAAGTCTCTTCACTCCAGCCACGAACATTGTCTAAGAAAATCATCTCTCCATTATTCATTTCACTAATGGCAGCAAGTGCAACGTCTCCACAAATATCAGGTACGAAGGTGATCGTTCTACCAAGCAGAACACCGAGTAATTCAGCATGTCTTTCCATTGTGGTAAAGTCTGATTTTCCTGGCCGTGACTGGTGTGCAAGAAGTACTACTTTTGAATTTCCTAGACGGCGGAGAGTAGGCATTATTCCACGTAATCGTGAATCATCAAGAAATTCGCCGGTGATTGGATTTAATGGTGAATTTACATCAACACGGACAAGCACGGTCTTGCCCGCGAGGTCTGCATCACTCAAGGTGAGGAGCGACACCATTGGTTCTGCGACTTGACGCCTACCTTTTATTCAAGCGGTCCCATAATTGTAGAAATTGGATAGTATCCATCTTCATTTGCCCGCTTTGCGATTCATTCATAGGGGGACAGCGAACCTCGCGTTAACTGGGGCTGGGATGCCAAAGAAGGGAAGTAGTAAGGCGAATGCTGGTGAAAAATCAGTTGACGCGCGCGCAGTAGCACGAACAGGTGCTACGAAGCGCAATGGTACCAAAACATCTGACTTCGGCGTTTCTAAGCGAGAGAGCCATGATGCGACCCAGTTTTACGGTTCAGCGATGTATCGTGGCTTGCCAAAGGAATCAGATACTGGAGATGTGGGAGTTTTACCAGATGATTTGCATAATCAAGTGATTTGTGGAGATGCGCGTGATATGCGTAATATCCCTGATAATTCAGTTCACATGATGGTCACTTCCCCACCATATAATGCCTCCAAAACTTACGATGATGACCTTGCACTTTCTGAATATCTTGACCTATTGAGAGGGGTGTTTGATGAGTGCTATCGTGTGCTTGTTCCTGGTGGAAGGGCTTGTATTAATGTTGCAAACCTTGGGCGCAAGCCGTACATTCCACTAGCATCTTTCATCAATCAGATTATGATTGAAATCGGATTTTTGCCACGGGGTGAAATCATTTGGAATAAGGCAGCAAGTGCGGGCGTATCATGCGCTTGGGGTTCGTGGAAATCTGCATCCAACCCAACATTGAGAGATGTTCATGAATACATTCTTATTTTTTCAAAGGGGCAGTTTAAGTTACCACGTTCACGTTCTGAAAAAGAAGAGGGGCGCGAAGATTCAATTGGCAAAAAAGAGTTCATTGAATGGACTAAGTCAATCTGGACGTTCCCTACTGTGAGTGCAAAGAGAGTGGGGCACCCAGCCCCATTCCCAGTGGAATTACCACGTCGTTGTATGGAGATGTATACTTTTGTCGGAGATATTGTTCTTGACCCATTTGGTGGGTCTGGAACGACAGGAATCGCTGCAAAGCAAAATGGTCGCAAATATCTCTTGTTTGATATCAGTGAAGAGTATTGTGAGTTGGCAGAAAAGAGAATTGCTGACAATTAAGCCACCGGAGAGATTTGAACTCTCGACCGCCTGATTACGAATCAGGTGCTCTACCAGCTAAGCCACAGTGGCAACAAGGCCACCGAGTGACCAATTAAGCATAAGAGAGCCGGTAACGGAGTTACCTTTTTGGGGAGGGAATCACACATTTTCACATTCACAATCGTTAGTCTATGTGGAGAGTTTGATGAGGGAGGAAGGTGGCCCAATGGTTATGGGCGGCGCGAGAAGTAACCCGTTGTTCCGCCGTATTTTTGGAGATGCATTCCCCTCAACGTCAGCTTTAGCAATTGACCTTTGTAATCGAGGTGAGGTAAACAACGCTTCTCAAATGATTCATTTAGGCTCTGGAATGGGTAGTGTTTCATCGCTTATTTCTGGGCGCTTTGGTTGTACTATTTCAGGTGTTGAATCGTTGCCAATAATGGTCGAAAATGCCAATGCTGACTGGGCTAAAGATTCAGTTGAATTTCAATGCTCACCGTTACACTCAGCGCCATTTCCAGATGCTTGGGCAACTCATCTGTTAACCGAATCCCGTCTTTCAGTTAGCCGCCAACCTGAAACAATACTTGCAGAAGCCCGACGGCTATTATGCGATGGCGGCATATTGATGAATTCTGAACTTGTAATTAGCGATTCTTCACTGCTTGAAGATAAGGTGAAGTTGTTCATGGACAATATTTTCGGAAGTGAATCAGATCTCTCTATTTCAGGTTGGGTCACACTGTTAGAAACAAATGGATTTCATGTTATTGAGAGTCGTGAAGAACAACGAGTGATGTTATCAAATAGGGCGAAAATGAAGAAAGCGTTGTTTGGGACTAGGTTGTTGAGAAAAATGGGCCGCCTTTCACTTTCTGACTTTGGTTTAGAGTCGCTGGAAGAAGATTTCGATGCAATTGCAAACTCAGCTTTGATGGCAATTGATGCTGGAATAATTTCTTATGGTTCATTCATTTCTAAACGTCAATCTTTCGCGATTTGATGCGATTTTGAGAAAACGCCAACGGCGTGACAATAAAATGTGAGTGCCACTTTGGACGATTGATGCAAGGTAGGGGGGCCCTCACTCTCGTCGCGGTGATGTTCACCTCATTGCTTCTTGGTGTGAGTTATGATTTTAGTGAAAATCAATACAATTTAGACCGCCAATTCAAACTTAATTTTGCTGAAAAAATTTCCCCAGGTGATGCTTGGGTTACTTCTGGTGGCGGTACAGGAGCTGACATGGCATGGGACATGGTCCTTGATGCGCAAGGGAATTCTTACGTCACTGGTTCTTTTGCTGGTTCTGCTACTTTTGGTTCTACTACTCTAAATTCACAAGGTGGACTTGATGGCTTTGTAGCAAAGATGGATGATTCAGGAAATTGGCTTTGGGCCGCTCAAATTGCCGGAATATACGAAGATTGGGGGCTGGGAATTGATGTTGATTCTAGTGGCAATGTGTATGTGACTGGCCCTTTCATGAATAATCAAGATTCAACATCACCTTCTGTTCAATTAGGGTCCTTTTCATTGAATGCTCATTCACAATCAACCTACGACATGTTTGTTGGAAAATTGGATAGTAGTGGTAATTGGCAGTGGGCTCAAACATCCGATAAACAGGCAGAGTATGACCCATATTGGGGTGGGCCTACAGGGAATTACATGTTTGGACAAGTAATGCCTACGGACATCAAGGTATTCAACAATTCAATTACTGTAACAGGCTCTTATGTAGGCAATATTCATGCTTACACCAATTCCGATGGTGATTGGTATTATGCAAGTAATCAGTCAACATCCGATGCTTATCTTGGTTCTCTTGAGTTGAACGGTGCATGGGAATCACAACATGGTTGGGGGGGTCCATCTCAATATGATTCAGCGACTTCTGTAGCATTCAGTCCAAGCGGCAATTACTGGTATATTGCTGGGACGTTCCAAAATACTGTTGATTTTATGGGAATATCAACCTACACATCTAGTGGCGGTTCACAGGATATCTGGTTAATGCAAATAACAGATGGTGGTTCAATTGAATGGATTGTTTCAGCCGGAGGAACAGGCACTGATACAATTCGAGACATGGTTGTAGATAATTCCGATTCAGTTTATGCTGTTGGTGATTTTGAAGGTTCACTTGCGGCATTTGGAACTCATCGTCTAACATCTAATTCTGGCGGTTCTGATGTTTGGACTGCAAAAATATCTGTTTCCCACAATTGGGATTGGGCAAAGAAAGGCGGTGGTCCAAGCGATGACATGGGTTTCTCAATTGCTCTATCACCAGATGAAAGCGCAGTTTATACTGTTGGCCATATTGCCGGTCAAACAACATTTGAGAATACCGCCACCACAAGAATGGCAAACACAAGTGGCGCCTCAGATGCCTTTGTTGCGGTTTCTTCTGCTTCAACAGGTGAATGGGAAGATGTGTTTGTTGCTGGCGGTCCTTCGGGTGGAGACCGTGCATGGGCGATTGATATCGATTCTCAAAATATTACACACACTGCTGGTAGATTCAAGGGGACTAGTAGTGGATTAGCTGAATTTGGTTCAGATGACATTGCTAGCGCTGGTGATTACGATGTGTTTGTTTGGAAAGGCCTCATTGAAGATGATGATGATGACCGAGTTGCAAACGAAGATGACGATTGCCCAACGGTTTGGGGTAATGCCACAGTATCTCCTTTCGTTGGTTGTCCTGACACTGATGGAGATGGCTATGCCGATGTTGATGATTCTCATCCCTTAGAATCGACGCAATGGCGAGACTCTGATGGAGATGGGTATGGTGACAATCCGGATGGATTTGAAGCCGACAATTGTACAGCAATCCACGGGACTTCAACAATAGACCAAATTGGTTGCGAAGATAGTGATAGCGATGGGTGGTCAAATAGTAGGGATGCTTTCCCATCAGAATTCACACAGTGGAATGATAGTGATGGCGACCAGTTTGGTGATAACTGGAATGATGAATCATTGACTTCAAATTATCAGAGTCTTGGTCTTGGTGGATATGTTGCTGGTGCTGTCAATATGGATTATTGTCCAACAATGTTCGGAGTTGATACTTTTGATAATCCTGGCTGCCCTGATACTGATTTAGATGGTTGGTCAGACGTTACTGATGATTTCATCAATAATCCAACTCAACATATAGACACAGATGATGATGGTTGGGGTGATAACCATTCAGAAGGATCCACTCAAAGCGATTTCTTGCCATTTGATGAGACGCAATATCAAGACAATGATGGCGATGGTTGGGGTGATAATCAAGAGGGAAATAATCCCGATGAGTTCCCCAACGATGAAACACAACAAACAGATATTGATGGTGATGGATATGGAGATAATCTAAGCGGCAACAATGGTGACGCCTGCCCCGATGTATGGGGCGATTCGTGGCGCGATGTTCTTGGCTGCCCAGATGTTGATGGCGATGGTACTTCAGATGATGGAGATATGTTCCCATCCGATTGGTCACAATGGGCTGATAGCGATGGTGACGGGCAAGGCGATAATTGGGCCAACCCACATTGGAATGAGTCGCGAAAACCTCACTGGCCAGGTGAGTATATTCCTGGAGCAACAAATACAGACAAACACCCACTTGACACGGATGGCGATGGTTGGGAAGATGAAAATGCTACCAACGGGGCTGAACCTTGGGATGATTGTGTAGATGAGCCGGGTGACTCTTGGCAAGACCGATTTGGTTGCCCCGACCGTGATGGTGATGGATGGTCTGACGATAATGATGTGTTTGAGGATGATTCAACTCAATGGCGAGATAGTGACCGTGATGGTTTTGGTGATGAATTAGGCGGTTTGAATGGCGATGATTGCCCTACTATTCGTGGCGACTCAGAGCATGATAGACTTGGATGCCCTGATACAGATACTGATGGCTGGTCTGACCCAATGGATAGCCTATCACCAAATCCATGGAATACTACCCAAGGAGCGGACCTTTTCCCAGCAGATCCTTTGCGCTGGAATCAATCTCATGTGCTTGTTGATTCTAATTCCGGAAGCGCAAGTGGCGGTTTAGCAGCAGGACTTGGACTTGGTGCTCTAATTGCGATGATGTTTGTTATGGTGTTTGCAATATTAGTGATGAAACTACGGCAAAAAGACCACTATGATGATGAATATGAAGATTATGACGAAGAAGACGATGAGCATCGAACCAGTCGCGCAGCGGAGATTTCACGTTCATGGCAAGAACATGGAACAGCCCCTCCGCCAGCACCTGAAGGGGCTGAAATGATTACTACTGCTGGTCCTTCAGCATCAACTACGGAGTATGTTGCTCCACCTGCTTCAACAGCTGACAATACGATAGCAGCACCAGTATCAATTCCGGCAGCACCTACGCCACCAAGCGAGCCACTGCAAAGCAACGGTGAGCCAGTGATGGATTCTATGGATACCTCACTAGCAATGTCGCTTCTCGGCGGTAGTAGTGAAGAAGAATCAAATGATTCAGAAGAGAATGATACTTCAACAGATGTGGAAGAAAATAGTAACTCGGAAAATGAATCATCAGATGAAATACCAGTTGACGACGACGATCCGTGGGCTTAAGACTCATCGAATTTTTTCAGGTCAATCACATTACCTATTTTTTCGTGGACTAATGTGCGAATCTCAGATAATCCTGCTTCAGAAGTAGCCTCGGCACGCATGACCAATATCGGCTCTGTGTTGGATGGGCGGCACAAGAACCAACCTTTCCAGTCATCCCCTGCAAGTCTAATTCTTACTCCATCAACAGTTACCATTTCAAATTCTGAGAAGGCCTCTTCAACAAATTTCATGGTCTTTTCACGCTCATCTGTTAAGGGTACTTTTGCTTCACCAGTACTAGGATATGTGGGGATGCTAGATAATCTCCTTGAAAATGATAGCCCTCCGTTTTCAGGTGAAGGGTCTCGGCCTACTAATTCGAGCATTCTTGCAGTGCAGTATAGCGTATCGTCAAAACCTGGCCACTTGTCATTGAAGAAGAAATGGCCGCTCATTTCTCCAGCAAGTGGCGTCTCAGGCGAATTTTTTAGAGCGAGTTTTTGAAATGAATGACCAGTCCTCATCATGTGTGGGATTCCACCATTAGCGGCGATTGTTTCCTCTAATGCGATTGAACATTTCACGTCGTAAAAGATTGTGCGAGCCGCCTCAGAAGCATTTTCACTTACGCGAGAGAGGATGTCAGCGGCGAATAAAGCAAGTAGGCGGTCTGGATGGATGAAGTTACCATTTTCATCAACCATGCCCATTCGGTCCCCATCACCATCTACACCAATTCCAAATTCAGCACCAACATCTCTTACGGTTTGGCCAAGTAATTCCATGTTTGAGGGCCTAGTTGGGTCAGGCGGATGGGTGGGAAATGTGTTATCCCATTCACACAAAATGCAGGTGTCATCGGCTTTGAGAATCTTTAGAATATCCTGCATAAATGGCCCAGGTACTGCGTTCCCCGAATCTACTACAACTTTTACAGAACGTTGTGGTAATCCAGTTGAAGCGATAATATCAGTGTAATATTGGTGCTTGAAATCATCAATGATAATGTGTTCACCGGAGCCAGTTTTGAATTTTCCAGCCAAGAATACTTGTAGTAATTCTTGCAATTCTTGCCCTGCCATAGCTGATGAACCACGACACATTTTGAAACCGTTGTATTCAGGAGGATTGTGACTGGCGGTGATAACGATTCCACCATCTACTGGGAGAGTGACTGTGGCGTGATATAGGGCACCAGTTGGCATGATTCCGAGGTCATGAACGGTGACTCCTGAATCATTTAGACCATCAACAAAAGCGGCGTGCAAAGCGGGCCCCGAATCACGAATATCTCGTGCAACTGCAAGTGCTTCACAGTCAAGGAAGGTTGCAAGGGTGCGGCCAAGGCGATATGCGAAATCAGGTGTAAGAGGATCGCCAGCAATACCACGAATATCGTATGCTTTGAACGCGGCAGAAGACTTCTCCACGTCAAGACCGGTTGGCCACTCAACACTCTCCATTGGTTCAGCCGAACGGCCACTTCTCTAAAAGCGCCACTACCAAATGTCAACAGCAGGTTTTGTCTGTCGCTTGGATGACGATTTCCACTTTTGCTTCACGTGGTAGTGCACCAGCCTCAAAGGCGGCTCTAGCAGGTGGGATTTCAACACCAGATAACCAAGCCGTATAGACTTCATTCATCGCCGCAAAGTCAGAGATGTCATCAAGTAAAACTTGAGCAAAACAAACATCATTTTTGCTTACACCTGCAGCAGCGAGCAGAGCATCAATTTTCTCAAGACTTGCTGCAGTTTGAGATGTAATATCATCTCCTGCTTCTGGAGCAATTTGGCCTGCTAGCCAAATGATTCCATTTGCTTTTACTCCAGGGGAGTATGGTCCGTATGTTTTGCCACCCGCTACCTCAATTCTCTCTTTGCCCATGTGACTGGCGAGAGCGAGGTAGGAATTAACCGTTCTATTGATGGGGTTGGGGTCTAAGCGAGAGTTATGGGGGAGAGTCCGACCTGTTGGGTACTTGACCATCCCGCTCACATGCAACTGTTTCACAGATTTATTCAAAGTGGTAGTCCTGTAGACATCATTGTAGTCACACGAAGGCCAGAGATTAGTGCTATGATGGCAAGTGAAGAGTCACCATTACCCAAACGGCACACCCTTACAGTTCAGCGTCCATTTGGTCGTAGGGTGTTACCGATTCAGCGAGAACTTCGTGCATTGAGGCGTCTTCGTGCAGTTACGTCACTTCTAAAGCGGCGAAATTTAACCGGTAAACCGATTGAAAAAATTGTTGTCAAGGGTGCGGCGTTAGAATTACGCGCTGCTAAAAAAGCAAAAATTCCACGCCGCATTTATCTTACAGATACTGAAGTAAACCATCTTGCCCACAGAATAGCGCTTTCAGCAGCAACAGAAGTCATTGTGACTCCTAATTGGCGTCAAGACCTTGATGGCGGATTTATTGATGCTTGCAAGGAACAAGGCATTAAAATACACAATTTAACAGGTGAACTTCCACATGCATATCTCTCACAACCGGTTTCTAATCGAGAGGCGAAGCAGGAAGGCGTTCCAACCATTATTCACAGAGCGCTGGTAGGTGGGGGGGTGCATGATAAGGACGAGATGGTGGCAGCCGCATCTCTGATTCCAGACCTCGGGATGAGGGTCACAACAGTTGCAGAAAATCACCCTATTAACAGCCCTTGGGGGCTTCCAATGGCCATTTCCGAATACGATGGAGTTCTTTCTGAATCGGTAACACTTGCTCTTGAATCAGTACTTTCTGGGGTTCCTACTCTACTAGTTTCTAAGGCTCAAAGAGGTTTTTTAGATCCACATTTAGGAGGGGGTTTACTGTTTCGAATTGAGTCAACAATCAAGGGGCCAGCCCTAAACAACGAGGTTGCTGCTTGGCGTGAAGCTGTACAGATGAGGCGTCGTGGCGACGGACTTGCAACTGGTTGGAGTGATTGTTACAACGAATTAAAGCAAATTCTTCGCTGATTATTCTAGGCGAGAAATACGACTTAACCCTGTCTGCCTTCTATTACTGAATTTAGTAATGCAACTGCTGCAATAACTCGGCGGTCTAGTTGGTGTCCTTCTGGAATCAATATGTCTGTTTTTTTGATTATTGGATTGAATCTTTGATGCAACATAATATCATGTTGCCCTTGGATACTGAAATGATATTTTGCAGGAATAAACGGGACGAATCTCCTTAGGATTGCCACGCTATCTTCAATAAGTTCAGCATATTCATTTCCATTTGCATCAAGAATTTTCCAAGTATCCTTGAAAAGCGACTTGAGTCCTTTTCGACGAGCAGCCCCTAGGCTTTCTCCTGTAGTTACGTCTACTATGTCGTATGTTGCTCCAAAATCGATGACACTTCTAGCCTTAATTGAAATTAAGGGTTGAGCACATGTTTCATCAGTGTAGAGAACAATATCTTCTTTCAATTTGAACCGCTTTTGTTTTGAGTATGCGATTACTTGGTCATTGGAATCCTTGAACCAAAATTCACCACCAAAAATTCTCAGAAATTTGGTTTGAATGTAATACCTATCCATTGTAAAAAGTGCGCTCATAAATTGCACTACATTGCTCATTAATATAGGTCTTTTCCCTGCACATTATTCCGCTAAATATTCTTTAAAATTTCAGCATGGTCAGCGCCCATATTTTCAAGTTCAACTTCAGAAAGTTTGACCCATTCAGCATGTGCCGCATCATCGCCAGCAACTGGTTCACTTGATATTTCATCTAATTCCATTTGATAGAATATAGTAACGTCATGTCCACGCGGGTCACGTTCAGGTTCACCGCGTACAGTGATAATCCCGCAAGCCTTGCCCACAATGTTGCATTCTTCTAACAGTTCACGAGCCACAGCATCTTCAGGTTTTTCACCTACGTCAACAAAACCACCAGGGAAAGCCCAGCAGCCTTTCCACGGTTCATGTCCTCTACGAATTAGGAGAACTTCTCTATCTTCGCCTGAACCTCGTACTGCTACCGCATCAACGGTCAATGCTGGGTTGTGGTAGGTCCCACAAGTTGGACATGGGCCTTCACTCATCGGTCAGCCTCCAAATCTGCGCTTGCGCTTCTGGTAGGAATCAATCGCCTCATACAAGTCTTGGCGGCTGAAAGAAGGCCAGTGAACATCGGTGAAATGCAGTTCTGAGTAGGCGATTTGCCACAGCAAAAAGTTGGATATTCGCTCTTCTCCACTTGTTCTAATCACTAAATCAGGGTCGGGGAGTTCTGCAGTGTAAAGTCGCTGTGAAATTGCTTCAATATTGATTTCATCGAGAGAAAGAGTGCCTTTTGCATGTTCTGATGCAACCTCGCGTACAGCATCAACAATCTCTTCACGGCCACCATATGCAAGACAGACAGTAAATAGAAAATTGTCATAACCAGCAGTATCATCTTCAGCTCTTTTTATCGCAGCTTGAACATCGTCAGGTAGTAATTCAATGCGGCCAACAGCCTGAACTCTGACCTTTTTGGTGTGGATTTTTGGGTCCGTCCTAATCTCATCAAATCCTGCGATATAAAGTGCATAAAGGGTGCTAAGTTCGTCATGATTTCGGCTAGTAACATTCTCTGTAGAAAGTGCATATACCGTGAGGTAGGGGATGCCTAGTTCAAGAACCCAATCCATTACTTCCTTGAGTTTCTCTTTACCGTGCTGATGCCCTAGTTCTTTTTCCATATCTTGTGACCAAGCGAAGCGTCGATTCCCATCCATGATGATTGAGACGTGTTGGGGAATTGTACCACGTTTTAGGCGGTCACGCAGACGATTTGTTCTGACTCGATCAGTGCGCGTGATGAAACTGTAGGCGTAACGTGAGTTGGCAATGAAGCGGGCAGGTCCGCGAATTATTCGCCATTTTAGGAGCCATTTTGCTGTGGCATCAATGCCTCTTCCAAGTCGTCCCATTACACCCGCCTCGGCCTTTTGTCAATTACCGAGAGAAGGTTCTCACATATCGCTTCATTCCCAATAGAGTTGATTGAATATTGAAATTTGATGAATTTGTAATTGTATTGATTACAATACATCACGGCTTTATCTCATGATGTAAAGCCAACCTCAATGACTGAGGCGCTCCATGTAGTAACCGGCGCCTTTGGTTACTCTGGTAGATGGATTGCTCACCACCTTCTTGAGAAGGGTCTGCGTGTGAGAACTCTGACCAATGCAATAGGCAGGGATGACCCCTTTGATGGCCGGGTTGAGGTACATCCGATTGATTTTGAAAACCATGAGGCATTGGTTGAATCACTGCGAGGGGCAGAAGTGCTGTACAACACTTATTGGGTTAGGTACAATCATCATAGCCGAAATTTTGACCATGGGATTGCAGTAGAGAATAGCAGGAAATTATTCGCTGCAGCAGCCGAAGCTGGAGTTGAAAGAATCATTCATTTTTCAGTAGCTCATCCAGATAAAGCACCAGATTGGACTTACTTTCGTGGCAAGGTAGCGGTGGAAAAAATTCTCCATGAGTCTAGTCATTCGTACGCTATTCTCAGGCCAACCGTATTGTTTGGTGGGGGGAGAAATGTGTTGATCAACAATATTGCGTGGATGCTTAGAAAATTCCCGGTGTTTGGAGTGTTTGGCATGGGCAATTATCCCATCCAACCGGTGCATGTAAAGGATGTTGCAAGGGTTGCGGTAGAGCAAGGAGAGTTACGAGAAAATGTGACAATTGATGTCACAGGGCCGGAAACCTTCCGCTACAAAGAATACATCGGCTTGATGGCGAAATCGATGGGTCTGCGACGTCTCATACTTCCAATTCCGTCAATAGTTGGTTGGATGTTTGGAAAATTCCTTGGGGTGATTTTGCAAGATTTAGTTATCACAAGAGCGGAGATTAGGGGGCTCAAACGCGGCTTGATGGCATCCGATGAAGAGCCGCTTGGTGTTCTCAAATTCTCGGAGTGGATTGCAGAGCATGGGAGTGAATTTGGTAATCGATATCAGAATGACTTGAAAGAACGAAAATATCGTCTACCTAAGAAAAACGAGTGACACAGAATATATGCAATATCACCATGGATATTTTCGGTAAGCAACCATTTTCCGAGTAATGGCTGAACCTGGCTTTTTCAAGTATTTTTTTGCAATTCCAGGGTGTTTTTTCTTAAATTTTGACGCGTTAAATGATGTTTTAGTAACTATTGAACGATCCCATTTACATAATCCTATTACTTCTTTTGCAGTACCACAATGTGCTTTAAGAACGAACTCGAAAAATAAACTCTTCAATCGCACTTCCGCTTTTTTTCCCATCAATTCTAAGTATTCAAGATGTAACTCAATTGATTTTTTTGATTTACGTTTGATTGGTTTTTTCATATCTAATTGATTTACCTGTTTGCATTCTCCTAGGCCTGTTTTTTCAGCACCTAATTTTTTGTAAAGGGTGGGTTGAAACTTGGCAGGAGTAGGTTTACCAATAATGTTGAATGTCCTTTTATTCCAAACATTTTTTGTTTCTAAAAAGCGCCGATATAATGTTCCTCTTTCATTTTGAAGTTTATCAGCGTCCAATGTTAACGAAGGATCACTATATGTTAAACTAATTATTCCATCAATACCCATACGATTATTATTAATTGCTTTTATTTTCTTCAATACTATTTCCTGTTCTAGATGTAATTTGGTATATTTTATCATATTATTAACATAATTAGTATGGGTTGACTTGATTTTTTTATTTGGTTTTATGGTTCTTGATGACGATTTTTTATCTCTATATTTTGTACCCTTTTCAACATCTTCAGCATATTTGTTCATCCAACGATTAATTTTTTTTGCTTCTTTAATGGCTTCTTTAAGTTCTTTATTATTGAATTTGAACCATTCATTGTATATGCAATTGGTAGCAAAACGATGATGTAAATATGTTTCAAGTGTATCTATGAAAGAAGTTCTAATGCTTTCTACAATTATCACTTCCCTAGGATTCCCTGTTTGGTGTTCTTTAAGACGTACTTCGATAGGTCTGTCATAGTCAGTTTTACCAATTTTATAATAATTACAAAGTGAACCATTCATTCTATCTTTATCAGAAATGAAATATATCCAGCCATCTTTTTTGACAACAGATATATCGCCTCCTGCCATATTTGCAGGATTCGTTACTTGTTTTTGAAATTACTCATTAATCAAAGATGATATTGGCCTTGCTATCAATTTGTTTGCGCTCATTTTGGGATTGAAGATACAGCTTTCAATGGCTACGCCCGTTGTCAAAATTAGAGAGGTGAACAGGGTGAGAGGCAGACGTAGAGGGGATGGGATGCACACTCGACGAAGAACACTCAACAGCCCTGTTCGGTACAACCCTTGGAGTGATGGCATAAAATCGTTTTCAATGGTAGTTTTTGTCTGAATAGAGTAAATCCCATGTATTTCATCTATTATTTTGTGACAAATAGTTGACATATTTGTTCATAATAATTGACTCAAGGGCGATATACAATCATTCAACAGTTAGTATTTCAGCACCACCTGGTGTAATCCACACAGTATGTTCAAATTGACCAATCATGCCACCATCTGCACATCTTAGCATATGGTATGTTTCAAGGAAACGTATGTTAATCAATTTCTTTGTTAATGCATTCCATTTTGATTGAAGCCCTTCCTCGTTTTCATTTGGGAACGGTTTTTTGAGTAGGGGGAAAGCCCACCTTTCAGCAAATGGTAGTTGATCATACCGCTCTTCAAGATATCGAGCCATGGTTGCGCCAAGCGGCTTCAATTTCTTTTTTACTAAAGCTTTCTTGACAGTAATGTCACCTGTAATTCTCCAGATATTGCTTGAATGTCGTGGTGGTACATTCTCAATCAGGCCTTGTTCCCCTGTTGTGTTAAAAGGTTCTACAGCAAATATGCCACCCTCTGGGACTTCACCTTGGAATGAGGGGTTATCTGCCCCGCACGCAAATGATGGCACGGATGTGCCAGCATGTAGATTGAATGTTTCGAGTTGGTGGCCACAGAGATTTGTGATGGGAGTGAAACCGGCATCAAGTTGTACTTGTTCGGCTGCTGCACCGACTTCATGCCAAGGTGTTCCGGGGTGCATTTTCTCTATTGATGCATCTCGTGCTTCTTTTGAGGCTTTGATTTGGTCAGTGTGGTTGTTACCGTTTCCTAATTCAATAGTTAGGGCATTGTCCCCTATAGCTCCCTTTACATGAACACCAATATCGAGTTTTACTAGGTCTCCTTTTCTGAAAACCATCTCGTCTTCTAAACAAGATGGTAATGAAAGCGCATGGTCTGTTGTGTAATGGGCTGCAATATCGTTGACTGCAATAGTGGTTGGAAAAGCAGGTTTGCCACCATGTCGATGGATGTAGCGTTCAGCTGATTCAATGACGTCATTCCAACTAACTCCTGGTTTGATTTCATCTTTGATTGATTCAAGTGCTCTTCGAGCAACGTGACCAGCATCACGCCAACGTTTCATATCATCTTCATTGACCATGCATTTACCTCCTCTTTGCTGATGCAGCCTTCTCTCAGAACCTCTAATTGCTTACCTGATACTAGGGCGGCGTAGTCTTTGCATCGTATCAAGGTACTGGGTGGTTCTCCCGAACAATATCCAGAGAGACATTGTTTTTCGTTTAGCCCTAGTGCTCTTGCGGCTACTAAACAATTTGAAACGGGAGCGATCCCACTTACATTTGCACTTGTTGCAGTAAGTGGGCCGACAGTTCTGAGAAGTTGTTGGCTAATTTCAGTTGAAATCACACGAATTGCAACTTTTTCGCCTCCAACTCTTGCATCCATTGTTTTTTTTGCAGAAAGAATGAGTGTGATTGAACCAGTAGGAAAATCAGAAAGAAGTTGTTTTGCTTGTTCTGGAACATCAACGATTTCTTTTGCTTGTTCAACATCTGCGACTGCTAATGAGACAACCATTTCAGGTGAGCGGTTCTTAATGCGAAATAATTCATCAAGTGCAGCAGTGGTGGTTAGACAACCCAAGGCTGGTAAATTTGGTGTGGGGTAAACGATTGGAAGGCCGGACAAAACCTTCTCAACCAAGGTGTCCCATTGTGAGTCTCCGACTTCCATAGCGGTCGTCCGTGGAGCCCCTCCCTCTTGAATCAATCCTATTCAATAATTCAAGAGAGCCAACTGTCTATATGCATCTTTGCAATATTTTCAGCAATTTGTTGGTCTCCAGTTTTTACCAATAACTTCCCACTTGGAAAAAGTGTAAAGTCAATTTCACCTGAAAAAGAATAGCATAGTCGATTCCTTAATGTGCATTCCCAGCCGGATGCAATGATTTTCAAAGAGATTTCTTCCATATCAATTTCCATTGAATCTGTGGGCTGTATTTGCCATGCGGCTCTTCCACTACAAACTTCGAGAAGATAGTCACTCATTCATACCCCTCTTCTCATTCTATCTTCCAATAGTGTAAGTTCACTAGCGGCAGAAACTGCTTTTCTTTTTGCCACTTCTACCCAGATGATAAAAACCACAAATAATACACAAGAAATTATGTTTACATGGTGGTATATTTCAAGAAATAAATCAATATCAATATAATTGGACAATCCAAGAATATCAAGAATAAACCAGCGACTTAAATCATCCATTGTTAGGATTGATGGTAATCCTTGATTAACCATCCATGGTTGAATAAAATCATCAATAATTATTGCTCCAGGGCCAATAACCAAGGTTATCCAGCGCATGAATGAGACGATTCTTAGGGCTTTGTATTGCCCTTTGAATTCAGCATCAATTGCTGGTGCAGAACGGTAATCATCCATACCTTGGTTCACTCGACATTCTCTCCATCTTTTTTCTGCTTTTCTTTATTGTTAGCAAGCCCTTGGGGAGGTCCTTGAGGTGGCCCTTGAGGTGGCCCTTGGGGGGGTCCTTGAGGTGGCATCATACCCGGTGGCATTCCTCCTGGCGGCATCATACCCGGCGGCATCATACCCGGTGGCATTCCCCCTGGCGGCA